>NZ_JAMYQW010000001.1:65000-544813 GCF_040321085.1 Mesorhizobium sp. M0522
TGCTGGCATCCGGTGTCGACTTTCAGTCGCGCCTCAATCCCACGGACCGCATTGAGGTGCTGTTCTCGCAGCCCGATGGCGACGACCAGGCGTCTGACGAATCCGAGCTGCTTTACGTCTCCGCGACTTTCGGCGGCACGACGCGAAATTTCTACCGTTTCCAGATGCAGGACGGCAGCACCGACTACTTCGACGAAAACGGCAGCAGCGCCGAGCAGTTTCTGCTGCGCAATCCCTTGCCCAATGGCCGGTTTACGTCCGGGTTCGGTGCCAGGCGTCACCCCATTTTGGGGTATGTGAAAATGCACACCGGCACCGACTGGGCAGCTCCCGTGGGATCGCCGATCATTGCCGCGGGCAACGGCGTCGTCGAAAAAGCCGGCTGGGCCGGTGGCTATGGCAAGCAGATCATCTTGCGTCACGCCAATGGCTACGAGACGTCCTACAATCACCAGAGCGCCTTTGCCAAAGGCATCGAGCCGGGTGTTCGCGTTCGCCAGGGTCAGGTTATCGGCTATCTCGGCTCAACCGGCCTCTCCACCGGTCCACATCTTCATTACGAACTGATCGTCAACGGCACAAAGGTCGATTCGATGCGCGTCCGCCTACCGGTCGGTAAGACGCTGAAGGGCGACGACCTCGTCGCCTTCAAGCGCGAGCGCGAACGCATCGACGACCTGCTCAAGCAGGAAGACAGCAATCAGTTGAAGGTCGCGAGCGCCAAGATCGAAGGCTGAGCCGACGTTTTTCGGCGTCAGCCGTGCTGATTCGCCGTGTCGCGCGCCCATGGCAGCCGCTCGCCGGAAACCGTCGTCCACGCGGTGATTGCCGAAAACAGGCAAAGCAGCGCGGTCACCGCGGCAACGGCGGCGAATGCCGCGTCGCTGGCGGCAAGTCGTGCCGCATCGAGGCCGGGCGCCAGGCCGGCTGGCGGCGGTTCGCCGAAACCCGGAATGCCGGAGCCGGCAGCGGTGCCGAGCACGCCAGCATAGACCCAGGCCGCCAGCGATCCCATCGCCGCCACGGCAATCAGGCCGCCGATGCGCGAGACGGCGTTGTTGATGCCCGAGGCCGCACCCGTATCCTTGTCCTCGACCCCCCTCATGACGGCGGTAGACAGCGGCGATACCACCAGCGCCATGCCGAACCCCATCAGAGCCATCAGCGGGAATACCCCGATCCAGAAATTGTGGATGCCCCAATAGGCCAGCAAGGCAAGTCCGGCAAAGGCAAGAGCCACAACCAGACTGCCGCTGGCGATCGGAAAGCGAGGCCCGATGCGGTCGGACCACTGGCCGACCGGTCCGGACAACACTGCGATCAATGCCGACAGCGGCAGGAAGATGAAACCGACCTCGGCCGCGCTCAGCCCCCATCCGGCGATCATGAGCATCGGCAGATAGAACAGATTGGCCGACAGCGCGAAATAAAGGAAGAAGGTCGCCACATTGGCGCCCGCGAACGCGCCGATTCGAAACAACGACAGCTCGATCATCGGCTCGCGCCGCCGGCGCTCGAAGACGATGAACACGACGAGCAAAACCGCACCGGCGGCAATACTCGGGCCGGACATCAGCCCCTCCCCGTCGCCGCTCATCGAGGTCAGACCGTAAGCGAGAGCTCCGAACGCCAATATGGCGAGTGCAGCGCCGCCGAGATCGAGGCCGCGCTTTTCCGCCGGCGCGTCGGCAGGGACCTTGGCCAGCAGAAGATAGACCGAGATAAGGCCGAGCGGCAGATTGATGGCGAAGATCGCCCGCCAGATGCCGTCGCCGAACGCCGACAGCACGAAGCCGCCCAGCACCGGGCCGAGCGCCGTCGTCAGTGCTGATGCTGCGGCCCAGATGCCGATCGCCCGGCCGCGTTCCTTTTTCGGATAGGCTTTGGCGATAATGGCCAGGCTGCCCGGCACCATGATGGCCGCTCCGACACCCTGGATAGCCCGAAACGCAATAAGCACCGTCGGGTTAGGCGCCAGCGCGCAGGCAAGCGAGGCGGCAATGAACAGGACGATGCCGGCGACGAAGGAGTGGCGCAGGCCGAAGCGATCGCCGGCGGCGCCGCCGACGAGAATGAGGGCTGAGAGTGTCAATGCGTAGGCATTGGAAATCCATTGTGCCTCGGCGAGGCTGGCGCCGAGGTCGACGCGGATCGCCGGCGTCGCAATGGCCAGGACCGACCCGTCGATGAAGCCGAGCGCAGAAGCCAGGATCGCGGCGATCAGCACGAACCGCCGCTGCGCCTGCGGACAGAACGTATCGGCGGGAAGTGAGCCGGTCAGGGGAACGGCGCCGGTACCGACTTTGGTTGGCGTGTGCATGCCGCCTTACCTAGATCGCCGGCGCGCCGGCGACAACCGGCCAGCACGCTGTTCTCGTTGAAACCAGGCCCAACCTGGCCACACAGGCAGGATCACGCCGCTCAGGGTGCAAACGGCAAGTGCCGTGCTAAGCTTCTCGCAGCGCTACAGGCAAGGGGGAAATACCGCATGAAACGACCGCTCGAACCCTCGGCGGAAGGACGCGGGCGCGTCGTCGGCATCACCGACGGCGTGTTCGCCATCGCGCTCACCCTGATCGTTCTCGAGATCAGGGTGCCGGCGCATGAAACGGTGCATTCCGAACGCGAGTTGATCACAGCGATCACAGCACTGGCGCCGCGCTTCCTGACCTATGCGCTCAGCTTCCTGACGCTGACCATCTTCTGGTTCGGCCAGCAGGCGCAACACGGGCTGATTGCAAAATCCGACCGGCGGCTTGCCACGCTGAACCTCTGTTTCCTCGGCTTCATCGCCTTGCTGCCGTTCTCGACCGACCTTCTCGCCGACTTCCTCGAATTCAGGACTGCGGTGCTCGTGTACTGGTTCAATCTTTTGATGCTCGGACTGACGCTGCTCGCCAGTTGGCGCTACGCGGACAAAAACGGATTTCTGGCCGAAGGTGTCGACGCGGAGACCACCCGAACGGTCTATCTGCGCATCGTCAAGGCACAGATCCTGTGGGCCGTCGGCGCTGCACTCTGCCTGATCAGCCCGTTGCTCAGCGTCGGCTTCATCCTGGTGGTGCAGCTGATCTATGCCGCAGCGCTGCGCGCGCCACTGCTGCGCAAGGTCATCGGGTGATTCGGGCGAAGGCGTTGCGCTTTAGTCGACGAACTCCACGATAACGCCGGGCGTCACGATCTTGGCAAGCTCGCGCGCGTCCCAATTGGTCAGCCGCACGCAGCCATGGCTTTCGGTCTTGCCGATCTTGGACGGATCCGGCGTGCCGTGAATGCCGTAGGTCGGCTTGTCCAGCGCAATCCAGACCGAGCCGACCGGGCCGTTCGGCCCCGGCGGGATGGTCAGGATCCTGTCGTTTTCGCCCTGCTTGAAATTGATGTTCGGGTTGTAGGTGTAGTTCGGGTCCAATGCGACACGCGACACCGCATGCGTGCCGGACGGCGACGGCGTGTCGGACGAGCCGATAGTCGCCGGATAGGCTGCGACCAGCTTGCCCGCAGCATCATAGGCGCGGACCTGCTTATTGGACTTGTCGGCGATGATGCGCGCCACCGGCGTCGCCACCAGCCTGCCGAAATTGGCGACCTTGATGATGGTGCCCGGACGATTGAAATTGGCGTCCGGATTGAGCTTGTTCAGATAGGTTTCATCCATATGGAAGCGCTCGGCCAGCGCTTCGGGTACCGACGTGTAGCCCATCCGATCGAGCTGGGCCTTTTGGCTGTAGTCCTCCGGTATCGAGGCGACATAGGGGCCGGCCGCATCCTCGGGCGTGATCGTGTAGGAGGCGAAGGCATCGCCACCGGATTGCGCCAGGGCCGCCTGGATACCGACCGCGTCGGTCGATTTCAGATTGCTGCCGGTGATTTCGTTATAGGCGGCGAGTGCCTTGTCGACATTCGAGCCGAAGCGTCCGTCGATGACGCCGGGCGATGCACCGGCACGGTCGAGCAGCACCTGCAGTGCCGCCACGTCCTCGCGGGCGCCGAGCGCAAGCGACGGGTCGACCGCCGTCTTGCCGCCAGTGCTTGGCGGCGGGGCTGTGTCTGGCGGTAAGGCCGCCTGCTCGTTCGGCACCGTCGGCTCGACCGGCTCGATCGAGGCCTCGTTGAGCGGCTGGCGCTCGATGGTGCGCGGCTTTACCGGCTGCGCTGCCTCCGGATAACCGTTGCCGTAGCCGTCATCCCGTGGCGCTTCGGGGAAGGCTTCCACCGAATTGTCGCCATAGGGGTCGTACTCGTCAGCCGGCGGTATGATGACCCTGCCCTCGTCTTCCATCTGCCTGCGGCGGAACCGCGCCGTGTCCTCAGGGTCGTCGAGATAATAGGGGTCGTCCTCGACCGGTCCCAGGTTGCGCAAGCGCTCGCGGCGCAAGGCGCGGCGGTCGAGCCTGGTCTGCGGCGGCTGGATGGCGATGACCTTGCCGGTCTCCGCATCGACGATGACGCGGTTTCCCCTGGCATCGTAGTAGATATCGAGATTGCCGTTCTGGGCTACAAGAATGCCGCCGCCATTGGCGGCACGAACCACCCGTGGCGCGGTATCCACTATTGGCGAGGCCATCGCATTCGACGCCAGCAGCCCGGCAGCAAGCGCTGAAAGGGTGAAGATGGTGCGCAACATGATGGCCAAATTCTCCGGTCCGTAATTGCCGCCGCCGGCATTGTCTCTTCAAAGCGCCGCGCGTCTTTTCGACGCGCAAAGGACGCTCTAACGCTTTAAATCTCCGCATCGTGCTTTGCGAAAATCAAAACTCGATTTCGGGCCGATGTGGTAGGCGAACCCCTTCGCCAGCAAATCAGTTGCCAACGATAAGGTTCCAATATGAACCGGGCATGAAGATGGCGGATTTCTGACCGATTAACCGGCAGCGAGCCGCAATTCCTTGCGCGCCTGCTTCGTCAGCTTCAGCACGACAAGACGGTGGCTTTCGCGCAGGTAATCCTTCAGCGCGCCATCATCCATGCTTTCGCCGGTCTGGCGCTGGATCCATTTCATGCCGCGTGAGGCAAGATAGGGCGCGGGCCGAAGGCCCGGCTGCTCCCTCAGCACGTCATAGGCGATGTCGGAGCATTTGAAGGTAACGAACGGCTCCTTGCCCTCACTCCAGCCGCCGATCGCGAAGACCTTGCCGCCGACCTTCCAGACATGGGCGCCGCCCCACTGCACGACATGGGTCGCCGAAGGCAGCGAGGCGCAGAAGCTGTTATAGTCGTCCAGCGTCATCTGCGCCCCGCCAGTGATGTTGGACCATGAACCGAAGGCCGGCGTAACAAAAGGGTATGCCGGTTTTTCGGAAAGGATCATGGTCGAGATTGAAGATAGGAATTCCATCCCGATTCGATCGGGATGGAACAGGCTCTTGGCTTGAGCTCAGGCGGCCGCTTCGGTTGCCACGACTGCCGGCTTCGAGCGGAAGTTCAAGCGGTCGGACCCAGCGGTGACCTTGACGGTTGAGCCGTCGAGGATCTCGCCGAGCAGGATCTTTTCCGCCAGGGGGTCCTGCAATTCCTTCTGCATCACCCGCTTCAGCGGCCGCGCGCCATAGGCCGGGTCGTAACCCTTGGCCGCTAGCCAGTCGATCGCCTCCTGATCGAGCGAAAGCGATATCTTGCGGTCAACAAGCAGGTTTTCCAGGCGCTTGAGCTGGATTTGGACGATCTGGCCCATATCCTGGCGGCGCAGCCGGTGGAACAGGATCACCTCGTCGATGCGGTTGAGGAATTCCGGCCGGAACGAAGCCCTGACGACATTCATCACCTCGTCGCGCACGACGTCGACATCCTGGTCCTCGCCGAGATTGACCAGATATTCGCCGCCGAGATTGGACGTCATGATGATCAGCGTGTTGCGGAAATCGACCGTGCGGCCCTGCCCGTCGGTCAGCCGGCCGTCGTCCAGCACCTGCAGCAGCACGTTGAAGACGTCCGGATGTGCCTTCTCGATCTCGTCGAACAGCACGACCTGATAGGGCCGGCGCCGTATCGCTTCGGTCAGCGCGCCGCCTTCCTCGTAGCCGACATAGCCGGGAGGCGCGCCGATCAGCCGGGCGACCGAATGCTTCTCCATGAACTCCGACATGTCGATGCGCACCATCGCGCTCTCGTCGTCGAACAGGAAGCTGGCCAGCGCCTTCGTCAGTTCGGTCTTGCCGACACCCGTCGGCCCGAGGAACATGAACGAGCCGAGCGGCCGGTTCGGGTCCTGAAGGCCGGCGCGCGCACGGCGCACGGCTTTCGACACTGCCTGCACCGCCTCGCCCTGGCCGACGACGCGCTTGCCGATCTCGTCTTCCATGCGCAACAGCTTGTCGCGCTCCCCTTCCAGCATCTTGTCGACCGGGATCCCCGTCCAGCGCGAGACGATATGGGCGACATGATCGGGGCCGACCACTTCTTCGACCATGCCGGCCTTGCCATCCCTGGCTTCAGCCTGCTTCAGCTGCTTTTCGAGTTCCGGGATCTTGCCATAGGCAAGTTCGCCGGCGCGCTGGAATTCGCCCTTGCGCTGGGCAATGGCAAGTTCGTTGCGCGCCTCGTCGAGCTGCTTCTTGAGGTCGGCGGCAAGCCCGAGCTTCTGCTTCTCGGCCTGCCATTTCGAAGTCAGCTCGGTCGATTCCTCCTCGAGGTTCGAGAGTTCCTTCTCGAGCCGGGCGAGCCGGTCCTTCGAGGCATCGTCCTTCTCGACCTTCAGCGCCTCGCGCTCGATCTTGAGCTGCATGATGCGGCGGTCGATCTCGTCCAGCGCCTCGGGCTTCGAATCGACCTGCATGCGGAGCCGCGACGCGGCCTCGTCGACCAGGTCGATCGCCTTGTCCGGCAGGAAGCGGTCAGCGATGTAGCGGTTGGACAGGGTTGCGGCCGCGACCAGTGCCGAATCCGAGATGCGCACCTTGTGGTGCTGCTCGTATTTCTCTTTCAGGCCGCGCAGGATCGAGACAGTGTCTTCGACCGTCGGCTCATTGACGAAGACCGGCTGGAAGCGGCGGGCAAGGGCCGCATCCTTCTCGACATGCTTGCGGTATTCGTCGAGCGTGGTGGCGCCGACACAATGCAGCTCGCCGCGGGCGAGCGCCGGCTTCAGCAGGTTCGACGCGTCCATGGCGCCATCCGCCTTGCCGGCACCGACAAGCGTGTGCATCTCGTCGATGAACAGAATGATGCCGCCGGCGGCAGACGTGACTTCGGAAAGCACCGCCTTCAGCCGCTCCTCGAACTCGCCGCGGTATTTGGCGCCGGCGATCAGCGACCCCATGTCGAGCGCCATCAGCTGCTTGTCCTTGAGCGATTCAGGGACATCGCCATTGACGATGCGCAGCGCCAGCCCTTCGGCGATCGCCGTCTTGCCGACGCCGGGTTCGCCGATCAGCACTGGGTTGTTCTTGGTGCGGCGCGACAGCACCTGGATGGTGCGGCGGATTTCGTCGTCGCGGCCGATGACCGGATCGAGCTTGCCCGCGCGGGCGTCCGCCGTCAGGTCGCGCGCGTATTTCTTCAGCGCGTCGTAGCCCTGCTCGGCGCTCGCCGAATCGGCAGTGCGACCTTTGCGTACGTCGTTGATGACCTGGTTCAGCGCCTGCGGCGTGACACCCGCCTTGGACAGGATGTCGGCGGTCTTGGCCGATTTTTCCATGGCCAGCGCCTGCAATAGCCGTTCGACGGTAACGAAGCTGTCACTGGCCTTCTTGGCCAGTTCCTCGGCGGTCGAAAACACCTTTGCCAGCGGCTGCGCCAGATAGAGCTGGCCATTGCCGCCCTCGACCTTGGGCATTGCCTCCAGTGCCGTTTCGACGCCGAGCTTGACGTCACGGACATTGCCGCCGGCGCGCTCGATCAGCGACGCAGCCAGGCCCTCGTCGTCATCGACAAGGACCTTGAGGATATGCTCGGGGGTGAATTGCTGGTGATTGCGGGAAAGCGCCATGGTTTGCGCGGACTGGATAAAGCCGCGCACGCGCTCGGAATATTTTTCAAGATTCATGCCTGTCTCCTTCCGTCACCGGCCCGCTTCGCGGCACCGGATCAGATTGCGGTGACGGACCCGCCCGTTCGAGCCGGATCCTGTTCACGCAAGATATGGGACGCAAACCACGGACCCTCAAGACGCCTCGACACTGGCGAACGCATAATATTCCGAGCGCGCAAAACAAAAACGGCGGAGATTTCTCTCCGCCGTCCAGGGTAAAGGATGCGCTAAGATCGGCTGAACGTTTTTCCGATCAATTCTCGACGTCTGCGATCACAGCTTGACCGCCGGGGCCTTCAGCCGGCGCTGCATCGACATTGCCAGCGTCGGTATTGCCAGTCTCGGCATTGCTTGTCTCGGCACTGCTTGTCTCGGCACTGTCACGGCCGGCGTTGTCGTTGCCGCCATTTGCCGGTTCGACATCGAGCCGCGGACGGCGCGGACGCCTGGGGCGGCGTGCCGGGCTGTTTTCGGCCGCGGCTTCGTTGAGCTCGGCCTGGGCGGCGAGACCCGCTGGCGAAAGGTTTTCGAATTGCGGTGCGGGCTCGCTCACAAAGACCGGCTCAGCGGCCGGCACGGGCTCCGCCTGCGCCGGCGTCTCGTCGCGCCGTGGCTGTTCGACGCGCTGTCCACCCTGCTGCTCGCCGCGCGCGCCATACTCGCCGCGCTGGCCGTTCTGGCCGTAACCGCCATTGGGGCGACGGTCGCGGTGGCGTCCGCCATTGTTGTCGCGTCCGTCACGGTTATCGCGGCCGCCCCGATTGTCGCGGCTGTTTTCCTGGTTCAGCGCCAGCTCGGCCGGCGTGCCATCGATGACCGGCTGCGGGCCGGCCCCGTGATTGACCGCCGAACCCGACGTCTCGTTGGCATTGTTGTTGCCGGCATTGTCGAACTCGTCGCGATCCTCGTCGCCGTCATCGTCGAAATCGTCGCGATTCTGCTGGGCGTTCTGGATCGGCATCTGCGCCTGAGCGGCTGCGATGATGCGGTTATAGTGCTCTGCATGCTGGAGATAGTTTTCCGCCATCACCCGGTCGCCGGAGCTTTGCGCGTCACGGGCAAGGGTTGCGTACTTCTCGGCAATCTGCTGAGCCGATCCGCGGATCTTCACGTCCGGGCCGTTGCTCTCATAGTTACGCGTCAGGGGATTCGGCCCCTTACGATTGTTGTTGTTATTGTTGTTGCCGCCGCCGCCACTGTTGTTGCGACCGCGCATGCGCCTGTTTTGCTGTTGTGGCCTCATTAGACTCTCTTCACTTTGAAATTTTCGAAAAACTCTTCACGAACGGAGGCGCTCATACGGCCAGCCGTTTCGTTCCTTCACCGGCGTTCGCCCGCATCAATTGCGTTGGCGCCACGTGCCATCCTGTTCCGGTTACTTCACTTGCCGGACGATTCCCGCACGAAGCTTGGGCGTCGTTTGCGCAAGAAGGCAGCTATTTCCAAGGAAAACCGAATCGCTAAGAGCACTGCCTGCTTCGTCTCATCCGGTTAACGCGACCCTAGCCGCATTCCCCGGTATTGCCAAGCGCTTTTTTCGCACTGCATCACGGCTTCCACCGTTCGAACACAAGAACTCTGTCGTTTCCGCCGAGATCACGAAACACCCCGACCGAACGGTACCCGGCCGCGGAGAATATCTCCGTAACCTGTTGGTGCTGCGTATGGCCGATCTCGACCGCAATCCTGCCTTGGAGTTCCAAATACGCTGCCGCTCCCGCGGCGATCTTCCTGTAGGGGCTCAGACCGTCCACGCCGCCATCGAGGGCCTGGCGTGGATCGAAACCGCGGACCTCGTCCTGCAGATTTCCAATGTCGTCTGAGGGTATATAGGGAGGGTTTGCGACAATTACATGGTACAGGCCAGAAACTTTTTCAAACCAGTCGGATTTGACCGGCGTGAACCGGCCGACGAGCCCCAATTCCCCGGCATTACGCATGGCTGTGGCCAGCGCCTCCTGCGAAATGTCAACGCCGGTGGCGGTCGCGGCCGGAACGGCGCTGAGCAGCGCCAGCGCGATGGCACCGGTACCGGTCCCTAGATCGAGGATGCGGCAGCCGCCCTCGCGTGCCGCCATTGCCTTGACGAAGGGCAGTATAGCCTCGACCAGCGTTTCGGTATCCGGCCGCGGCTCCAGCGTTTGCGGCGAAAGCGAAAGGCGCAAGCCGTAGAATTCGCGGTAGCCAAGGATCCGGTGTACCGGCTCGCCGGCGATGCGCCGCCGCAAGGCGGCTTCGATTACCGCCGTCACGTCCGTATCGACAGCGCGCCCGGGATCGGCGATGGCCTGCGTGCGACTGGTGCCGGAAAAATGCTCGACGATCAGCCTGGCATCGAGCGCCGGATCCGCGATCCCGGCTGCGGCGAGCCGGTTTCGCGCCTCCCGCAGCAGCGGCGCCAGCGTGGCGGGCAGGCTGTCAGCCATCGATGCCGATATCGGCGAGCAGCTTCGACTGGTGATCGGCTATCAGCGCGTCGATGATCTCGTCGAGTTCGCCCATCATCACCCGGTCGAGCTTATAGAGCGTCAGGTTGATACGATGATCGGTGACGCGACCCTGCGGAAAATTATAGGTGCGGATGCGTTCCGAGCGGTCGCCCGAGCCGACCTGCGACTTGCGCGATTCGGAACGTTCCTCGTCCGCCTTGCTGCGCTCGAGGTCGTAGAGCCTGGCGCGCAGGATCTGCATGGCCTTCGCCCGGTTCTGGTGCTGCGACTTTTCCGCCTGCACCACCATGATGCCGGTCGGCAGATGGGTGATGCGCACGGCCGAATCGGTGGTGTTGACGTGCTGGCCGCCGGAACCCGAGGCGCGCATCGTGTCGATGCGGATGTCTTCGGCCCTGATGTCGATGTCGACCTCTTCGGCTTCCGGCAGCACCGCGACCGTCGCCGCCGAGGTATGAATGCGTCCGCCCGCCTCGGTCGTCGGCACGCGCTGCACCCGGTGCACGCCGGATTCGAACTTCAGATGGGCAAAGACGCCCTTGCCCGAAACGGTGGCGATGATTTCCTTGTAGCCGCCGACCTCACCCTCGCTGGCCGACACCGTCTCGAAACGCCAGCCATGCGCCGCGGCATAGCGCTCGTACATGCGAAACAGGTCGCCGGCGAAAAGCGCCGCCTCGTCGCCGCCGGTGCCGGCGCGGATCTCGAGGATGGCGTTCTTGTCGTCGGCGGCATCCTTGGGCAACAGCAGGATCTGGATGTCCTTCTGCAGCGCCTCGATGCGATGCTTGACCTCCGGCAGGTCGGCCTCGGCCAAGGCGCGCATCTCGGCGTCGGTGCCCTTGTCGGCGAGCATCGCCTCCAGATCGGCCTGTTCGCGCTCGGCGGCGCGCAGCGCCCTGATCTTTGCCACCATCTCCTGGATGTCGGCATATTCGGAGGCCATCCTGACATAGGCGTCCGGCGCTGGCCCGGCCGACATCTGCGCTTCGAGCATGTCGAAACGCTTGACGACTTGATCCATACGGTCGCGGGGCAGGTTGATCATTGCGAAGTCTATAGCGGTATCGAGCGGTCATCGGCAAAGGCTTGCAGCAGCGCCCGCATCGGCAGGCCATGCGCCGGCGCCATCAGATTGTCGTCGAAGAACGCTTCCAGTTCGCTGAGCGGCAGTTCCGTCAGCATCGCCTTGACCGGGCCGATCGATGCCGGCGACATCGAGATCGAGCGATAGCCAAGGCCGATCAGCGCCATCGCCGAGATCGGCTTGCCGGCAAGTTCGCCGCACAGGGTCACCGGCGTCTGGTTGCGAGCCCCGGCATCGGCAATTTGCTTCAAAACACGCAGGAACGGCGTCGACAGCGGGTCGAAGCGGTCGGACAATTGGGTATTGCCACGGTCCACCGCCATGACGAACTGGAACAGGTCGTTCGAGCCGACCGAGACGAAATCGACCGCCTTCATCAACTCGTCGAGCTGGAACAGCAGCGACGGCACCTCCAGCATCGCCCCCACCTTAAGGCTGGTCGGCAAATGATGGGCAAAGCGCGACAAATGCCGGACCTCGCGATCGATGATCTCGCGCGCCTGCACGATCTCACCGAGTTCCGTCACCATTGGCAGCATCAGCTTCAGTTCGCGCCCGCCGCACGCCTTGAGCAGCGCGCGGATCTGGGTGCGCAGCAGGCCAGGCCGGTCGAGCGTCAGGCGGATGGCGCGCCAGCCGAGCGCCGGGTTCTCCTCCTGGATCGAGCCCTTGAAATAGGGCAGCACCTTGTCGCCGCCAATATCGATGGTGCGGAACGTCACCGGCTTGTCGCGCGCCGCCTGGAGCACGTCACGGTACAAGCGCTCCTGGGCTTCCGCGCGCGGAAAGGTCGAGGCGACCATGAATTGCAGCTCGGTGCGGAACAGGCCGATGCCGGCCGCGCCCGCTTCGGCCAGTTGCGGCAGGTCGACCGCCAGCCCGGCATTCATCAGAAGGTCGACCTGGACACCGTCCTTGGTCACCGACGGCTTCTTGCGCAGCTCGCGGTAGACCTCCTGCCGCCGCGCCCGGAAACGCACTTTCTCGGCATAGGCCGCCTCGAGGTCGGGCTGCGGGCGCAGATGGATCGCGCCTTCCTCGCCGTCGACGATGATGGCATCGCCGTTTTCCGCCATGGAAACGGCGCCCTTCATCTGGCCGGCGACCGGTATGCCCATGGCCCGCGCCACGATGACGACATGGCTGGTCGCGGCGCCGTCCTCCAGCACCAGCCCGCGCAGCTTGTCCCTGGGATAATCGAGCAGCTCCGCAGCACCCATCGAGCGGGCGACGATGATGGCGTCCTTGGGCAGCGAGGCCGCGACGTCCTCCGGTCCGCGCCCCATCAGCTGCCGCAGCAGCCGATTGGCGAGATCGTCGAAATCGCTCATCCGTTCGCGCAGATACGGATCGGTCATGTGCAGCATGCGGGCACGCATGTCGCTCTGCACCTTTTCGACCGCCGCTTCGGCCGTCAGGCCGTTGCGGATCGCCTCCTCGAGCCGGCGCACCCAGCCGCGGTCGTTGGCGAACATGCGATAGGCTTCGAGCACCTGGCGATGCTCGCCCTCGAAGGCGACGTCGCGGCGCTCCAGCATGTCGTCGATGGAGAGCCTGAGCGAGCCGAGCGACGCGTCGAGCCGCCTGACCTCTTCCTCGCTGTCCTCGTTGAAAAGATTGGTGACGACGATGCGCGGCTCGTGCAGCACCACATGGCCGAGACCGACGCCTTCGTTGAAGGACAGGCCGGTAAAGCTTACCGGGCGGCGCAGATCGAGCTCGAGGCCGGGCCTTGTCAGCCGCTCCAGATCGCCGGTGGCGATCATCTCGGCGATCACCATCGCCGTTGTTTCCAGCGCCTCGACCTCGTCGTCGCGATAATGGCGCATGGTCTTGTTCTGCACGACCAGGACGCCGAGTGTCCGCCCTGCCCGCAGCACCGGCACGCCGAGGAAGGAATTATAGATTTCTTCCCCTGTCTCCGGCAGGTAGGCGAAGGCAGGATGCTCCTGTGCATTGGAGAGGTTGAGCGGCCGCGCCGAGGCCGCGATCGTGCCGACCAGGCCTTGGCCCAGCCTGAGCTGCGCCAGGTGGACGGCGTTCGGGTTCAGGCCTTCGGTGGCGTAGAGTTCGAGCACCGAATCGGCGCGCAGCACATAGAGCGAGCAGACCTCGGCAACCATGTTGGAGGCGATGTCGCGCACGATTCGGTCAAGCCGCTCCTGCGGCTCCAGCGGCTCTTGCATGAGCTCGCGGAGCCGTTTCAGCAAAACGCGCGGGCCACTGGCCGAATCACGCATCGCGGCTTCTTCTCCAATAGCGTTTCAACCGGTGCAGGTTGCCCTGCACAGCGGCACAAACGCAACAACTCAATTAGAGCGCCATCGTCCAATTGGACGCATAAAGACCGCTCCAAGATTTTCGATCCGCTGCATCCTGCCTTCCGAAAATCGATTCCGATTTTCGGGCCGATGCAGTCCGCTACTGCTTATCCAGACCGTACACGGAATGCAAAGTGCGAACTGCTAGTTCCGTATAGGGACCGTCGATCAGGATCGAAATCTTGATTTCGGACGTCGTGATGGCGCGGATGTTGATCGCGCGGTCGGCAAGCGCCTTGAAGGCGGTAGCGGCGACGCCGGCATGGCTGCGCATGCCGATGCCAATGACCGAGACCTTCGACATGCCGGCTTCCGACTGCACCACGTCGTAGCCGATCGTCGCCTTCAGCCGCTCGAGCACGGCGAGCGCCTTGTCGACGTCGCCGGATGGCACGGTGAAGGTCATGTCAGTGAACTTGCCGTCCTCGGAGATATTCTGGACGATCATGTCGACATTGATGTTGGCCTCGGCCAGCGGCCCGAAAATGCCGGCGGCGACGCCCGGCCGATCGCCGACGCGGCGCAACGAAATCTGCGCCTCGTCCTTGGCGTAGGCAATTCCGGTGACGACCTGCTGTTCCACGATCTCTTCCTCGTCGCAAATAAGCGTTCCCGGCGGATTAAGCAAATCCCCCATTCCTGGTGCGTCGGGATCGTCGAAGGACGACCGCACGAAAGTACGCACCCTGTGCACCATGGCAAGCTCGACCGAGCGCACCTGCAGGACCTTGGCGCCGAGCGAGGCCATTTCGAGCATTTCCTCGAACGAAATCTTGGCCAGCCGCCGCGCCTTCGGCTCGATGCGCGGATCGGTCGTATAGACCCCGTCGACGTCGGTGTAGATATCGCAGCGGTCGGCCTTGACCGCTGCCGCGATGGCGACTGCGCTGGTATCGGAGCCGCCACGACCGAGTGTCGCGATCCGATTGTCCGGCCCGATGCCCTGGAAACCGGCAACCACCGCCACCTGGCCTTCGCCGAAGCGCTTGATCAAGAACGCGCCGTCGATGTCGAGAATGCGCGCCGCGCCATGCGCGTTGTCGGTCTTGATCGGGATCTGCCAGCCTTGCCAGGAGCGGGCATGCACGCCGATATTCTGCAGCGCGATCGCCAGCAAGCCGGCAGTGACCTGCTCGCCGGAGGCGACCACGGCGTCATATTCACGCGCATCGTGCATCGGCGAGGCCTCGCGCGTCCATTGCACGAGCTCGTTGGTCTTGCCGGCCATCGCCGAGACCACGACGGCGACCTCATGGCCGGCGTCGACCTCGCGTTTGACATGACGCGCCACATTGCGGATGCGGACGATGTCGGCGACGGACGTTCCGCCGAATTTCATCACGATGCGCGCCATAGAAGCGAAATGCCTTTGACTGGATGCCGGACCGAAGGCCGAAAAGCGGAAAAATGCGCCAAGCTGTGGCCGGGCGCTCAATGCGCGGCCTCCTTAGCCAAATGATGGCGGTTTCGCAAGGCATGCCGCCGCTGCCGGCCAGGCGACACACGAGCACAGCGTCACGCCTGCACTGCCTCTTGGCAAATGCCGCTCGCTTCAGCCCAGCTGTGCCGTGGCTCTCCACAGGCGCGGATAGTCGAGGACGAAACCGAGCGGCGAGACCTCCAGTGTCTCTTGGTAGCCGAACATCGGGGCGGCATAGGCGTAATGTGCAGCATCGACGCGCTGATAGGTTTGCTCGAGGCGAACGAGCCTGAGTTCGGGAAATGTCAGATAGGCCGCCGGGGCGGGCGTCGCCGTGCCGACATCGAGGGCAAAACGGCGAAGCGCCAAAAGGTTCGTTGCGGGCGTGAAGCCGAGATCGACATCGATGAGACCGTCGACTTCCGCTTGATGCTCGCCGTTCAGCGTCCATTGGCGCTCAGTCAGCCGGTCGATCCTGTAATGCAGCTCTTGCGTGCCGAGAAAGCCGTCGGCGCGCGCCGATCGTGTATGCCAATCGGCGTCGCAGTCCGCCTCGTAGGCGATGCTGCACGGCTCGCCGTCCTGGACGAAAAGCGCCTGTCCCCTGAGGTTCCACCCAGAGCCCGATTCCGACAGAAGGCAAGCGTCGTGGCCTTCCTGGTCAAGCCGGCGCCAAAGAATGGAAGCAACCGCTCGCATCATTGCGCACTCCTCCGAACCCGATGTCTCTGCTTCGTCCGCCAAAGCCTAGGCGTTTCCTTCCGGCACACCATCAACTGACACGTGCTGACACAAATGCAGCCGGCAAAAGGCGGCGCCGGAAGGCATCGCGCGCATCGCACCGCCGGCGGTGAATTTCGCGCCTTGACATTCGCAGCCTCGCGCCCGACTTCCTAGCGTCCGAGGAGACCACGCCATGCCAGAGCCCCGACGATCGACGATCGATGCCGGAGAGGTGGAACGCTTTTCCGCCCTTGCCGCCGAATGGTGGAACCCGAACGGCAAGTTCCGCCCGTTGCACAAGTTCAACCCGATCCGGCTTGCCTATATCCGCGACCAGGTGGCGGCCCGCTTCGGCCGCGATCCGCGTGCGGCACGGCCGTTCGAAGGCCTGCGCTTCCTTGACATCGGCTGCGGCGGCGGGCTTTTGTGCGAGCCGATGGCGCGGCTTGGCGCCGAAGTGGTCGGCGCCGATGCCTCCGCCACCAACATCGAAGTGGCCAAGCTGCATGCGGCGGAAGTCGGCGTGAGCGTGGATTATCGCGCCACGACCGCGGAAGATCTTGCCGATGCCGGCGAAAAATTCGACGTCATCCTCAACATGGAAGTGGTCGAGCATGTCGCCAATGTCGATCTGTTCCTGGCCAAATGCGGCGAGATGGTCAAGCCTGGCGGCATCATGTTCGTCGCCACCATCAACCGCACGCTGAAGGCCCTGGGCCTGGCCATCATCGGCGCCGAATATGTGCTGCGTTGGCTGCCACGCGGCACCCACCAGTTCGGCAAGCTGGTGCGCCCCGAGGAACTGGAAAAGGCGCTTGCCGGCGCCGGCCTGACCGTCATCGACCGCACCGGCGTCACCTACAACCCGCTCGCCGACCGCTGGCAGCGCTCGAAGGACATGGACGTCAACTACATGGTGCTGGCGGAGAAGGCATCCGTCTGAAGCTTACGCCTTCTGGCCCCTATGGCCTCTGGCTTTGCGCCTTGGTGGTGATGAACACGCCGGCGGTGATGATGACGGCACCGGCCCAGGTCAGCAGTTGATAGCGCTCGCCGAGGAAGAGGGTCCCGGCAAACAGCCCGACCGCCGCCGCGACGTAGCCGATCTGGCTGAGATAGACCGGGCCGCCGACCGCTTGCAGGCGGAAGAAGAAGGCGAACATCGCCGAGGCTGATGCCACCTGTGCCGCAGCGACCAGCGGCACGCCGCCGAGCGAGCCGAATGCATTGCCGCCAAGCAGGACCAGAATGCCGGCAAACAGCATCAAGGCTGCTGCCAGATGGCTGCCGACGGCGAGCTCGATCGGGCCGGTGCCTTCGGGCCAGTCGACGGTACGGTAAATGTTGCCGGCGGCGAGGCTGACCGGGATGAGCAGGCCCATCGCAACCCAGAAAAATTCGGCCGGCTGGCCCGCTTCGCCGCGCGTCACCGCCACCATGACTGCGCCGACGAAACCGACGACTATGCCGACGATGCCCAGCATGGTCGGGCGCCTGACGCCGAGCAGCATCGAGAACACCAGCGTGACGACCGGCGACAGCGTGAACATGATGCCGCTGTAGCCGGCGCCCAGATGCGGAATGGCTGAAAACATCAGCAGATTGGGGATTGCATATGAGACGGCCGCGGTGACGAAGAAATAGCGCAGCCTGTGCGGCGTAAGCCGCATGCGCTTCCCGTTGAGCAGCAATGCGCATAAAAGCACGCCGCCGGCACCAAGCGAGATGACGAAGGCCCAGACCATGGCGGCCACGCCGGCCGCCGTCGCGATCTTGCCGAACGGCAGCGTCAGGCCGAGCAGTCCACCGGTGACAACCAGAAGGCCAAGCGCCGAGTCCCAGAGAAATTTCATCGCACCGTCCCGTCGCCCGTTCGCGGCACTTGGCCAATATCGCAAGCTGAGGTAAGATAAGCTAAAGATTCTTCACGTCAAGATACATAACGGTGAGAGACATGGATCGCGCAGCAAAAGCGATCGGGCAATGGAAAAAGGAACGGCCGGATCTCGATGTCTCGCCGATGGCCGTGCTCGGACGGTTGAACGAGGCCGCCTCGCTGATCGCACGAGAGCGGCTGGCGCCGCTGTTTGCAAGTTACGGGCTGCAATCCGGAGAATTCGATGTGCTGGCAACGCTGCGTCGTTCCGGGCCGCCATACGCGCTGACGCCGACGGCTCTCTACGAGGCGACGATGGTGACGTCGGGCGCGATGACCAACCGCCTCGACCGGCTCGAGAAATCCGGCCTGATCAAGCGCGGGCCGCACCCCGACGATCGCCGCGGCATTGTCGTGCAGCTGACTAAAAAGGGTCTGGCGTTGATTGACGAGGCGGTTACCGCTCACGTCGCCAACGAGCACCAGATACTTTCCGGCCTGATACGCCCGGAGCAGATCATGCTCGCTCGCCTGCTCGAAAAATTGATAGCGAGCCTGAACTAACCCAAACGGCAACCACTGGGACTCTGCGATCATTGCATTGGGAGTCGTAACTGCCAGAGGAGTTTGCCGATGACAGAACATGCAGTCGTGATTGCCGGAGGAGGTCCGACGGGCCTAACCCTGGCAGGCGAGTTGGCGTTGGCAGGCATCGACGTAGCCATTGTCGAACGCCGCCCGAACCAAGAGCTTGCCGGTTCGCGTGCTGGAGGTCTGAGTTCACGCACTCTCGAAGTTTTCGATCAGCGCGGCATCGCGGACCGGTTCCTCGCCGAAGGACAAATAGCCCAAGTCACGGGATTCGCGGCGATGCGTTTAGACATCAGCGATTTTCCGACCCGCCACAACTACGGGCTGGCGCTGAGACAGAAACACATTGAGCGCATTCTCGCTGGATGGGTCAGCGAGCTGGCAGTGCCGATCTATCGCGCCCGTGAATTAACGTGTTTCGTGCAGGACGACGCCGGCGTCACCATCGAACTGTCCGATGGTGCGTCGCTGCGGGCAAGCTATCTCGTCGGGTGTGATGGAGGCCGCAGTCTGGTCCGCAAAGCTGCTGGCATTGAGTTTCGAGGATGGGATGCGACGACCAGCAGCATCCTCGCCGAGGCCGAGATGGCGGAGGAGCCGCCACTGGGCATTCATCGCACCGCACTTGGCATCCATGCCTTCGGCAGGGAAGAGTACGAAATTCGTGACGGCAAGGTCGTCTTTGCCGATAAAGGTCCCATAGGCGTCATGGTCACTGAAAAGAATGTCGGCGCCACGACCGAGCCCACGCTGCGCGATCTCCGCGAAGCGCTCGTCGCCGCATGCGGAACAGATTACGGAATCCATAGCCCAACCTGGATTTCCAGGTTCACGGACATGTCGCGGCAGGCGGCGGCTTACCGCAAGGGCCGGGTTCTCCTAGCGGGCGATGCCGCCCATGTGCATTCCCC
The DNA here is from genome assembly GCF_040321085.1 of Mesorhizobium sp. M0522. NCBI lineage: Bacteria > Pseudomonadati > Pseudomonadota > Alphaproteobacteria > Hyphomicrobiales > Phyllobacteriaceae > Mesorhizobium > Mesorhizobium sp. M0522. Next base: position 84,346 of record NZ_JAMYQW010000001.1, read on the forward strand.
GGTGGGCGGACAAGGCCTCAATATCGGTGTGCAGGATGCGGTGAACCTCGGTTGGAAGTTGGCCCAAGTGGTGAAAGGAACATCGCCTGAACGCTTGCTCGACACTTATCACATCGAGCGGCATCCGGTTGCGGCCCGCGTGTTGCGTACGACAATGGCACAGGTCGCATTGCAACGTACTGATGATCGCACTGAAGCCTTGCGTGAAATCGTATCAGAGCTCCTTGGGATGGAGGAGCCTCGCAAACGGATCGCTGCCGAGATGTCCGGACTTGGTATCCATTACGACCTCGGCCAGGGGCATCCGCTGGTCGGCCGCCGCATTCCTGACCTCGACCTGGCCACGCCTGATGGTCCCATGCGCGTATTTGCGCTCCTCCAAAAAGCGCGGCCAGTGCTCTTGAATCTCGACGCGCCGGGCAGCCTCGACATCAAGCCGTGGTCAGACCGCATTAAGTTGGTTTACGCCAAATGGGACGATCCATGGGAGTTGCCTGCGCTAGGTTTGGTCTCCGCTCCAACCGCAGTTTTAATCCGACCCGATGGATATGTTGCTTGGGTAGGCGACAGGACGCAGGATGGTCTTCAAGACGCGATGAACACCTGGTTCGGACCACCGGGCTAAAAACCGCAAAAACCAGTTAGCTCGAATGGTCCCGAAATCAAACGGCTACGGAGGGCAAAAACTCAGATTCTGGTCGCCGAGCCTCGTTTGGGCCGGCGAACAGCTCTGATCTTGCCGCTGTTTCCGCCGCCACAGAAAAACTGGTCGCCGCCATCGGATTCGAGCCCCGACACGCCTGTTCCCGGCGGCATATCGAGCTTCTCAAGGACCTTTCCCGTTTCCGGATCGATCCGCCTGACATCGCTCTCCTCCCCCTCCCAGGTGCCATGCCACAGCTCGCCGTCGACCCAGCTGACCCCGGTGACGACGCGGTTGGAAACGATGGTGCGAAGGATTGCCCCTGTCTCGGGATCGACCTGATGAATCTTTCGGCCCCGATGCTGCCCGACCCAGAGCGTTCCTTCGGCCCAGGCGAGCCCGGAATCACCGCCATTGCCGGGCGCCGGGATCGTCGCCAGCACCTGGCCATTCCTCGGATCGATCTTCTGGATGCGATCCTCGGCGATCTGATAGAGGTGCTGGCCGTCGAAGGCCGTTCCGGCGTGCGCCGCGACGTCGATCGAGCGCACCACTTTGCCGCTTGCCGGATCGAAGGCGTTCAATCTGTCGCCTGAGGCAAACCAGACATGCTCACCGTCGAAGGTAACGCCGTCCACGTGGTCGACACCCGGAAAGGGTCCATATTCTCGAAGGATTTCGGCTGCGGATCGTTCCATGATTCCATCCTAGTAGCCCGGCAGTGGGCCGGGGAGTAACAAGATTGTCGGGAAACCCGTCAGCGGCGGGGTCATCCAGCGACGCGCCCGTCCGCGGCCGAACGACTGCACCTTGCCGGCCTGGGCGAGCTGCTCGAGCGCTCGCTGCACGGTACGCGAACTGGCTCCAAGCGCAATCGCCAGGGCCGAACTCGACCAAGACTCGCCGTCGGCGAGGAAGGCGAGCACGGCGGCATGCTCTTCTTCGACGGGTGGCGCCAGCACGACGACCTCACCTGCGCGGCGCGGGGCCAGCGCAAAGCCCCGCTTCGTCGCGCTCACATCCGCCAAGCTCCGAAGCTCCGCGCGAAGCCGCCCGACTTCGACCCGTAACCGTGCGCGATGTGATTCGTCCGCGTCCTTTCCGCGGAAAGCGCGCGCAATAAGCGTACTTCTTGCCACGTCCCCCGGCCAGGCTTCGGCCAGCGCGCGGGCCAGCGCGAACAGCACCGGGCGGGTCGCCAGCGAGACGACGGTGTCTGCGACCCGCACGACGTTGCGGCATGCATCCACCACGAGCGCCCCCGACGCCAGGAGCGCTTCGACTTCATCGAGCAGGAGGGGCCGTTCCCCGCCACGCGCGACAAGGCGTGCGGCCGGCGTGTCCAGCACCAGCGATGCGCTCTCCACCTCCGCGATCAGCGCGGGGATGCCGGACGCGCGCGCCGCCCGCGCCGCCAGGCCAAGCGCGGCGCGCGCAGGGCCGGTCCGCAAGCGGCGGATGGCGATGCCGGCGACAGCCAGCTCGTGGGCGGCCCGCGATGCCGGCGGCAGCGGCGAGGGATCGAAGCCGTCCAGCCTGCGCTCGGCTTCGTCGAGATGGCCGATCAGCAGCAGGCGCCGAACGTCGAGGTTGCGCGCATGCGCGGCGTTGACGCGGTCGCCATGCTTTTCAAGCGTCGCCCGTGCGGCGTCGAGTGCCTTGGCCGGCCAGGTAAGGTCGCGCGAGACGAGCGCGATCTCGGCCTCGGCGACGATACACCGCGCGCGGGCCACGGCCTCCCTCGGGCTGAATGCGTGCGCCGCCCTCTTGAGGAGAACCTTCGCCCTATTCAGGTCGCCAAGCTGCGCCATCGCGATACCGCGCAACGCCAGTGCCGGCGCATCGTCGCGCAGCGCAACCCGTTTCAAGGCGCCGAGCGGATCGCCCGCCGCAAGCGCATGCGCCGCCGCCGTGATTAGCGAGTCCATCGGAATCCCGTCACACTTGTCACTCCCATGGCTTCGACATCCGGCGCTAAGTCCATCTCACCAACCAGTCGTATCGACAACGGCGACTGTAGCCAACCTGAGTTGCGGCGCGCCAACCTTGAGTCGCGGCTAGATTGTGCACTGAGCTCGAACACAACGATAAAGCACTAGGAGAGACGCAATGAAGATCGAAGGTTCAACCATCCTGGTGACTGGCGCCAATCGGGGCATCGGTCGGGCACTGGTCGAGGAAGCCCTGAGCAGAGGCGTAAAGCGCGTCTATGCCGCAACCCGCCAAGCGATGGCCCACCCCGACCGGCGTGTGACGTCCCTGACCATGGATGTGACCAACGCTGCGCAGATCCGGGAGGCGGTCGAGAAGATCGATGCTCTCGATATCCTCATCAACAACGCCGGCGTATCGCCCTTCGATGACCTCAGCGACCGTCGTGTGCTCGAACAACAGCTCGCCGTAAACCTCTTCGGCTCGTACGACGTTACCCAGGCTCTGCTGCCGTTGTTGGCCCGGTCGCGGGGAGCCATCGTCAACATTCTGTCGCTGGCCTCGATTGCCGCCGTGCCGTTCAGTCCGGCTTACTCGATCTCCAAGGCGGCCTCATTCTCGCTGTCGCAGTCGTTGCGCACCCTTTTGGCCGGACGGGGTGTCAGCGTCCACAGGGTCCTTCCCGGCCCCGTGGACACGGACATGACCCGGGGCCTGGACATCGCGAAGGCCTCTCCGGAGTCTGTCGCGCGGGCGATCCTGGACGGAGTGGAGAACGGCGAAGAGGAAATCTTCCCCGATCCCATGTCGGAATCCCTGGCGGAAGGCTGGCGCAGCAGTGCAGTCAAGGCGCTTGAACGCCAGTTTGCAGCCTATGCGGAAGCAAGCCCGTCAAGTGAAGCAAGCCCGTCAGGCAGTGGGCATGAAAGAAGCAGCGAAACGATTGCCCGCGAGGCCCATCCTTGCTGCTCGGCCTGAAATTGCGGACGCTTGTGCAGGGGGCGGCAGCATCGCCGCCCTTCGGCGCCGCCCCGACCTTCACGGCGCTGCCTAGCGAAGAGATGCCTCGCTATGTACGGAGCAGGTTGACGGATCAGTTGCGGTCGTCGGGGAAGCTTGGAATCGGCAAGAACTCGACGCCATCTTCGGCCAGGCTCTTGGCCTCGTCCAGCGTCGCCTCGCCATAGATGCCGCGCGGATCGCTTTCACCGAAATGGATCTTGCGCGCTTCCTCGGCGAATTTGTCGCCGACATAGTCGGCATTCTCGCGCACCTTGTCGGCCATGGCCTTGAGCTGCGCCAGCGCCTGCTTCTGCGCCTCGCCCATGGCCAGCGCGATGCTTTCGCGCTTGCGCCCGGTGGAGACGGCAGGCGCCATCAGCGCCTTCTCGACCTTGTGCGAGCCGCAGGCCGGGCAATCGACGAAACCGCGCCTCTTCTGTGTGTCGAAATCGTCGTTGCTGCGGAACCAGGCCTCGAATTCGTGCTCGTGCTCGCAGAGCAGGGAAAAGCGGATCAAGAGGCAGCACCCCTGAGCGGCATTGCCTCCGCCGAACCGGCGTTGACGGCAAAGTCGCGTGCGTTCTTGAGGTTCGGTATCTTTTTGCGCGCAGCGACTGACTGCCCCGGGTCGATCTCGGCGACGATCACTGCCGGCTCCTCATGCGCCGCCTCGGCGATAATGCGGCCCCAGGGATCGACGATCAGCGAATGGCCATAGGTTTCGCGGCCGTCCTCGTGCACTCCGCCTTGCGCGGCGGCGACGACATAGGCACCGTTCTCGATGGCGCGCGCCCTGAGCAGCACATGCCAATGCGCTTCGCCGGTCTGGCGGGTGAAGGCGGCGGGCACCGAAAGCAGATCGGCGCCGGCCAGCGCCTCGGCACGGAACAGCTGCGGAAAGCGCAGATCGTAGCAGACGGCAAAGCCGAGCTTCGCGCCATTGATTTCGGCGACGACGGCCTCGGTGCCTGGCTCATAGGCGGCGGATTCGCGCCAGCTCTCGCCTTCGTCGAGATTGACGTCGAACATGTGGATCTTGTCGTAGGTGGCAATGGTGGCGCCGTCCGGCCCGAACAGAAGGGCGCGGTTGGCAAGCTTGCCGTCGGCGCGCAGAATGGCGGTCGAGCCGATATGCAGGAAGATGCCGAGCTCCTTGGCCAGCCTCCGCGACGTCGAGACGACGATGTCCTTGTCTTCGGAGGTGAAGGAAGCGGCCCGCGCCTGGCTGTCGCGGATCAGCGCGCCGGTCATTTCCGGGGTCTGGACATAGGACGCGCCAAGACCTGCCGCCTCGCGGACCAGCCGTTCCAGATCGACCGCATTGCGCTCCGGGCTGGTACCCGAACGCATCTGGATCGCCGCCGCCTTGAAAGCACGCATCGTCATGTCCTTATCTGGTCGAGCCGTTGGCGAGCAATCCGTCCAGCCGTCCTTCCGCCTCCAATTCGTGGAGATCGTCGGAGCCGCCGACATGCGTGTCGCCGATGAATATCTGCGGAAAGGTGGAACGGCCATGGGCCCGAGAAATCATTTCCCGGCGCAGTTCCGGCGAGAAGGAGGCGTCGTGCTCGGTATAGGCGACACCCTTCCTGTCGAGCAGCCGCTTGGCCGCGGTGCAATAGCCGCACATCATCCGCGTGTAGATCGTCACATCGACCATCGGTCAGCAACCCTGCCTCGTTCCGCTGTCATCTAGGCTATATAGGCGCCGATTCGTCGGCCCGAAAGTCCCCCGGCAGCACACGCGCGAAGGTCAGTACGTCGACTGCGCCGGCACCGCCCTTCTTCAATGCCCTGGCGACCGCGCGGACGGTGGCGCCGGTGGTGTAGACATCGTCGATCAGCAGCACCCGGCGGCCGGCGATTTCGATCTCCGCCTCATCCGGCACTTTGAATGCGGCGCGAACATTTTCCTCGCGTTCCCGCCGCTCAAGCCCGACCTGCTGGCGCGTGAGTTTGACGCGCCTGATGGCAGAGGGCGCGAAAGGCCGCTCCCCGAGCTGCGCCACCGCCCGCGCCAGTTCCGCCGACTGGTTGAACTGCCGCCTGAAGAAACGCCGCCAGTGCAGCGGCACCGGCACGACCACATCGGCCTCGGCGATGAGCTCGGCACCGGCGCGAAGCATCCAGCGCGCCATCCACGGCGCCAGATCGGTGCGGTCCTGGTATTTCAGCCCTTGCACCATCTGGCGGGCAACGCCGGAATAGGCGACCGCCGCCCGCGCGCGCTCGAACGGCGGCGGGTCGGCTATCGCCTCCGCCGAAAGGAACCCCTCACCCATACTGTGCGTGAACGGCGTGCCCATCACCGGGCACCATGGCCGTTCCAGCAACCTGAGTTTCGGCCAGCAGGCGCCGCACAACACGCCGGGCTGCGAGACATGGCGGCGGCAGCCGGCACAGACCGGCGGGAACAAGAGGCGCGCTGGCCAGCCCAATGCCTTGCGGGCAATGCTCTTGATCGCAATACGCTTGATCTCTGACATGGGATCGGCCACGTGGTTGGTCCTCCGCATCACTATATCAGAGAGCGAAGCACAAGGACCTGCCCATTGCAGCCTGTAATTGACACCTCGCTCTGGCTGGCGCGCAAGCGCCGGGCACTGACCCGTCCCATCGCCGGCGCGGATTTCCTCATGCGGCGGGCGGCCGAGGATCTTGCCGACCGGCTCGGCGCCGTCGAACGCAGGTTCGGCAAGGCGGCCTCATTGTTTTGCCAGACGCCGGCAGCAGCAGAGGTGCTCGCCGAAAGCGGCAAGGTGACGGAAAACGTGCGCGTCGAGGCCGACGCCGCTTTCCTGGGTGGCCAGCCAGGACTGTTGGCGCCGTTGGAAACCGTGCCATTCGAGCCGGAAAGCCTCGACCTCGCAGTCTCGCTGCTGTCGCTGCAGGCGATGAACGACATTCCCGGCATGCTGGTGCAGGTCCGCCGGGCGCTGAAGCCGGACGGGCTTTTCCTCGGCGCCTTCGCCGGCACAGGCACGCTCTCCGAACTGCGCGAAAGCCTGCTTGCCGCCGAGACCGAGCTCTATGGCGGCGCCAGCCCGCGTGTGATCCCGTTCACCGACGTCCGCGACGCCGGCGCGCTGCTGCAGCGCGCCGGCCTGGCACTGCCGGTTGCCGACGTCGAGACGATCACGGTGCGCTACGATTCGCTATTTGGCCTGGTCGCCGACCTGCGCGCCATGGGCGAGACCAGCGCGCTTGTCGACCGCAGCAGGCGGCCGGGCACGCGAGCGCTGTTCGCGCGCGCCGCCGAAATCTATGCGGAGCGGTTTTCGGATGCCGATGGCCGCGTCAGGGCGAGTTTCTCGGTGGTCTGGATGTCAGGCTGGGCGCCCGATGCCTCTCAGCAAAAGCCGCTGAAGCCGGGCTCCGCAAAAATATCGCTGAAGACAATCCTGGAAAACCCCGGCGGCCCCTGAGCGTATCCTTGCGCAAAAGCTAAGCGTATCCCACGCAAAAGCTAAGCGGGTCACTGTGCAAAAGCGTTGGCAAGCTTGCTGCTGTTGTCGCTGAACAACCACTGGATGGCGCCGGCAGCCTGGCCAATACCAGCGACAATGGCAAGCGACAGCACGGCGACGATCAAACCATATTCGATAGCCGTCGCACCCCTCTCGTCGTCTAAAAATCGTTGCAGCAAGATTTTCATGGGCGCCCATCCCTCTTGCCCGAACCTAGCGCCGACCCGTTAAGAAAGGTTAATGCGACAGGCTTAACGCGCGGTGAACCTGCTGCATTCTAGGAAACAGCCGAATCCTAGAGATCTGTTGAGGAGTCAGCAGTCGCCGCTGCTTCTGCCATCGGCCCGTATAACGCAGACCGAACTGGGCAGCGGCTGCAGCACGCTCTTGCGTAGCGTATAGCTATCGCGCTGGCCGATCGAGCCGGTGCTCATCGTATCAAGCCCGTCGCGGGCAAACTGCGAGCGGGTCCGGCTGTCGAGGTAGGGCGTCGCGATCAAGGCCAGAGCCACCGCGGCCGAGCCGAACAAGAGGGCGATGCGCAATATTCCCATGCCGGCATTGGCGGCGCCAGGAAGGCGGTCGGGCCAAGGCGAGTCCCAGTCCTTTTCAAGGCTCATGCAAATCGCTCCCCAGCGGTGGAATCGGCGTAACCGCCTAGCGTCAATTTTTCACGGTCAGATAAATCTTTCATTAACGCTGCTGCCAGCGCGTTGCAGCGCTGCCCGATTTACGGCAGGTCGGCCGTTACAGCAGATCGATGAGGAACTGGATCAGCGGGGCATCGGCCGGCGGCATTGGAAAATCGCGCATCTGGCGCGGCCGCACCCATTTCAGCACCTGGCCTTCCTTCGGCTGGGCAATGCCGCGGAATCGACGGCAGACGAATAGCGGCATCAGCAGGTGAAAATCATCGTAGGAATGGCTGGCGAAGGTGAGTGGCGCCAGGCAAGGGATGTCGGTTTCGATGCCGATCTCCTCGTACAATTCGCGGATCAGGCATTGTTCCGGCGTCTCACCGGGCTCGACCTTGCCGCCCGGAAACTCCCACAGGCCGGCGAGTTGCTTGCCTTCGGGCCGCTGCGCCAAAAGCACGCGCCCGTCGGCATCGACCAGCGCGCAGGCCGCGACCAGGAGCAGGCGTTTGCCGATCGTATCCAAGCCGCTCATGCGCCGGGTGGCCGGCGATAGCGATAGCGATAGACTTCGTCGAATCCGAGCGAACGGTAGAGCGCCAGCGCCGGCGCGTTGTCCGCCTCGACCTGCAGCCAGGCTTCCCGCGCCCCGCGCAGCCGCGCCCATTTCAGCGCCGACCGGATGAGATGGCGGCCATGGCCCTGGTTGCGCACCGACCTGTCGGTGGCGATCTCGAACAGGCCGGCAAGGTCGCCGTCATGCACGCAGATCAACGTTGCCAGCGGCTCGCTGCCGTTCTCCAGCGCAAACAGCCCGGCCTCCGGCTGGATGGCGCCGATGATCTCCGACAGGCCGGGCCGCAGCGACACATCCGAACCGCTCACCTTGAGCGCCGCGCCGATGAAACGGCTGATGTCCCTCAACGGAATCTGGTCCATGGCGTCGTCGAGCATAGCGTCCGCCAGCGGCAGCCGCATGACCAGCGACTCCGCGAATATGCTCCAGCCCTCGCCGTCGAGGTACTTTGAGAGATCCGGCCCCGACAGCGGCGAGATGCGAAAGGTCAGCGGCCTGCCATAGGCGTCGAACCGACGGCTGGCGCGACCGATGCGCTCGGCAATGTGCTGGATGTCGCCCGGATCGAGCGGATTGACCGAATTCAGCCGCTTGGCCGGATGGCCGGCCGTCAGCCGCACCACCCAGGTGCCGTCATAATGGACGGCGGCCGCCGGCCAGGCGCGAAAGCCGGCCGCCTCATAGCGGCGCACGATCGCCAACACGCTTGCCGGATGTCTGGAAGCCAACGCCATCAGCTCCGATAATCGCCGTTTATGGCGACATATTCCTTGGTGAGATCGCAGGTCCACACCGTCGCCTTGCCGCGGCCGATGCCGATATCGGCGCGGATGCGGATCTCGTCGCGCTTCATATACGCCGAAGTCGCCTCCTCGGAATAGGCGGCGTCGCGCTCGCCCTGATAGGCCAGGCGGTTGTCGCCGAACCAGATCGACAGAAGGTCGCGGTCGGCCGGTTCGCCGGCCTTGCCGACGGCCATGACGACGCGGCCCCAATTGGCGTCCTCGCCGGCGACTGCCGTCTTGACCAGCGGCGAATTGGCGATCGACAGCGCGATGCGCTTGGCCGAGCGGGCCGATTTGGCCCCGGTGACGGTGACCTCGACCTGCTTGCGGGCGCCCTCGCCGTCGCGCACCACCTGCAGTGCCAGCGATTTCAGCACCTTGCCGAGGGCACGGCGGAAGGCGCCGAGGCGCGCATCCTTTGGTTCGGAAATTGCCGGCGCGCCGCGCCTGGCGGCAGCACCCGTGGCGAACATCAGCAGCGTGTCGCTGGTCGAGGTGTCACTGTCGACGGTAACCGCGTTGAAGGTCTTGGCCGTGCCGCGCGACAGGAGGTCCTGCAGCACGGGTGCTGCGATCGGCGCATCGGTGGCGATGAAGGAAAGCATCGTCGCCATGTCGGGCGCGATCATCCCGGCGCCCTTGGCGATACCGTTGATGGTGACGTCGGCATCGCCGAGCTTGACCGTCGCGGTCGCCAGTTTGGGATAGGTGTCGGTAGTCATGATCGCCTTGGCGGCTTCGGTCCACAAGTCCGGCTTGCCGTCCGTGACCAGCCCGGCCAGCAGATGGCTGAACTTGCCGGCGTCGAGCGGTTCGCCGATCACGCCGGTCGAGGCCAGGAATACCTCGCCCGCTGTGCAGCCGGCCGCCTTCGCCGCCACCTCGCCCGTGAGTGCCGTCGAGGCGCGGCCCTTCTGGCCGGTAAAGGCATTGGCGTTGCCGGAATTGACGACCAGCACGCGCGCCTTGCCCGCCGTGAGGTTCTGCCGGCAGAAATCAACCGGCGCCGACGGGCATTTCGACCTGGTGAACACGCCGGCGACGGTGGTGCCGGCGTCGAACACCATGGCCAGCAAGTCGGTGCGGTTCTTGTATTTTATGCCGGCCTCGGCGGTGGCGATGCGCACGCCCTCGATGGCCGGCATCTTGGCATATTTCTTCGGCGCGAGCGGCGAAACCTGTGTGGACATGGAAGACCCCGGGCGGGAAAAATCGCGAAAGGAACGCCGGTTTGCCCGATAGCACGCGCCGGCGCAAGGCGTTTTCACAGCCGTTACGGGTGCCGGACGCCTGACACCTGCCGCGGCCGCAAGCAGGCTGTTGCAAATTTGTTGGCGTCGCTGCGACCGATAGCGCTATGATCCTGCCCCATGGGCAGGCTTGTGGTCTTGGCACTGGCGTTTCTGGGCTTTCTGCTGCTGCGGGCCGATGCGCAGACGGCGCGGCGCGTGGCGCTTGTGGTCGGCAACGGCAGCTACGCCGAAGCCGGCACGCTGGCCAATCCCGTCAACGATGCGCTCGACATCGCCGACAAGCTGCGCGCCATCGGCTTCGAGGTGATCGAAGGCAACGATCTCGGCAAGCGCGAGCTCGAACGCAAGATCGGCGAATTCTCAGATGCGCTGCAAGGTGCCGGTGCCGGGCTGTTCTACTATGCCGGCCACGGCCTGCAGGTCGACGGGCGCAACTTCATCGTGCCGGTCGACGCCAGGCTGGACATGCCGGTCAAGCTGCAGCTCGAGGCGGTGCCGATCGACGAGGTCCTCGACATCATGGAGCAGCAGACCAAGGTCAGCCTGGTCTTCCTCGATGCCTGCCGCAACAACCCGTTTGCCCGAAGTCTCAGCCGCAGCGCCACGACGCGCTCGGCGACGGCTCTCGCCGGCCTTGCCCAGTTCGAGTCGACGCGCGGCTCGTTCATCGCCTTCTCGACGGCGCCCGGCGCTGTCGCAATGGACGGGACGGGGCGCAACTCGCCGTTTGCGGCGGCACTTTTGCGGCATATGGCTGAGCCCGGACAGAGCATCAACGACATGATGATCGCGGTGCGCCGCGACGTCGTTTCCGCAACGCGCGAGGCGCAGCGTCCCTGGGAGCAGGGATCGCTGCTCGAGCGTTTCGAGTTCGTGCCGGGCGCAGACATTGCCCAGCAACCGAAACCGGCCGTCAGCCCGGCCCCCGCGTCGCAGGTGGCTGCGCTCGAACGCTCCGTCGGCGACAAGGGTGCCATCGAAAAGTTCCTGCGCGAGGACTATCTGGCGCCTGACGCCAGGAGAATGCGCGAAACCGTCAAGCGGCTCTACGGTTCGTCGGCCATCATCTACGGCACGCGCTACGACAGCGAGGCGATCGTCAAGGTCAAGACCGACTGGTTCGCGCAATGGGCATCGTGGTCGTTCGGTCTCGAGCCCGGCAGCCTTGAGGTGACGCCGCACGGCAAGGACCGTGCCGACGTGGTTTTCGCCATGCGCTACGACTATGTGCCGAAGGACAAATCGGCGCAGCGCCTGACCGGCAAGGCGCGGGTGACGCTGGAACTCGTGCTGGCCGATGGCGCGTGGCGCGTTGCGTCGGAAACGTCGCAAGCGCTGGAATGAACATCAGCGGACCGCTGGGTTGATGAACCCGCGAAACGCCCGCTGCACGCCCGGAATCAGCCCCCAGATCATGATCGAGACCATCAGCGGCGCGATGACCAGCGTACGCTGCCAGATTTGCCATTCCTGCGTCAGCGGAAAAACCACGTACAGAATGGCAGTGATCAGCGGATAGACGCCGAGCAGCACCAGCACGGCGAAGCGCAGGCGCGAAAAGCGGGTCACGGCGGTCGAGTGCATCAAACTCTCCTTATCGTTACGGAACGTTCCGTTATATATAAAACGGATCGTTCCGTTTCGTCAAGAGTTGTATATGATGGCTGCTGAAACCGCGGGTAAGGAAGAAGAGATGGGCGAAACCACCGATCCCGGGCGCAAGTCAGCCGGCGCACGGCGCAGCCCGGAAAGCGCCGATGCCATTCTCGATGCCGCCGAGGCGGTGCTGGTCGAAGCCGGCTATTCCGGCTTCTCGATCGAGGCGGTGGCGCGCCGCGCACGCGCCGGAAAACCGACGATCTATCGCTGGTGGCCAAGCAAGGCCGCCTTGCTGCTCGACGTTTACCAGCGGCAAAAGCGCGTCGACAATCCCGATACCGGGAAGCTCGAGGAGGATCTCGTCGGCTTCCTGAAGAGCTTGTTCGCGCACTGGCGCGACACATCGTCGGGCAGCGTGTTCCGATCGCTGATTGCCGAAGCGCAGTCGGATGAAAACGCGGCCGCCGCTCTAGCCGAATACGCAAGAGGGCGTCGTGTCCATACCGGCCAGATGGTCGAACGCGCCAAGGCAAGGGGAGAGGTGGCAGCCGATGTCGATGCCACTGTCGTCGCCGACCTGATCGCCTCGTTCGCCTGGACGCATCTTCTGACGAACCGCCTGGACGAGGACGAAGCGACGCTGCGCAGGGCGGTCGGCTATGTCTTGAAAGGCATAGTCGCTGAGGATGCCGGCGACGCCACGCCGATCCGGCGGCGGCGTCGACGCATCATCGGTCGCGCCCCCAAATAGAAGCAACAGGGCGGCAAGCGCCCTGCCGTAGCTCAATCTAGCCCTATTTGGCGCTTTCCAGTGCGTCGACCGTCTTCTTCAGGTTCGCATCCGGGATGTCGACCTTGGCGTTGGCGCGCAGCGACTTGACCAGCGCGAAATACTTGTCGCGGATGACCGCCTGGCGGGCCTGGTCCTTGACCTGGTCGAAGGCCGGCGGCTGCTTGGTGCGCTTGTCCTCGACCTTGATGACGTGCCAGCCGAACTGCGACTGCACCGGCTGCTCGGTGTATTTGCCGACCGCCAGCGCAAATACCGCCTTGTCGAATTCCGGCACCATCTGGCCAGGTCCGAACCAGCCGAGATCGCCGCCGCTGGTCTTGCCGCTCGGATCGCTGGTGTGCTCGTTGGCAAGCTTCTGGAAGTCGGCGCCGCCGTCGAGCTGCTTGATGATGGCGTCTGCCTCTTCCTTCGTCTTCACGAGGATGTGACGGGCGTGCACCTCGTTGGTGGGCGGCGTGTTGGCAATTTCCTGGTCGTAGCGGGCGCGGACCTCGGCATCGGTAACCTTGTCGACGACGCCCTTCTCGACCATTTCGCCATGCAGCGCGCGCTGCTGCAGGAAGGCCATGCGGCGCTGGAAGTCGGGATCCTTGTCGAGGCCGGTGGTCACCGCCTGAGCCGCCATCACGCGGATTTCGATCGCCGCCGACAGCGCCGCGGCGCGGCGCTGCTCGGGCGGAAGCTGCGCGAACTGCTGCGACAGCTCGCCCTCGGCAAGCCCAAGGTCTGCCTCGGTCAGCGTCTGGCCGTTGATGGTGGCGACCACGGCGTTCGGATCGACCGGCTTGGCTGCCGGGGCGGGTGCCGCCGGCTGGGCAGGGGCGGCTTCCTGCGCCATCAGCGGCGACAGCGAGAGGGCCGATAGCCCGAATGCCAGACCAAGGCTGGCGAGCGACGCGCGGCGGAACAATACTGACATTACGGTTATCTCCAAAGCGGGGTAGCTAGAGCGGAATGGCTTCCAGACCAGCAGGATTGTGGCGGAATTTGGCGCGGTCGACAGGGCGGGCGCGGCGTTGACATCGAATGAGCCCCCTCTTATCTGTCCAACGACTTTGCGTCCAGAACCGTTTTCCGGGCGCTTTTTGCGTTTGTCCGCGTTCACGCGCATTTGATGGGGGCCGGCCGGCGCCCGTCGCAATGACTTGGAATGCTATCGAAAGGGCCATTGGATGGTCAGTCTCGGCGGTCTCGCCCGTAAGGTTTTCGGCTCCTCCAACGATCGTCGGGTCAAATCGACCCGGCCGCGCGTCGAGGCGATTAATGCCATGGAAAACGAGATGCGGGCGCTTTCCGACGCCGAGCTTCAGGCCCGCACGGACAAATTCCGCCAGGACATCGCCAACGGCGCCAGTCTCGACGACCTCCTGGTGCCGGCCTTCGCCACCGTGCGTGAGGCCGCCCGCCGCGTGCTCGGCATGCGGCCGTTCGACGTGCAGCTGATCGGCGGCATGGTGCTGCACAATGGCGGCATCGCCGAGATGCGCACCGGCGAAGGCAAGACGCTGGTGGCGACGTTGCCGGTCTACCTCAACGCGCTCGCCGGCAACGGCGTCCATGTCGTCACGGTCAACGATTACCTGGCCACGCGCGACTCCGAATGGATGGGCCGCGTCTACAAATTCCTCGGCCTCAAAGTCGGCGTCATCGTCCATGGCCTGTCCGACGAGGAGCGCCGCGTCGCCTACGCCGCCGACGTCACCTACGCCACCAACAACGAGCTTGGCTTCGACTATCTGCGCGACAACATGAAGTACGAGCGCGCCCAGATGGTGCAGCGCGGACACAGCTACGCCATCGTCGACGAGGTCGATTCCATCCTGGTCGACGAAGCCCGCACGCCGCTGATCATTTCCGGTCCGCTCGAGGACCGTTCGGAAATGTACAATACTATCGACACCTTCATCATCCAGCTGCAGCCGCAGGACTACGAGATCGACGAGAAGCAAAAGACCTCGATCTTCACCGAGGAAGGCACCGAGAAGCTGGAGAACATGCTGCGCGATGCCGGCTTGCTCAAGGGCGAGTCGCTCTACGACGTCGAGAACGTCGCCATCGTCCACCACGTCAACAACGCGCTGAAGGCGCACCGGCTGTTCCAGCGGGACAAGGACTATATCGTGCGCAACGGCGAGATCGTCATAATCGACGAGTTCACCGGCCGCATGATGCCCGGCCGCCGCTATTCGGAGGGCCTGCACCAGGCGCTCGAAGCCAAGGAGCATGTGGCGATCCAGCCGGAGAACCAGACGCTCGCCTCGGTCACCTTCCAGAACTATTTCCGCCTCTACAAGAAGCTCGCCGGCATGACCGGCACGGCGCTGACCGAGGCCGAGGAATTCGCCAACATCTACAATCTCGACGTCACCGAGATCCCGACCAACCTGCCGGTCATCCGCATTGACGAAGACGACGAGGTCTACCGGACGGTCGAGGAGAAATACAAGGCGATCGTCAAGGAGATCAAAGAAGCCCGCGCCAAGGGTCAGCCGACGCTGGTCGGCACGACTTCCATCGAGAAGTCCGAGCAGCTGGCCGAACGCCTGCGCAAGGAAGGTTTTAAGGATTTCGAGGTGCTGAACGCCCGCCACCACGAGCGCGAGGCGGCGATCGTCGCCCAGGCCGGCAAGCCCGGCGCCATCACCATCGCCACCAACATGGCCGGCCGCGGCACCGACATCCAGCTCGGCGGCAATGCCGACATGCGCATCGCCGACGAGCTTGGCGACATGCCGGCCGGCCCCGAGCGCGAGGCGAGGGAAAAGGAAATCCGCGACGACATCGCCCGGCTGAAGGAAAAGGCGCTCGCCGCCGGCGGCCTCTACGTGCTCGCCACCGAACGCCATGAATCGCGCCGCATCGACAACCAGTTGCGCGGCCGCTCGGGCCGCCAGGGTGACCCCGGCCGCTCGAAGTTCTTCCTGTCGCTGCAGGACGACCTGATGCGCATCTTCGGCTCCGAGCGCATGGACGGCATGCTGCAGAAGCTCGGCCTCAAGGAAGACGAGGCGATCATCCACCCCTGGATCAACAAGGCGCTGGAAAAGGCGCAGAAGAAGGTCGAGGCGCGCAACTTCGACATCCGCAAGAACCTGTTGAAATATGACGACGTCTCCAACGACCAGCGCAAGGTGGTGTTCGAGCAGCGCATCGAGCTGATGGACGGCGAGGGCCTGTCCGAGACCATCACAGAGATGCGCGAAGGCGTCATCGAGGAGATCGTCGCCAAGAACATTCCCGAAAACGCCTATGCCGAGCAGTGGAACGTCGCCGGCCTCAAGGCCGAGATCGCCGAATTCCTCAATCTCGATCTGCCGGTCGAGGACTGGGTCAAGGAAGAAGGCATCGCCGAGGACGACATCCGCGAGCGCGTCAGCCAGGCCGCCGACGCCGCCGCCAAGGAGCGCGCCGAGCGTTTCGGCCCCGACGTGATGACCTATGTCGAACGTTCCGTGGTGCTGCAGACGCTCGACCATCTGTGGCGCGAGCACATCGTCAATCTCGACCATCTGCGCTCGGTCGTCGGCTTCCGCGGCTATGCCCAGCGCGATCCGCTGCAGGAGTACAAGGGCGAGGCGTTCGAGCTGTTCCAGGCGATGCTGGGCAATCTGCGCCAGGCCGTCACCGCGCAATTGATGCGCGTCGAGCTGGTCCGCCAGGCGGCCGATGCGCCGCCGCCCGAAGCCCCCGACATGTTCGGCAGCCATATCGACGGCTTCACCGGCGAGGACGATTTCGAAGGCGGCGAGACGGCCGTCCTGGTCCGCCAGGAGACCAACGCCATCGTCGCCCCCGAAGACCGTGACCCGAAGAACCCGGCGACCTGGGGCAAGGTCGGCCGCAACGAGGCTTGCCCCTGTGGTTCGGGCAAGAAATACAAGCATTGCCATGGGGCGTTTGCGTAAGCGCCACCTTCCTTCTCCCCGTTCACGGGGAGAAGGTGCCCGAAGGGCGGGTGAGGGGCAGCGCTAGCGTTCGCGATTAGCCAATCTCCCCACCTGAGGGGGAGATGGCCGGCAGGCCAGAGGGGGGCGCGAAGGGTCGCCGGCCTTTGATTTATTCGCTTCTCAAATCAGCCCTGAATCGCGTGCCGCGGCCGTCGCCTCACCCCGCGAAACCGCTTCCAGCTTGCCCAGAACCGCCGAGACGTGGTGATCGACCGTCTTCGGCGAAATTGTCAGCTGCTCGGCAATCCGCTTGTTGGAGAACCCGCGCTCGATCAGTTGCAGCACCTCCATCTGGCGCTGGGTCAGGCCGGCACGATTGGCACGCGTCGTTTGGCGCGGCCCCCTTGCAATACGGTTGACCCCGTTGCGCCGCATGGTGTCGCGCAGGTGAACGGCGACGGGCCTGGCGCCGAGGCTCTCAAAAATCTCCAGTGCCGAGCGCTGTGCGGTCTCGTCGCCCTCTGCCAACGCCAGCCCGCGTTCGTAGGGCGCGTTCATCTCGGCCCATAGTTCTGCCGCCGCCTGCCAGTCGCCGGCGAGCAGCAGCCGGTAGGGCGCGGCCATGCCGATGGTGTCGCCGGGATCGAGGTCCGGCGCCAGCTTCTGCCGCCACATCGCCAGCTCGCCGAAGACCGCCCGTGTCGTCGACAGGCTCTCGGCCAGCGCGATCAGGCCGAACGCCTCCTCCCGGTCGCCCTGGCCAAGCCATGCCCGCTCGGCCATCAGTGCCGCATAGGGCGCCAGCCGCTGCAATTCCGATCCCTTTTCGAGGAACCGCGCCATTTCGGCAAGCAGCGGCTCGGCGGAAGGATCGCCGCGCCGCACGCGCAGCTTTGCCATCGCCACCACGGCGGGATGGCGGACCAGCATCGTCGCCTGCTCGTTGGCGATCACCTCGAGTGCCTCGGCGGCAGCCTCTTCCCATTGCCCCTGGCGCAGCAGCAGCTGCGCCAGCACGCCGCGCATATAGTCGCGCCAGGTGACGAGGTCGTTTTCGACGCAATAGTTGATGCCGCGATCGAGGAACGACCGCGCGTCAGCGAAGCCGAGCTGGTTCATCTCGCTGCAGGCGCTGTTGGTGAAGGCGCGCGCCGCATGTTCCTGAAAATTCTGCTCCAGCGCGATCTCCAGGCTGCGGGCAAGGTGCAGCCGTCCGTTTGCCAGATCCAGCCACTGCTCGGCGCTGCCGACATTGTTGAGCGCGTGGCAGACGATGTCGGGCCGGTTCAGTTGTTCGGCGAGCGCAATCGCCTTGTTGCCGAGCCGCAGCGTGTCGTCGAGCCTTTCGGCCAGCATCGCCAGTTGCGAGAGGTTGGAATAGGCCATGGCGAGTTCCGGCCCGGCCGGCGCGGCCTCCAGCAGCTGAACCGCCTGCTCGCCAAGGGCATCGGCAGCCATGCGGTCGCCAAGCAGGTAGGCAAAGCGCGACAGCCATCTGAGGCAATCCCCTTCCTTCCCCGTATTCCCCTGGGCCTGATGCAGCCGGCGCGCCTGGTCCTGCGCGGCGATGGCCTCGTCGATCTTGCCGATGAGGTGGCACTCGAAGGCATATTTCTCATAGAGCGCCGTGCGCTCCTCCACCGGCAGGCTGTCGGCCTGCCGCAACACGGCTTCATAGAAGCCGGCCGCATCGCGATGGGCGCCGACGCGGGAGGCCTCGCGCGCCGCAACCGGGGCCAGCTCGCGCACTGCCTGCAGATTGTGCGCCTCCACCGCGTGATGCACCAGGCGGCCGGTGGAAACCTCGCCGTTTTCGAGCAGGGCGGCCAGCGCGCGCTGGTTGAACTGCCGCCGGTGGCTCGTCGTCAACATCGCTTCGATGGCGCGGCGGGCGATCTCGTGCCGGAACGCATAGCCGTCGCCCTGATCCTCCAACAGGCCGTTGGCGACGCATTCGGCAAGCTGGCCGGCGCTGGCGACGCCGCACAGGCCTTGCAACGCCCAGGCGTCGGCCCGGCGCGGGAACACCGACACCGCGTCGAGCATCGCGCGGGCGCCGGCCGACAGGCGCTCGGCCCGCGCCAGAACCGCGTCGCGCACGCTTGCCGGCAGCGCCGTTTTTTCCTCGCATCCGCTGCACAACAGCTCGGTGACGAAAAAGGCGTTGCCCGCCGTCGCCCGGTAGATGGCATCGCCATCGCGCCCCGCCGCCTCGGCCAGCGACAGCACCGCTGCCTCGCTGAGCAGCGGCACGTCGATGCGCGCGACGCTGCCTGCCGGTATCTCGCCGAGCGCGCGGCGCACCCGCATCTGTCCCTCGCTGCGATCGGTGCGCGCCGTCAGCAGCAGCAAGAGATGCCTGTTGGCGATGCGCCGGCCGAGAAAGCGGACGAAATCGAGCGTCGCATCATCGGCCCAGTGCAAGTCCTCGATTACCAGCAGGGTCGGCTGCGCCTTCGTCTCGAAGATTTCGAGCGCATCCGAAAACAGCGGCAGCCTCTGTCCTTGCCGATGATCGATCGCCTGCGGCAGCGCCCATTGCGCGTCCCGCGCCAGATCGTAAAGCGGCCCGAGCGGATCGGGTATCGACAGATCCTCGCAGGCGCTGCGGAATATGCGCGTGGCTTGCGCAGTCCGGTCGATGAAGGCCTCGACAAGCGCGGTCTTGCCGGCCCCGGCCTCGCCAGCAAGCACCGCGACGCAGCCACGGCCGCGCCCGGCATCGGCCAGCAGCCCGTCGAGTCGCTCCAGCTGTGCCTGCCGTTCCAGAAGCATCATTCGCTCACGCAGATCGAGTTCGCCGAACAGGCGGACCCGCGATGGACCCGCCAACATATCCCCCGTCCATAACGCTGCCAACATAGGGAATCGTCCCGCCAAAAATGGGGAAAGGCTCCGATGTGCGCTCTTGCCGGTCGTGATCAATGTCGAGCCGCGCTCAAACCGGGCGTGCCCCACTGGAGAAAGGAAGGCTTCCATGCCTCGCTATCTGATCGAACGCACATTCCCGGACGGCCTCAACGTGCCGATGAACGAAGCCGGCGCCGACGCGCTGGGCGGTGTCGTCATGCGCAATGCCGAAAAGGGCGTTACCTGGCTGCAGTCCTACGTGTCGCCGGACAAGAAGCGCAGCTTCTGCATCTACGACGCGCCCTCGCCCGAGGCGATCCGCAGCACCGCCCAGAAGAATTCGCTGCGTGTCGACAAGATCACGGAGGTGCGGGTTCTTGACCCCTACTTTTACCGTTGATGGCAGGCAAACCCCAAGTGGCGGACAAAAGGATGAGTATCAAACTGCCATTCGCGGCAATTGCGACATGCCTGATGGCATGCCGGTCGGCGAACCGGCGCCTGTCGTGGGAAACCCCGGCGGTTCCCTGCTTGGCCGTCTATGGCGGATCGCGGCGGCGCTGCCTTCGCGTCTGCTGGGCAGGCGGCGCCGGCTGCCCCCGCAAGACGATTATCTGAGGCAGGACATCGGACTGCCCGACCGCGAGCAGCGGCGCGAATACTGGGAATATTATTGGTGGGACCATTAGGCCGCCGCGCCGTTTGGACGGGCTGAAACAAGCCGTGCAACCGGCCGCATCACTGCGGCCGACATGAAAACAGGACGAGCGACCTGTTTCGCAAAATTCCAACGGACGCCGCAGCGTTGAGCAGACCCGCTCGGTGCGCGTCCTCAAACAACCGGAGAGAACATGAACATCAATCTTTGCACCGGGCGCCTTGCCGCCCTGGCCATCCTGTCGATCGCCGCCACCGCGGCCCAGGCAAAGGACGGCAATCCGCTGGCCGACATGGTACGCGCGGCCAACAGCCGCTTCGAGAATGTGGCGGCGGCAACCGCCGAGGGCTATGCGCCGATTCCCTGCGCCAGCGGCATCACCGGCGGCGCCATGGGCATCCACTACGTCAATCCGGGCTACCTCAAGGATGACGCTGTCGATGTCGCCAAGCCTGAAGCGGTGATGTACGAGCCGGCGGCCGACGGGACGCTAAAACTGATCGCGGTCGAATACATCACCTCGAAAGGCCCGGCCTCGCTCGATGGGCATCTGTTCAACTTCAACAGCGCGCCCAATCGCTATGGCCTCGGTCCGTTCTACGAGCTGCATGTCTGGGCCTGGAAGGGCAACCCGACCGGCGCGTTCGCGGATATGAACCCGAACGTGTCGTGCGATGCGATGAAGGGTATGTAGCCTCTTCCTTCTCCTCGTCACTATACGGGGAGAAGGTGCCCGAAGGGCGGATGAGGGGCAGCGCTAGCGTTCGCGATTAGCCAATCTCCCCACCCGAGGGGGAGATGGCCGGCAGGCCAGAGGGGGGCGCTGTCCCGCCGGCGTCAGTGCTTAAGCCGCCTTCAGCCGCTCCATTTCGGCTTCGAACGCGAACTTCAGCTGCGCAGCTTCTTCCTCCGGCAGCCAAGGCACCATCTGTGGCACGATCTTGCAGTAGAGCCGGGTGCTGTCCTGATCCAAGGCAGCCTTCCGCCGCCTTGCGCGCGATCTCAGCGCGACGCTCTGGCGTCATATTCTCGGCCCGCTTCTTTCCGCTCTGCGCCAAGGGCCTTGGCAGTGGGGTCCTTGCCGTCGTCAATCACATCGTCAGCTTCCTCGCCTGTCGCAATGCGCAGGACGCGGACGGCGTTGCCGATCACGTCGGCGGGGCGCTTCTGGCCTTAGGTCCGGTGGGCACTCCTAGTTCTCCGCATGGCTAAAAACGACAGCGCCGTTGTCCTTACGAACTTCAACGGACACGATTCCATCGTCACCCTTTCGGGTTTGGAACATGGAGGTTGCATGATCTTTCGCGGTCTTCTCGTCGTCGAAGATCACCTTGTCGACGATGCCCTGTCTTCCATACCAGATGACAGTGTAGACCATTGTTGCTGCCATGCTTTCCGCTAAGCATATAGGCGTTTTCGCATATGGGGCAAACGGGATAGGCGCTTCCGCGTATTTCAAACTGAGACACTACCGAGCGGGGTAAAGGGTTGCGCGAATGATGAATATGAGCAGCGCGCCGCCCCTCATCCGCCTGCCGGCACCTTCTCCCCGTATAGAGACGGGGCGAAGGAAAGCTCACCCAACCGTTTCTTAATGTGTCTCCGCTACACCCAACCCCTGTAAATTGGCGGAAAACGGAGAGTATCGGGTGCGCTTTTCCGCGGCGACGACAGCCGGGCGGTTCCTGCCGCAGCGCGTTGCGCTGCGCATAAGGCCGCTGCTTGGCCTGATCGATGCCGTCCTGTTCAGCGCCGGCGCGCGCGGCGAGGCCGGCCGCATGTCGCTGATCGCCTTTTCGGTCCGCATCGTCAGCGCCGTCATCGCCTTCGTCAGCCAGGTTTTGATGGCGCGCTGGATGGGGTCGTTCGAATACGGCATTTTCGTGCTCGTGTGGGTGACGATGGTCATCGTCGGCAATCTCGCCTGCCTCGGCTTCCACACCTCGATCATCCGCTTCATTCCCGAATATCGCGAGCGCGGCATGCTAGCCGAATTGCGCGGCATCGTGCGGGCCAGCCGGCTGTTCGTGCTGATTGCCTCGACGGTGATCGCCGGCCTCGGCGCGCTCGGCGTCTGGCTACTGTCGCCCTTTATCGAGAACTATTATGTCGTGCCGTTCATCCTCGGCATCATCTGCCTGCCGATGATCGCCATGTCCGACCTGCTGCAAGGGCTGGCGCGGGCCAATTCCTGGGCGCTGTTTGCGCTGTCGCCGACATTCCTGGTGCGGCCGCTGCTGATCCTGGCGTTCATGGCGCTGATGCTGCTGGCGGGCTATGCGCCGGACGCCAAGACCGCGATCTTCGCCGCGATCGCCGCCACCTACGCCACCACGCTCGGCCAGCTTATCGGCGTGACGTCGCGCATCGACAAAAGGATTCCGGCCGGGCCGATGAAATTGCATTTCGGCCAATGGTTCATCGTCTCGCTGCCGATCTTCCTGGTCGAGAGCTTCTTCTTCCTGCTCACCAATGCCGACGTGCTGATGGTCGGCGCCTATCTCGATCCCAACGACGTCGCCGTCTATTTCGCCACCGTCAAGACGCTGGCGCTGGTGCATTTCGTCTATTTCGCGGTCAAGGCCGGCGTCGCCCAGCGCTATGCGCAGTTCACCCATGGCGAGCCGCAAAAGCTCGCCGCCTTCGCCCGCGAAACCGTGTCGTGGACCTTCTGGCCGTCGCTGGCGATGGCGCTGCTGGTGCTGGCCCTGGGCGAGCCGATGCTGACCCTGTTCGGCCCGGAATTTTCCGCCGGCTATCCGCTGCTGTTCCTGCTGGTGTTCGGCGTCGTCGCGCGGGCCGCCGTCGGCCCTTGCGAAAGCCTGCTCACCATGAGCGGCAACCAGAACATCTGTGCCGCCGTCTATGCCATGACGCTGGCCTTCAACATCGCGCTTAGCGTCGTGCTGATCCCGCTCTTCGGTCTGTGGGGCGCGGCGATGGCCACCGTCTTCGCCATGATCTTCGAGGCCGGCGCGCTGTCCTTTACGGTCTGGCGCAAGCTCGGCATCGCCATGGTCATTTTCGTGCCCGCCAAAGGAGCCGCCTGATGGCTGCCGTCCCCTTGCTCGAGGAAACCAGCGGCGGCCCGGCCGGCGCCATGGTGTCCGGCCTTGCCGGGCTTGCCCGCGAAGCCGATCCCGCCCATGTCGAGATCCTCGCCAACAACCGGCCCGAGCGCAAGCTTGCCATCTATCCGGCCTCCGCCGGCTTCGACCTGGTCGAGGAGCTCGACTATCTCTGTACCCGCACGATCGAGTCCAACGTCTTCTTCAATCCGCGCTTCCTGGCGCCGGCCATGCCCAGGCTCGAGGACCGCGAGGTGCGGCTGGCCGTCATCCGGGACGGTGACCAGTATCGCAACCGGCTGCGCCTGCTGGTGCCGTTCTCGGTCGAGCGGCCGATGGTGCCGCTCGGCGTTCCCGTCATGCGCACCTGGTCGAGCCCGTTCGGCCCGATCGGCACGCCGCTGGTCGATCGCGACGATCCGATCGGCGTCATCGAGGATTTCTTCGCGATGCTGTCCAGGCCGCATCTCAAGCTGCCGAAGGTCTTCGTGCTGCCCGACATAAGGCTGGACGGCCCGGTGGCGAGCCTGCTCGCCAGCGTCGCCGAAACGCGCGGCCTGATGCTGGTCACCACCGGCAAGGCCGAGCGCCCGGTGCTCGAAAGCGCGCTCGACGGCGAGGAATATCTGAAGGCTTCGCTGCGCGCCCACCATTATCGCGAGTTCCGCCGCCTAAAGCGCCGCCTCGCCGACCTCGGCCGGCTGCAGCATGTCGTGGCGCGCGGGCCTGACGAGATCCGCCACGCCATCGAAAATTTCCTGACGCTGGAGGCTGCCGGCTGGAAAGGCCGCGAGCGCACCGCCATGGCCATCGACCGCTACCGCGCCGCCTTCGCCCGCGAAGCGGTGCACCGGCTGGCCGAGCAGGATCTCTGCCGCATCCATTCGCTGACGCTCGACGGCCGCACCGTCGCCTGCCTGATCGTCTTCGTCGAGGCCGGCGTCGCCTACACCTGGAAGACCGCCTATGACGAGACGCTCGCCGCCTATTCGCCGGGCACGCTGCTGATGATCGAGGTGACCAGGCAGCATCTCGACGACCCCAACATCATGATGACCGATTCCTGCGCGGTGCCCGACCATCCGGTGATGAGCCGGCTGTGGAGCGAACGCAAGCCGATGGGCACGCTGGTGATCGGGCTGACGCCGGACGCCGACCGCCCCGCCCGCCAGGCGGCGTCGCAGCTTCACCTCTACCGCGAAACCCGCAACATGGCGCGTCTGCTGCGCAACCGGATGAGGAGCCTGCTGCGCCGGCGCTAGTGCTTGGGGTCCAAAGTGGGCCCGACCGTCCGTCTCCGCACCGTCGGCCCGCTCGGGCCTAGGTCGTCAGGGTTAATTCTCCCGATCAGCGGAAAGGATTAGCATCGACGCAGTCCCAACCGGGATGAGGCGATCGATTACGGCCGCGCGTCCAGCATCACTGCCGCCTCGGTCCTGCACGGCCAGAAGAAAAAAATCTGGGAGGAATGCATGATGAAAACAACTCACCTCAGGCGTGTCGGTATCCTCACCTTGGCAGGTCTCGTTGGCGCGTGTCTGAACGCCGCCACTCCTCGGGCGGCCGAGCCCGACAAAGCCGAGATCGATGCCCTGCGTAAATCGCTGTCCAGGTATGAAGACTACAAGGTTGCCATTCGCGAGCTTTATCTATCAACGGTAGGATGCGTCTTCTACAGCGGCGAAAAGGTAGAGGGGGCGATGGACTACCCGAAGGGCGCGATGGGCATCCATTTCGTCAACGTCACGACTGTCGGCCCGACCGCGGATCCGACGCGCCCCAATGTGCTGATCTATGAGCCGGTCGGCGGCGAATTGCGCCTGGTCGGCGCGGAATGGCTCGTGCCCTTGACGCCGGACACAAAGGAGCCGCCGAAGCTCTTCGGCCAGACATTCCAGGGGCCGATGGAGGGGCATTATCCGCTCATCCCGAAGGAGTTCCACCACTACGACCTTCACGCCTGGCTGTTCAAGGACAACCCGCTCGGAATGTTCAGCCCGACGAACCCGGACGTGAAATGCGACAACTATCCGTTTCCGATGCCTGAGCAGCCGACCAAGATGGTGCCGGGGCCGATGTAATAGCGGCTCAGGGTACGATCCGTAGCTTGCGAGGAAAGGCAGCCGGACTTCAAAGGCGTTATCCCGGAGGACGCTCCTGGGATAACGTCCAACCAAAAGTCCGTGCCCGGAACTTCGGACTCGTTTTGCCGTTTTGGCAATCACACGACACTGCCGCGAATTCACAAAGGCGTTCCAAGGAGCCGACCGCGAAACGACGGAGGACCAAGTGAAAAGTCTGATCCAGACAGGATTGTCCGCAGCCGTTTCGGGTACGATCGTCAGCTTCGCCACGACAGCTGCGCTGGCCCTGCTTGCCAGGCGGGAAGGCAAAGGCGCCCTGCAGCCCACGAATGCGACCAGCCACTGGCTCTACGGCGAACAGGCCGCGTCGGTGCGGCGCGGTGACGTGGCGCACACGCTCGTCGGCTATGGCACGCATCACGCTTCCTCCATCTTCTGGGCATTCCTCTTCGAACTATGGCTCGCCTCGAGGCCGCCGCGTCCGTCGCTTCTGATATTTCGCGATGCGTTGGCGGCAGCGGCCATTGCCGCGGCAACAGATTATGGCTTCGTGCCGAAGCGGTTGACGCCAGGTTGGGAGACGGTGCTGCCGAAGCGATCTATCGCGGCGACTTTTGCGGTGATGGCGGTCGGTCTAGCGATGGGCGGCATGATCAACAAGGAATTGCGCCGGCAGCATTAGGGACAGGGATTTGAGACAGATGCTTCGCACGGCGCGTTCACATCATCGCGACGGGCGGATCGCCGCGCTCGTCCCATTCTGCGGCATCTCCACCTCATCGGGAACCTTTCTCAAGGGACAGGGTTCCGAATGTGCGGCGAAAGCGTGCTGCTCATTCCTGCTATCGCCAAGGAGATTCGACCATGAAGCTTCGCGAGTTGTTGGATCAAGTAAAGGACCTGCCGCCGGACACCTTGATCTGTGCCGCCGAAATCGATGAAGCCTTTGCAGTCAACGTTGTTGGCATCGAAGCTGTCGGGAGCGCCAGAATCCAAAGCCGCAAACCAGATGGCACCGAAGCTGTCGAACTCGCCAACGGGACCGAGAAAGTCATCGTGATCCGCTGGTGAAAACCGGGGAAGGTTGCGTTCAACAGCATGATGTTCGCCCCACTGTGGGGTGCTGAATTGCGAATGCTGGCAGCGTATCGATGGCGGCGGTCGCCTATGGCTTGGCGGGCATGGCTTGGACGAAAGCCGCCATTTGGCGTTCGAGCGCTTTGAACGCGCTGCCGCGCCAGCTCTCGGCCATGGATGCCGATTTTGGATCAGGGAAGATTTCCTCTTCCCCTCGCGCCATGCCGTCCAGGATGCCTTTCGCGACGCTCTCCGCGGAGCTCTTCGGTATATCGGCGTCTCTGCTCATGTCGGTGTCTATGGGACCGGACAGGACTGCATGAACACTCACGCCACGAGCGCCGGCGAGAGCACGCAGCGATTGCGTCATGGAAAACGCGGCGGCCTTCGACAGTGAGTAAGACGGAATAATCGGGAAGGAAACGAGAGCCGCTTCCGACAGGATGTTGACCACGGCGCCGCGCGAATGCGTGAGCAGCGGCAGGAATGCGTGGGTTACGCCATGCAAGCCGAGCAGGTTGACAGCGAGGTGTCGCTCGAGCGCAGCACGATCGCCAAGATCGTCGTAGAGCCCGATGCCGGCGTTGTTGATGAGGATATCGAGAGACCCGATCCGCTCGACAGCCGCCCCAATCTGCACCGCATCGGTCACGTCCAGGATCAGCGGCGTGACGCGCCGATCCACGTGGGCGAGCGGTTTGCGCGCGCCGGCATAGACGCGCTTGGCACCCCGCCTCAATATTTCCTCGACCAGCGCCTTGCCGAGGCCGCGATTGGCCCCGGTCACGAGAACGGCTTTGTTTGTGACTTCCATCGATTTCGGCACGGCGATCTCTCCTCCTCTTGCATGAATGCAAGCCATTCGTTCTTGCATCATGCAAGTAGGCTATGATTTTCTGTTCCCACGCTTGGACGCCGTCTCCCCCGTTGCATTGCTCCAGGGCAGCCGGCGCTATCGCCGGGCGAACCCTTGCAACTAGGACCCGACTTCCAATGTCGTGTAGGAGATCGGCGAAGGCCGCTCCAGGAAGGCGCCGGTTATGGCCGAAACGAAATTCTTCGCGTCCGCCGAGCGTAGAAAAGCGTCGCGCTCCTGCTTCGATGCCCAGCGCTCGACGCAGATGGTAACGTTGGGCTCGGCCTCCGAGCGAAAGACGCTATAGTCGATGCAACCGCTTTGCTTGCGGGCCGCCCCCGCCACGTCCCGCAGGGCATTCCGCACCTTGCTTTCGATGCCGGGCTTCGCCGCTGCCGTCGTCATGACGATCATCCCGGCGCCATCGCCTGCCGCCTTGCGCTCGGCGGTGCGGGTATCCTCGCTTTGCGGCACGACCGTTGGGTTGGCGTTGTCTTCGCCCTTGTTGGGTTGCCCCTTGCCCGTCGAAATCAGGTCGCGAAGACTCGCGACATAGAAGCGCCACGAGTCATGGCAGACATCGTAGCATTCTTCACTCGGCTTCAGCCCGACATGGGTGAAACGCAGCTCGGTCCCCTTTTCGGTCGGCGCGATCTCGAAGACCACGTCCGTGCCGGTCCACTCGGTCGCATCCTTGACGAAGTTGAAGTAGTTCAGAACGACGTGCCAGACGACCTTCTTGCCGGGCACAAGCTCCGTGACCTTGAACGTGCCGCGGTGGATATCCTTGAAATGATAGTAGAATATCGCACCGAGCTTGTTGGTATCGCCATCGATATCTTCGGACCACCAGGCGCGCGGATTGACAACCGCGGCAAAAACCGCTTCGGGGCTTTGCTTAACGACGAATGACGTCGTGTAATCTTCTTCCTTTTTCATAACATATCTCCTGTCTAGATCTGATTGGTTGATGGACACCCGAAATCTCGGGCGATGAAGTGGAGCGACGCTCTCTCGACCTCTGTCGCTTGCATCATGCAAGTACAATGCATACTTGCATGATGCAAGTCAATAGGGTATGTTCACACCATGCTTGGTCGTCTCTATGAAAAACAAAACTGCTCGGCCTCACGCGCCCTGGAACTGGTCGGCGAGCGCTGGAGCCTGTTGATCCTGCGCGACGCGATATTCGGCGGCTGCACGCGCTTTTCGCAATTCCAGAAGAGCCTGGGGATCGCCACCAACATCCTGGCCAAGCGCCTCGAGGATTTCGTCGAGGCCGGCCTGATGGACCGTCGCCCGGGTGCCGCCGGCGAGCAGGCCGACTACGTCCTGACCCGGAAGGGGCTGGAATTCAAAACGGTCATTATCGCGCTGACCGAGTGGGGCGACAAATGGGTGCGGCCCGGACCCATCGTCTACTGCGACCAATCCGACGGCAAGCCGGTCGAGGTGCAATTGCGTCGCGCCGGCAATGGCAAGCGGGCCGACTTCGCCGACGTCGTGGCGGCCCTGCGCTAGGCACGGCGGCGGCTCCGGCCCGCAGCACGATCCAAGACGAAGCTGTTTCGCATCGTGCCATAATGCCCGCATATCTCACCTCCCGAGGTTGCATCCGTGGGCCGGGTCTGGTGGGTAATTCGCGGGAGGAAAGATGTCCGTCGGGCAGCGATCGACTTTGCGGCAACGTCTTCTTGCGGGACCGCGGCACGCCTGATCGCGTGCGGTGAGGAACGCCAGATTGCGCTTGGGGCTGGTCCGCGCACCGTTCAGCGGAAGCTTGGGCAGCTTGCGGCAACAGGCAAGACGCAACCATTCGGTGGCCGTCGAGGGCGTCGTGGACGATCCCACCCACGCCATTAGGTTCAATAAGAAGTGGGTGGGAATTTAAAAAGTGGTGCCCCTAGCCAGGATCGAACCAGCACTCCTTGCGGAACTCGATTTTGAGCGACCGGATATGGCCTATCCTAACTTTATCCGGCGGTATCCAATTGTACGATAACCGATTGTAGCCACTAGCTTTTTCGGCCCGTCCAATCATCCATACCTAACCGGACATACGCCACGGTTTGATTTCTGGCTGCACCCATCCTGCACCTGAAATCAATGTCGGGTCTCTCCATTCGTTTGCCCTTCGATCTTCGATCCAAACCTGCCGATGTCAAAGCACACTTATTACCTGGGGTGGAAGCGCATCCTCGAACGGGCGGGCGTGCCACATACCGGCGGCGCCCGGCCCCTCAGACGCGACACGCGTTAGCTAGGACGCTCGTTGCTCTCGGTCGATTCCCGAAAGCCATGTCATTGGACCTAGCCGCAGCCTCGCTTCGATCGCCGTCGCGAAGCGACATGACATCGCTCTGGCCGACGCTGTCGGCAGGACGTCACGAAGCGGACGCGGCGATTTTGGGGCGTCCGAACTCGACGTCCCAGCTGCGCTCCTGGGGTGCGGCTTCGCCACTCAGGCCGAGTTTGGGGAAAAGCAATTCGGCGACGTTAAACGCCTCTTCCAGATGCGGATAGCCGGACGCGATGATGGTTTCGATGCCGATCGCCTGATACTCGCGAATGCGCGCGGCAACATTGTCGGGATTGCCGACCAAGGCCGTTCCCGCACCTCCGCGCACCAGCCCCGGTCCCGCCCATAGATTCGGGCCGACGACCAGCCGGTCGCGCCGGCCCTGATGGAGCGCCGACATGCGCTTTTGGCCAACGGATTCCGAGATGTGGACAAATCCCTTCTGGGCTTCGGCGATCAGGTCGTCGGTGACGTGGCTGATCAGCCGGTCGGCCGCCGCCCACGCCTCATCCTCCGTTTCGCGTACGATCAGATGAATGCGAAGGCCGAAGCGCATCATGCGGCCTTGCGCCGCTGCGGCTT
This sequence comes from Mesorhizobium sp. M0522, assembly GCF_040321085.1. NCBI lineage: Bacteria > Pseudomonadati > Pseudomonadota > Alphaproteobacteria > Hyphomicrobiales > Phyllobacteriaceae > Mesorhizobium > Mesorhizobium sp. M0522. The sequence goes on from NZ_JAMYQW010000001.1 coordinate 114,393, forward strand.
CCCTGACGCGGGCGATCTTTTCGACAAGCTGGTCCACCGGTTCACCCCAGCTCAGATAGGTGTCCACGTGCTTGGCGGCGATCGCGATGCCGGCATCCGAAGAGCCTCCGAACCAGAGTGGCGGATGCGGCCGCTGAACCGGCGGGAAGGAAATGTCGGTGCCATGGGCGGAAAGATATTTGCCGTCGAAATCCGCCGGCTCACCCGAAAGGATTCGCCGCCAGATCGTCAGGAACTCGTCGGTCTGTGCATAGCGCTCGTCATGACTGAGCTTGTTGCCGTCGCCGGCGAGATCGGCCGGTTCGGCACCGGTGACGACATTGAGCAGGACGCGGCCACCGGAAATGCGGTCCAGAGTGGCCGCATGACGCGCAAACAGCGCCGGTGTTCCGCTGCCCGGCCGAAGTGCCACGAGGAACTTCAGCCGTTCGGTGAGCGGGATCAGCCCGGCCGCCACGATCCAGGCGTCTTCACAACGCGTTCCTGTCGGCAGGAGCACACCCTTGAAGCCAAGCCGGTCCGCAGTCTGGGCGATCTCCCTGAGATAGCCGAAGGTTGCCGGGCGGTGCCGCTCGTCCGTGCCGAGATACGGTCCGTCGCCATGGGTCGGCAGATACCAGTAGAGGTCGAGCGGACGGGTGTTGCTGGACATCGGATTGTTTCCTTCAGCGATTGCGGAATGTCTAGGCAAGCGTCAGATCTTGCCCTTCCAGGGGATGAGGCGATGCTCCAGCCAGCGCATGCCGCTGGTAAAGGCGAAGGCAAGGATGGCGATGACGATGAGGCCGACGAAGACGACGTCGGTGGCGAGGAAATTGGCCGCCGACATGATCATATAGCCAAGGCCCGACTGGGCCGCGATCAGCTCGGCCGCTACCAGCGTGGACAATCCGGCGCCGATGGCAATCTTCAGGCCGGTCATGATTTCCGGCAACGCGGACGGCAGGATGATGCTGGTGAAAAGTTGCAGCCGGCTCGCACCGAGCGACAGCGCGGCATTGATGCGTTCGGCCGGCACCGACCGGACGCCGGCCTGTGCGGCAAAACAGATCGGGGCGAAGGTCGACAGCGACAGGAGCACGATCTTGGAAGTTTCGCCGATGCCCAGCCAGATGATCAGCAGCGGCAGGTAGGCCAAAGGCGGCAGACCCCAGTAGAGATCGATCGGAACGCTGAAGATGCCCTTGACCCACCGATTGAGTCCCATCAGCAGGCCGAGCGGAATGCCCAGGAAAATGCCGACACCGAGCGCCGCGGCGATGCGGCCGAGGCTGGCCAGTGTGTGCTCGAGCAGCGTACCGTTGGCATAGCCATCGGCCCAGACGGCGCTGAACTGGGTCAGTACCTCGGCGGGCGACGGCAGGAACAGCGGCGACGCCCAGCCGAAGCGCGTGGCCAAAAACCACAAGGCGATGAGCGACGCCAGCGTGACCAGGCTGATGCCGAGCGTGCTTGTCGAAGCGGACCGGCGCGTCTTGGGAGACGGCGCGCGCTGAGCTATCGAAGACGAAAAAGAGGTTCCGGAATTGGCGGCGAGCGTCATTGCAAGGTTCCTGTGCGGGCGCCTTCCGGCTGGTGGATGAGCGAGCGGATTTCCTGCCGCAGTTCGATGAAACGCGGGTGGGACTGGATCGGCCCGATGTCGCCGCTCTCAGCGAAGTCGCGAACGAAGTCGGCGTCGAACCGGGCAACGATGCGGCCTGGTCGAGGCGACATCACAACGATGGTGGTGCCGAGCGTGAGGGCTTCCTCGATCGAATGGGTAATGAACAGGATCTGCTTGCCGGTCTTGGCCCAGACCGAGGCCAGAAGCTGCTGCATCGTCTCGCGCGTCAGGCTGTCGAGGGCGCCGAACGGCTCGTCCATCAGCAGGATCTTCGGATCGGTGGCCAGCGCCCGCGCGATGCCGACTCGCTGGCGCATGCCGCCGGACAGTTCATAGGGCGGCTTTTCGGCGAAATCGGCGAGCCCGACCAGTTCCAGCAGACGCCTCGATCGCTCATGGCGTTCGCCGCGCCGCACGCCCCGGTATTTCAGGCCGAGAGCGACATTGTCCAGCACATTGGCCCAGGGCAGCAAGGTATCTTTCTGGAAGACGACGCCACGATCGCCGCCGGGCGCGACAATTTCTTTTCCGTCCAGTGTGATCGTGCCTTCGGTGAGCGGCAGGAAGCCGGCGATCGCGTTGAGCAATGTCGACTTGCCGCATCCGGAAGCACCAACCGCGACAACGATGGAATCTGGAGCGATATCGAGCGAGACGTGATCAAGCGCGTGCACGTCCTGGCCATCCGAGGCCGGAAAGGTCACGCTGGCATCGCGGATTCGAAGCATGGTGGGCCTCCAAGCAGTCTGGCTGGCGAGAATTCCGCCAGCCGGAACCTGAATGTCGTCAGGTGATTTCTAGTTCGAGGCCTTGGCAGCGTCTGCGTATTCCGGATCGGCGAACGCGGTGTAGCTGTCCTTGATGGCGGTGATCTTGTGCTGGTCCTTCAGGAAGCCTGCGGTGTCCTTGAGGATTTTCGCAACGGCGCTCTTGTCGCCACCGCCCAGCCATTTGTCGGACACCTGCTCGTCGAGCGGCGGAACCACAGTCGTCTTCAACTGCTCCGAATTCTCGGCCGCCGTGCCGCCCTGCAGACCGGCGACCAGCTTGGCGCTCTCTGAGTCCGGTCCCCATGCGGCCGGGTTGCTCAGGTAGGCCGTGTTGTAGCCGTCGATCAGCCGGACATACTGGCCGAGGAAGTCGGGATTGGCCTTGGCGAAATCGCCGGTCACGACCAGCGCGCTGAAGGTCGGCGCGCCACGGTCGGCGACCTGGCCGGCTGTGAGCAGAACCTTGCCGTCCTTTTTGAGTTCAGAGAGTGCCGGATCCCAGACGAAGGCCCCGTCAATGTCGCCGCGCTTCCAGGCAGCAACGATTTCGGGCTGCGGAATGGCGATGACCTGGGTTTCCTTCTCCGAAATGCCTTCCTGCTTGAGGACGGCGAGAAGCTGGTAATGATCCGTCGATACCGGCGCGGCCGCGAGCTTCTTGCCCCGCAGGTCGGCCGGCGACTTGATATCGGGCCGCACCACCAGGGCTTCTCCGTCACGGGAGACCGAGGAGATGTAGAAGGCCTTCACGTCGATGCCCCTGCTGACGGCTGCGGCGAACGGGCTTGATCCGACATCGCCGATCTGGACGTCGCCGGATGCGATGGCAGCAAAGATGTCAGCACCGGAATTGAAGCGGCGGTATTCGATGTTCCAGCCGGTTTTCTTGGCAAGATCGCCGTTGGCAATGCCGAGATTGTAGGGATTGGCACCGGTCTGGTAGGCGATGACGACTTTCTTGTCGTCGGCATGCGCTGCAGCGGATGTGGCCGCTATGGCAAGCCCGATAAGGGCGGCGGAAATAAGCTTTCGCATGGAGCCTTAATCCTTTTGAACAGAGGGCAAACCCCTCGACTGCCCGCCCTATTCAAGAGCGTTGGATTAAAGTCCACTGATATTATAGACTTAGATAGCAATGGAATTCTTAAAATCAGCTCGCGCTTAAAAAAGAATTCGGATTTAGACGGCACGCTGTCGCCCGCGGGATTATTCAGGCGCAAAATGCGGAGTGCTTACGGGCCGCGCCTTGGCTATATATCGCCTATCAGGCACTTGCCTTGGCACTTTATCCGTCAGGCCGAAGCCGCCCGGACCGGTTGGCTCTTCGGCTGGCGCGGTGAAAGCAGGGCAACGAATTGATCCACGGCCTGCCCGGCCCGCGCCAGAACCAGCGAATCTACGAGCTTGCCGTCGGCAAAGTCGCTGTCACTGCCATAGACGGCGCTCGGCACCGTCAGGGCGGAGTAAAAGCCAAACAGCGGGCGAAGCTGATGTTCGACTACCAGCGCGTGGCGCTGGCCACCACCCGTCGCGCCGATCAGGACCGGCCGGTCGACGAGCGCCAGTGGATCGATGAGGTCGAACAGATGCTTGAACAGGCCAGCATAGGAGCCGTTGTAGACCGGCGTCGTGACGATCAGCGCGTCGGCCTGTTCGACCGCGGTTACCACATTCAGCGCCTCCGGCGCCAATTCCTTTCGCGTAAACGCAGCACCCAGACCACGGCCGGCATCGACAAGATCGAGGAAATTTACCGTGACAGACAATCTTTCGCGCAGCGCCTCGCCGAGATGATGCGCCAGCGTCCGCGACTTCGACGGCCTGTGGGTGTTGCCCGAAAGCACGACGATGTTCTGGCGCAGCCGTTCGACGTGGAAATTCATGGGCTCTCTCATCTGTCCAAAGCAATTGGAAACGCGGGCGGGGCCGCCGGCCCCGCCATTTCGTCGGCGACTGTCAGGCGGCGCGCAGAGGCCGCGTCAATGGGATCGGCGCGTCCGGCTCCGAACGCGGCACGCGGCCTTCGACCGGATGGCTCGGATCGTTGAACCGATGCGTCGACGCATGACCGGCGGTGACGAGACGATCGACGAAGGCCTCGTCCTCGGCGGTCAGCCTGAAGTCCAGCGCCTTCGCGTAACTGTCCCACTGTTCCTCGGTACGCGGACCGGCGATCGCCGCCGTGATCAACCGGTTGTTGAGCACCCAGGCCAGCGCGAAATCGGCTGCCGAAACACCGCGCGACTTTGCGTGCGCCGCGATCTGCCTGGCGATCTCGATCGATTCCGGGCGCCACTCGGTCTCGGCGATGCGCTTGTCGCCACGGCCGGCCCGCGTGTCGGCGGCAGGCGCCTGGTTCGGCTCGTATTTGCCGGTCAGCACGCCGCGCGCCAGCGGGCTGTAGGAGACGACGCCAAGACCGTAATAGGCGGCCGCCGGCAGCTGTTCGGCCTCGGCGGTGCGGTTGACGATGTTGTAGAGCGGCTGGCTGGCCACCGGCCAGTCGATGCCGAGTTCATCGGCCAGATGCGCGACTTCGGCGATGCGCCACCCACGAAAGTTGGAGACGCCGAAATAGCGCAGCTTGCCTTGGCGGATCAGGTCGGCGATCGCCCGCACCGGCTCTTCCAACGGCGCATCGAAGATGGCGCGGTGGAAGTAGAACAGGTCGATATAGTCTGTTCCCAGGCGCCGCAGGCTGTTCTCGACCGTCTGGATCACCCATTTGCGCGAATGGCCGCCGAGATTAGGCCCCTTGTCATGCGAGTTGACGAACTTGGTCGCCACGACCCAATGATCGCGCGTCGCCTTGATACCGCGACCGACGACTTCCTCGGACTTGCCGTTGTGATAGACGTCGGCGGTGTCAATGAAGTTGATGCCTTGCTCGCGCGCCTTGTCGATGATGCGATGCGCGACCGTCTCCTCGGTCGGCCCGCCGAACATCATCGTGCCCAGGCTGAGCGGCGAAACCTTCAGGGCGCTGCGGCCGAGATAGCGGTAATCGGACATTTTTCTGCTCCGTTGAACTTTCAGTTGAGGGTTGGTTCGGCGTAGTGGCAGGCGACGTGGTGTCCGGGCGAGATCGCCCGGAATGCCGGCTCCTGCGAACGGCACAGATCCGTCGCCAGCGGGCAGCGCGTGTGAAAGCGGCAACCGTTCGGGATGTTCTGCGGGCTCGGCAGATCGCCATAGATCGGCGCGGCCTGGCGGCGCCGCGACGGGTCCGGCACGGCATCCATCAGCGCGCGCGTGTAGGGATGCTGGGGCGAGGTCCACAGCGTCGAATTGTCGGCGCTTTCGACGATGCGGCCGAGATACATGACCAGCACCCGGTCGGCGAAATAGCGGACGACTGATAGATCGTGCGAAATGAAGAGATAGGACAGGCCGAGCTGACGTTTCATGTCGACCAACAGGTTGAGGATCTGCGCCTGGATCGAAAGGTCGAGCGCCGACACCGGCTCGTCGCATACAACCAGTTCCGGATTGAGGATCAGCGCCCGGGCGATGCCGATGCGCTGGCGTTGCCCGCCGGAAAATTCATGCGGGTAGCTGCCAAGCGAATCCTTGGGCAGGCCGACACGCTCGATGATGTCCTCGACAATGGTGCGCCGTTCGGCCTTGCTGCCGATGCCATGGACTTTCAGCGGCGCGGTCAGGATGTCGCCGATCATGTGGCGCGGATTGAGCGATGCGAACGGATCCTGGAAGATCATCTGGATATTACGGCGCGCCGCCTTCAGCCGGCGCGCGTCGAGAACGGTGATGTCGGTGCCGTTGAACTCGATCCTGCCGCTAGTCGGGTCGACCAGCCGCATGATGGTCTTGCCTAGCGTCGATTTTCCGCAACCGCTTTCGCCGACGAGACCAACCGTCTCGCCGCGTCCGACTTCGAGGGATACGCCATCGACGGCGCGCAGCGTGCCGCCCTGGGCGTGGAAATGGGTGGAAAGGTCAGAGACCGAGAGCAGCGCCATGCGCAACCTCCGGAATGAAGCTGTAGGGGCAGGCGACTAGACGATCCTCGCTCACCTCGACGAGGGCGGGTACGAAATGGGCGCAGCTGTCGCGCGCCACCGCGCAGCGCGGGCGGAACGGGCAGCCCTTTTCGCCGGCGGCCGAGACGATACTGCCGGGAATCTCCGTCAGCCTGGCGTCGCGGTAGTGGAGATTGGTCTTCAGCCGCGGCGACGCCGCCAGCAGGCCGCGCGTATAGGGGTGAAGGGGTGTTCTGAACAGCACGCCGGGCAGCGCCTGTTCAACCTTGCGGCCGGCATACATGACGACGACCTTGTCGGCCCATTGTGCGACGACACCAAGATCGTGGGTGATGAGCACGACAGCCATCGATAGTTCGCGGCGCAGCGTATCGAGCAGATCGAGCACCTGCGCCTGGATGGTGACGTCGAGCGCCGTCGTCGGTTCGTCGGCAATCAGCAGGCGCGGCCGGCAGGCAACGGCGATGGCAATCATGACGCGCTGGCGCATGCCGCCGGAAAGCTGGTGCGGATAGTCGTCGATACGCCGCTGCGGATCGGGAATGCGAACCAGATTGAGAAGCTCGATGGCACGGTTCCGCGCTGCCTTGCCGCGTATGCCTTCGTGCAGCGTCAGCACCTCCGTGATCTGCCGGCCGATGGTCAGCACCGGGTTCAGCGATGTCATCGGTTCCTGGAAGATCATGGCGATCTCGCGCCCGCGCAAGTTGCGCATCGCTTTCTGGTCGAGACCGAGCAGGTCCCTGCCGGCGAATTCGATCCGGCCATTGGGGATTTTCGCCGAGCGCGGCAGAAGCTGCATCAGGGCGAGCGCAGTCAGCGACTTGCCGGAGCCTGATTCACCAACGATCGCCAGCGTCTCGCCCTCACCGACCTCGAAGCTCAGCCGGCTGACCGGCTCAGTGTTCGGGAAGCGAACCGTCAGATTGTCGATCCTGAGCAAAGGAGCCGCCATCTCTAGCGCTCCTGTGAGAAGCGCGGGTTGAGCGCGTCGTTGAGGCCGTCACCGATCAGGTTGAGCGCCAGCACGGTAAAGACGATCGCCAGTCCCGGAAGCGCTGTCAGATACCAAGCGGTGCGGATCAATTCCCTGCCCGCTCCGATCATCGAGCCCCAGCTGACGACGTTGGGATCGCCGAGGCCCATGAAGGACAGCGCCGATTCCATCAGGATCGCGGTCGCCACCATCACCGACGAGGTCACGATCAACGGCGGCAGCGCATTGGGCAGGATCTCGCGGAAGATAATGCGGGCATGGCCGTAGCCGAGGCTGCGGGCGGCCATGACGAAATCCTTCTCGCGGATGGCCCGGAATTCGGCGCGGGTCAACCGCGCCACCGTCGGCCAGGTGATGACGGCGATCGCCACTGTCACGACAGGCGCGGTCGGCTGCGCGATCGCCACCATGACGACCAGAAGCACGAAGCTCGGTATGGTCTGAAAGATCTCGATCAGGCGCACCAGCAGATCGTCGATCCAGCCGCCGAAGTAGCCGGCGGCGGCGCCGACCAGGATGCCGAAGCCGAGACCGAGCGCGGTCGCCACCAGGCCGACGAACAGCGAAATCCGCGCGCCATGCAGAATGCCGGAAAGCACATCGCGGCCCATGGAGTCCGTGCCCAGTGGGAAGGCTGGGTTCTGGCCCGGCCACAGGAAGGGCCGCGCCACCATCGATAGCGGATCGGCCGGATAGAGGACTGGTGCTAGCAGTGCGGCCAGCACGACCAACGACAGGAACACCACGCCGAACATGGCGTTGGGATTGCGCAGGAAAACCTTCAGCGCACGCCCTCCAACGGCTATCGGCACCGACGCTGCCGAAGCGGAGCGTGCGTCGGGCGCGTGGAGATTGCTCCAGCTCTTTGCCTCGGGCTCAGGCGGTGCCGCGGGCCCGCGGGCATCGGCATGGAGACGGCGGGAACGGGCATCGCCCGCGGCGAAATCGGTGGAAGCCATCAGCGTACTCCGATGCGGGGATCGAGCCAGGCGTGCAGAAGATCGACGGTCGCGTTGGCGATGATGACCAGCAGCGACGACAACAGAAGGATGCCGAGCAGCACGGTGAAATCGCGGCCCATGACCGCTTCGAAGGCGAGACGCCCGAGGCCGGGCCAGGAATAGACGGTCTCGACAACGACGGCGCCGCCGAGCATGCCGCCAACATGCATGCCGGCCATGGTGGTAATGGGGATCAGCGCGTTGCGCAGGACATGGCGAATGGTGATTATGGCCGGCGGCAGACCCTTGGCTGCGGCGGTGCGCACGTAGTCCTGCGACTGGACCTCCAGCATCGCCGCTCGTGTCAGCCGCGCATAGATCGCCACGTAGAACAGCGCCAGCGACAGTGCCGGCAGGATCATGTAGCGCGCCCTGTCCCAGAGCCCGGCAAGGCCGGTCAGGTTGCTGCCGATGGTTCCCGAGCCGCCGCTGGGCAGCCAGCCGAGCTTGACCGAAAACAACACGATCAGCATCAAGCCGATCCAGAAACCCGGGATTGAATAGAACAGCAGCGAAATAACGGAGAGCAGACGATCCGGCAGGCGCCCGGCAAACACCGCCATCACCGATCCAAGGGCGAGGCCGAGCACAATGGCGACGGCCAGAGCCACCGCCATCAGCACCAGCGTGCCGGGCAGCCGCTGGCCGATCAGGTCGGCAACCGGCATGCCGTAGCGCGGCGAAAAGCCGAGGCTGAAATGCGCCAGATTGTAGAGATAGTTGAACAGCTGGACGAGCAGCGGATTGTCGAGCCCAAAGCGCTGGCGCAGTGCCGCCATGGTCTCCACCGTGGCCGAACCAGCCTCGCCAGCCATGACGTCGGCCGCATCGCCCGGCGCGAGCTGCAGCAGAAAGAAATTCAGGATCACGATGCCCAGAACGGTCGGCACCGCCTGTATCGCGGTGCGTCGAAACGTTCTGCCAATGCGCGTCAGGGTCGACATCGTTTTCGCTATCCCGGCTGTGGCTGACGATGCGGGTTTGCTGTTTCCCGGAAAGTTTCGTGCTTTTAGTTGACAAAATTTATAGACATTGTCAAACCGATTTAAGAAATTTTATCCTGCAAATGGCGACTTTGCAGAATAGAATTTTATTTCATGCTACGAAATTAGCGGTTTGAGGCATGAAATCTTAAGCGCGGGAGCGGGTCGGCCAAATCTTTTCGCAAACGGGCCCGCTCTTGGAACAATAGATTTTTAACTCGGTGGCCGAGGATCGGCCGATCGGGGGCGACAGCAAAAAAGGACTAGGGCGCGATGTCTCATTTCCTCATTCCGAACCGCCGCAGGTTCCTCGGCATCTCGGCAGCCGCACTCGGAGCGACGCTGTTGCCTGCATCGCGCAGCGCCTACGCCGCCGAGCCGAAACAGGGTGGAATGGCGACGCTGGTGCTCTCGGCTGAGCCGCCTGTGCTGACGACCATCGCCCACACGGCATTCAATTCGGTCTACGTCTCGGCAAAGACCACCGAGGGCCTGCTGACCTATGATTTCGATCTCACGCCGCGCCCATCCCTGGCCAGACAATGGTCGGTCAGTGACGATGGGCTGCAATACACCTTCAAGCTGCGCGAAGGCGTGAAGTGGCATGATGGCCAGCCGTTCACCGCCGCCGACGTCGCCTATTCGATCACCACGATCAGAGAGGTTCATCCGCGCGGCCGCAACACCTTCCTCAACCTTGTAGACATCCAGACGCCGGATCCGCTGACCGTGACGCTGGTTCTGTCGAGGCCGGCGCCTTACCTGATCACGGCCTTGGCCGCGGCCGAAACGCCGATCGTGCCGAAGCACCTCTATGACGGCACAAAGGCAGCCGAAAATCCGGTCAACGTCGCGCCGGTCGGCACCGGCCCTTTCGTCTTCAAGGAATGGGTCCGCGGCAGCCACATCGTCTACGAACGTAATCCCGACTATTGGGACGCGCCGCGCCCCTACCTTGACCGGCTGATTGTCCGTTTCATCCCTGACGCTTCGGCGCGCGCATTGGCGCTGGAGACAGGCGAGATCGATCTGGCGCCGGCCACGCCGATTCCGTACAGCGATTTGCAGCGCTTCGAAACGCTGCCGCATATCGGCTTCGAGAAGCAGGGTTATCAGTATTCCAATGGCATCAGCCGGGTCGAGTTCAACCTGGAGAAACCCTATTTCCAGGATGTTCGCGTCCGCCGTGCCTTCGCCCATGTTATCGACCGCAACGTCATCCGCGAGACGATCAACTATGGCTATGGCGCGACCATTCCAGGCCCGATCAACCCCAATCTGAAGAAGTGGTACGTCGCCGACCTGAAGACCTATCCGGTCGACATTGCCACTGCCGAGAAACTGCTCGACGAAGCAGGCTTGCCGCGCGACGCCAACGGTACCCGGCTCAAGCTTGTCCACGACTATGTCCCGAGCGGCGAAACCTACAAGCGCGGCGCCGACTACATCAAGCAGGCATTGGCCGCGGTCGGGATCGAGGTCACCGTGCGCAGCCAGGATTTTGCCACCTACACCAAGCGCATCTACACCGACCGCGATTTCGACTTCACCTTCAACGGCATGAGCAATCTGTTCGACCCGACGGTAGGCGTACAGCGGCTCTACTGGTCGAAGAACTTCAAGCCCGGCGTGCCGTTCTCCAACGGTTCGAAATACAGCAATGCCAAGGTCGACGAACTTCTTGAAGCGGCCGCCGTCGAGGTCGACCACGAAAAGCGCTTCGAGCAATGGGCCGCGATCCAGCAGATCCTTGTCGAGGACCTGCCCGACATCGGCATCGTCAGCCAACCGGAAATCACCCTCTACAACAGGCGCATAGCCGGTCACACGGTGGGCGCCGAGGGCAATGCCGGCTCCCTCGCAACCGCCCATATCGTCGCCTGAGCCTGACCCGTGCGCGGTCCTTCGCACGGGTTCCCTTCCTCCACCCGAGAAAGTTCGCCATGACGCTCGCCCACAAGCCTGGTTCCATCGTCGGCACGCCCTTCTTCAAGGCGCCGACCGACTATCCGGACAGCCCGCTGTCGAAAGCACTTCAGCAGCCGGTGCTGCTCGGGCTGTTCCTGCCGATCCAGGCCGGTGGCTGGACCAACTCGACGCTGCCGCGCTCGACCGACTGGCGCTTCGACTACAATCGCGATCTGACGTTGAAGGCCGAGGAGCTTGGCTTCGACCTCGTCTTCGCGCTCAGTCAATGGCTGCCCAAGGGCGGCTATGGCGGCGTTTTCAACGGCCAGGCGCTGGACAGTTTTGTGTCCGTGGCGGCCATGGCCGCGATCACCAAGAAGATCATGCTGATTTCGACCATGCATGTTCTCTACGGCCCGTGGCATCCGCTGCATCTGGCGAAGTTCGGCGCCACGCTCGACCACATCTCCGGCGGCCGCTGGGGCATCAACGTGGTCACCGGTCATCGCGCTGTCGAACATGAAATGTTCGGCTGGAACCGCATCGAGCATGACCGCCGCTATGAACTCGCCGCCGAATTCGTCGAAGTGCTGCAGCGGCTGTGGCAGGATGATGAGAATTTCTCCTTCTCCGGAGAATCGAGCTGGAAGCTCAATGGCGGCTTCGTCACGCCGAAGCCGAATTACGGCAGGCCGATCCTGGTCAACGCCACTGGCTCCGATGCCGGCATTTCCTTTGCCGGCCGCTATTCCGACATCGTCTTCGTCACCAGCCCGGCCGGCTCCGACATCGCCAGCGCGCTGGAGGCGCTGCCGGCGCATACGGAGAAAGTGAAGGACGCGGCCCTTGGTGTCGGCCGCACCGTGCGCACTCTGCTCAATCCGCTGATCATCAGCCGGCCGACCGAGAAGGAAGCCTGGGCGGTCGCCGATGAGATCGTCGCCCATGCCGACAGCCGCACGCCGAAAGGCTTCCAGACCTTCAACAGCGACGCCCAGGCCTGGAAAGGACGCGAAGGCCGCGAGGACCCCTACGCCAAGGTCGGCGGCAACATCTACCTCATCGGCACGCCCGAACAGATCGTCGACCAGTTCGTCAAGTTGAAGGACGCCGGCATTGACGGCCTGCAGCTGTCCTTCTTCGATTTCAAGCCTGACCTCGAATTCTTCGGCGAGAACATCCTGCCGCTGATGAAGCAGGCTGGCCTGCGCAACACCTAAGGAGCCATCATGACCGCGACTGGGATCTCCGAAATCTGGTACACACGCTGCCCGGTGCCGACGCCTGTCGGGCTCGCCGCACAGCTCGGGCTTCTCCACGAGACCTTTCGCAAGGAGGGGATCGAATTGAAGTCGATCATCGATTCGCCCAATCGCGACATCCGCCAGAGCCATTTCAACCACACGCTCGACTGGTCGTTCCGCCACGGCGGCAACGTGCCGCCGATCCGCGCGCGGTCCGAAGGGCGCAAGACGCGTCTCGTCGGCATCACTTGGACCGACGAATTCCAGGCAATTATCGCCCTGCCCGGTTGCGGCATCAGGACAACCCAGGACCTGAAAGGCCGCCGCTTCGGCATCGCCCGGCGCCCCGAAGGCATCGTCGACTTCATGCGGGCGACGGCGCTGAAGGGCCTGGTCTCGGCCCTCTCGCTCGAAGCCCTCAGCCATGGCGACGTCGAGATCGTCGACATAGCGTTGGCCGACAGCGTTCTCGACAGCCAGGAAGGACCGTCGCTGTTCGGCCTCAAGCGCAAGCAGGCCTATGGCGAGGAAGCCGCAGCCCTGATCCGGGGCGAGGTCGACGCCATCTATGTGAAGGGCACGGCCGGCATCAACGTCGCCAATCTGATCGGCGCCATCCAGGTCGCCGAATTCGGCTTCCACCCCGACCCGAACATCCGCATCAATTCCGGTTCGCCGCGGGTGTTGACCGTCGATGACCTGCTGGCCGAGAAACGCCCCGATCTGGTCGCGCGACTGATCGAGACCATCCTGCGCGCCAGCGCCTGGGCCGAGGCGCATCCGGAAGAGACGAGGCGCTTCGTCGCCCGCGAAGCCGGTGCCACCGAGGAGCAGGTGCTGGCCGCCAACGGCCCGGATGTCCACAAACATCTCGGCCTCGGACTGCAGCCTGAGCTGGTCGGCGCGATTTCCCACTACAAGGATTTCCTGCGCGACTGGGGCTTCCTCGCCGGCGACTTCGACGTCGAGGCCTGGGTCGATCGACGACCCTTCGATCTGGTCGATACGCGCGCCGCCGCCTGAGAGGAAAGCCAGCATCATGACCTCCACGATTTCAGGATTTCCGGAACTCCTCGACAGAGTGGCCAGCCTTGCCGACAATCTCGCGCTGACCGCCGCGCATCACGACGCGACCGGGGAATTCCCATTCGCCAATTTCGACCGGCTTCACCAGGCGGCGCTGCTTGGCCTGGTCACGGCGCGCGAACATGGCGGCTTCGGTGGCGGGCTGACGGAAGCACAGGCGGTGATCGCCGAGATTGGCCGTGGCGAGCCGTCGACGGCGCTGGTGCTGGCCATGCACTACAACAGCCAGTATGCGATGCGGAAATCCGGAAAATGGCCGCGCCATCTGGTTCAGCGGATTGTAGAGGCCGGCCGTCTTGGCCCTGCTTTGATCAACGCCGCGCAAGCCGAGCCGCGGATTGGCTCGCCCGCCCATGGCAAGCCGCCCGAAACCATTGCCCGGCGCGACGGCAATGTCTGGCGGATATCCGGCCACAAGAACTACGTCACCGGCATTCCTATTCTGAAATGGGTGAACTTGCTGGCGCTGACCGACGAGCCGCAGCCGCGTCTGGCTTCATTCCTGGTGCCGACCGACGCGCCCGGATTGCGCGTCGAAAAGACATGGAACGCCGCCGGCATGCGGGCGACGGCCAGCGACGACATCATTCTGGATAATGTTGCGGTTCCTGCCGAAGACATCACCGAGGCGCAGCCGGCATCCGAGCCGCTGAGGCGCGAGGAAGGCGCGACGGCGTTCTTCTTTTCACTGATCGGCGCTGTCTACCACGGTGCCGCCCGTGCTGCCCGTGACCGGCTTGTCTCCTTTGTCAGCACGCACGCGCCGGCAAGTCTTGGTGCGCCGCTGTCGACCGTGCCGCACATCCAGGCAGGGCTCGGTGAGATCGAGGTCAGGCTTGCGAGCAGCACGCGGCTGCTGCGTTCGCTCGCCGAAGATGTCGACGCCGGCCGGCCTGTGGGCACCGACGGCATGACGGTCAGGCATGTCGTCATCGACAATGCCGTTGCCGTCACCTCGCTGGCGCTGGAGCTTGCCGGCAATCCAGGCCTTAACAGAGATTTCCAGCTTGAGCGCCACCACCGTGATGCGCTGACCGCCCGTTCCCACGCACCGCAGAACCACATGATCCGCACGATCGCCGCCAAGGCGACGCTCAGCCGCCATACCGCCCGGCAGCTGGCCGAGACACCGGCTATTGCCGCTGGCAAGCCCAAGCTCGCGGCGGTCGGTTGAGCGCCATGACAACAGAACATGTCGAAGTCGCCATCATCGGCGGAGGCCCCGGCGGCCTGACACTGGCGCAAGGCCTGAAGAAGAACGGCATCAGTGTCGCGGTCTTCGAGAAGGACCGCGCCCGCACCGACTATGTCCAGGGTTTTCGTCTGCGCATCCGCCAGCGCGGCATCGATTCGCTGATCGCCAATTTGCCGCCGGAACTCTACGACGCTTTTGTCGCCACGCTCGGCCAGGCGCCGGATCGCAACATCCTGCTGGACGAGAATTTCAACATCCTGGGCGAGGATGCCTGGGGCGGCGGCAACGCGCCGGGCGAGGCCGACGACACGCATATCGAAAAATCGGTAAGCCGTATCACGCTGCGCCAGGTGCTGCTCTCCGGCCTCGACGGCATCATGCGCTATGGCAAGGTCTTTTCACGCTACGACGAGCAGCCGGATGGTTCGGTCGTCGCGCATTTCGAGGACGGTTCGGCAATCCATGCCGATGTCCTGGTCGGAGCCGACGGCGCCCGCTCGCGCGTGCGTCAGCAGCTGGCGCCGCATGCCAGGAGCTTCGACACAGGCGTCAGGCGCCTGGCCGGCAAGATGACGCTTCATGCGGCAGCCCTTCACCAAATCTCGCCGCTGCTACTCGACTACAATGCCGGCGTCAGGCCAACCGAAGGTCATGGGCTTATGGTCACCAGCCACAGGGTCAATGTCGACGCATTCCGAAAGCATGGACTGATCGGGCTGGACGACGCCACCCACAAGGATTTTTCCGGTTTCCATTTCAACAACACCACCAGCTATGTCTGGTGGAACACCGCCTCTGAAAAGGACGAACTTGCCACGGACGACGCGCTGGCAAGGCTCTCCGGTTCAGAACTGATTGACCTGCTGATCTCGAAGATCGCCCACTGGCACCCGGAAATCCTCAACCTCATCCGCTACACCGACCCATCGACGGTGGCGCTGCTTCATGTCCACAGCTCCGAACCTGTCGATCCCTGGCCGACGAAACCGGTGACGCTGCTTGGCGATGCCATCCACGCCATGACCTATTTTCGCGCGCTTGGCGGCAACACCGCGATCTACGACGCCGGGCTGCTGGTGCCAGAGCTGGTGGCCGCCAAACGCGGCGACAAGCCGCTTCTCCAAGCGCTGTCGGAGTATGAGGCCAAGATGCTGGAGCACGGCGCCAAAGCCGTACGGTCTTCGCTGACGGCGATGCAGAAGAACGTGCTGGCGGGCCGTCGCCGCCAATCGGAAGCCGCCGAATAGTGGCCCCGAAAAAATCGCCTGACAGTGCTCCTGCCCTACGCCGCTTCCACCAGGCTGGCCGACTGGAAGTCATACAAGAGGATCGCGATCTCGAAGCCGCGCCGCTGCAGCCAATGCGCCGTCGTCGCCGCGCGGACACCGAGCAGATCGTCGATCAGCACGACACGAGCGCCGCGCACGGCGATGGTGCGGTAGGCGACGCCGAGCAGCTGCCCGCCCTCCGATGCGATCGAGCCCGGAATGTGGCTTGCCGCGAATTCCTCCGGCGTGCGCACGTCGAGCAGATAGGTCGTCCGCTTGTCGTCCTTCGCCCAGGCTGCGGCCGTCGCCGCATCGATGCGGGGAAAGCTGTCGCCATCGGCAAGTTTTGCGATGTGCTCCCTGGCGAAGCGCTTCGCATCCTCACTTGCCGGACCATAGGCGGCGGTCCTGCCGGTTTCGAGCGCAAGACCGGCCTCTCGCCACGCGTTGGTGCCGTCGTGCAGATAGGCAACCTTGTTGGGCACGCCGGCGTCGATCAGCGTCTGCGCGCCGATGATGGCGCGCGGCAGGCCGGCGCAGGAGACGACAACCTGCGTCTCCGGTGACGGCACCAGGTCGGCGAAGCGCAGCACCAGCTCGGCGCCCGGCACGCTGACGGCGCCCGGCACATGGTCCTTGTCGAACTCCGCCACCGTTCGGCTGTCGAGGACGATCACGTCGGCGCCTTGGTCCTTGAGCGCCGCGAGTTCTTCAGCGGTAATGACCGGCGTCCCCTTCTCATCGCGGATCGCCAGCGAAAAATCGACGCCCGGCGTATCGAAGGTCGGCAGGTCTTCAACGCCGCTTTGCGTCCATTCCGGAATTCCACCGTTCAGCGAAAACAGCTGGGTACGGCCATACCCCACCAGTCGTTCGACAAGTTGCTCGGCAACGCCGCTGCCGTCGTCCGCCAGCACGGTGCGCACCGATTTGCGCGGGATGAAGCGGTCGATCTCGGCCTCGACCTGAGTCGCGGGCAGGTTGGTGGCGAACAGCGGCGATGCGTATCCGACAGGCACGCTGTCGCGAATGTCTAGCACCGCCAGTTCTTCGCCATCCGCCAGCCATTGGCGAAACATTTTCGAATCGATCGTCCTGTCGCTCATGATGCTTTCCTCTCTTGCTGTTCAGCGGCGCCACGGATCGGACGCGCAAGGCCGAGGTTCTCGCGCAACGTCCCGCCTTCGTAAGCAGTCCGGAACAGACGCCGCCGCTGCAGCTCCGGAATGACGAGGTCGACAAAATCGGTGAGGCCCGTCGGCAGGATCGGCGGCATGACGTTGAAGCCGTCCGCCGCGCCACCGGCGAACCACTCCTCCATCATGTCGGCCACATCCTTTGGCGTGCCGACGATCTGGAAATGGCCGCGCGCGCCGGCAACGGCGAGATACAATTGGCGGATGGTCAGGTTCCGGCTCGCGGCCAATTCGGAAACGACTTTCAGGCGGCTCTTCACGGCATCGGAACTGCCCAGTTCCGGCAACGGTCCGTCGAGTGAATGGCCGGAAAGATCGACACCGCCGAGCAATCCTGAAACCAGCGCCACACCAACCACAGGATCGACCAGGCGCTGGATCGCATCGAACTTGTCCTCGGCCTCCGTGCGCGTCGGCGCGACGACCGGGAAGACACCGGGCATGATCTTCAAGCTGTCGGCGGAGCGGCCAAACGAGCCCAGCCGGCCTTTCAGTTCGCCGTAAAAGCCGCGCGCCGATTCGATGGTCTGGTGGGCGGTGAAAACCACCTCCGCCGTCCGCGCCGCCAAGTGCTGGCCGGCATCGGACGAGCCCGCCTGGACGATGACGGGATGGCCCTGCGGTGGGCGAGCGACGTTGAGCGGTCCCTTGACGCGGAAATGCCGGCCGGCATGGTCCGGGGCGTGGATGCCGCGCCGGTCGATGGCGATCCCCGAAGCCTTGTCGGCGACGAAGGCATCGTCGTCCCAGCTGTCCCAAAGCTTCTGCGCGACAGCGACGAATTCCTCGGCGCGGGCGTAACGGTCGGCATGAACGGGATGCTGGTCGAGGCTGAAATTCGCCGCCGCCGGCGCATCGGCTGAGGTGACGACATTCCAGCCTGTCCTGCCGCCGCTGAGATGATCGATCGAAGCGAACAGCCGCGCCAAGTGGAACGGCTCCCAATAGGTGGTCGAGGCGGTCGCAACGAGCCCGATCCCTTGCGTGATGGTCGAGAGCGCCGACAAAAGCGTCAGCGGCTCGAAATGCACGACATGGCCGGTGCGCTCGAAGGTCTCGATCGGCTGCTCGCCATTGCGCGCGCTGAGACTGTCGGCCAGAAACACCATGTCGAACAGGCCACGCTCGGCAGTGCGCGCGGCGTCCGCATAGTGCTGAAAGCTCAGGCCCGGATTGGCAGGCACATCGGGATGGCGCCAGGCAGCGACATGATGGCCCGGTCCGCGAACAAAGGCTCCAAGCCTTATCTTTCGATTTTCAGTCATCAGCGGTTCTCGGGCTGGTCGCAAAGGGCGTTCCTATCTAGCGCCTGCCAAACCCGCTGAGTGAAAGAATGCCTTTCGCCAGCTGGCAATTATTGTTTTTTGACATCGGGTTACGGGAAAGCACGATGATCGTTGCCGGGGCGATGGGCTAGAGCCACGACCACCGGCGTCGCAAAGGTTCTTGATGCTTCATACCCCTTCCTCCCCGCTACGCTCGATCCCTCGTTCAATCATCATCGTTGGCGGCGGCTTTGCCGGCGCGGTTACCGCGATCAAGCTGCTCGACCGTTCAACTGAGCCGCTGGCAATCACCATCATCGAGCGCCGGGCCGAGCTCGGTCGCGGCGTTGCCTATAGCACCGTCGATCCACAACACCTCGTCAACGGCGCGGCGCGCATCTTCTCGCTGCATCCGGACGATCCCGATCACCTCGTTCGCTGGCTTATGGCGAATGGGCCGGAGCACGGCTGGACACCGCCCGAGGATGTCCCGGACTCAAGCCCGCCGCGCTGGCTGTTCGGCAGCTATGTCCAGTCCGAACTGACGAGAGCGATCAGAGAAGCAGACGGGCGTTCGTCGCTGCGCCACATCAAGGCATCCGCCGTCGACATGCTGACCGGCCCGTCAGGGGTATGCGTCGGCACCGGCGACGGCCAGCAATTGCTGGCCGATGAGGCCGTGCTGGCAACCGGGGTGTTCCAGAGCCAGCCGTCCACCACGGAAGCAGCCGTCGTCAGCGATCCCCGTTATGTCGCCAATCCCTGGGATTCGGCGGCGCTCGATCGGCTCGCCGGCAGCAAGGAACTGCTGCTGATCGGCTCCAGCCTCAGCATGGTCGACGTCGTCGCCAGCATGGAAGCGCGCGGCTTCAAGGGCGGTTATCGCGTCGTGTCGCGGCGCGGACAGATCGTCGAACCTCGGCGCAACGCGGAAGCGTGGCGCGATTTCCTCACCGGGCGGCCGCTGCCGAAAACCACCAGGGCGCTTCTCGCACTGGTCAAGGCCGAACGCCGGGCAATCGAAACCACCGGCCTGGACTGGCAAGGGCTGCCACTGACGATCCGGCCGTGGATCCTGGCCTTGTGGCAAGGCGCCACCGACAGGGAGCGCTTGAAGTTCGCACGCCATCTGCGCGCCTTCTGGGATGTCACCGCGCACCGCGCGGCGCCACCGAGCTTTGAGCGCGTGGCACTGGCGCGAAGCCAAGGCCGTTGGACGGGTGGAGCGGGACGGGTGCTGGCGCTCAATCCGGAAGCCGACGGCATTGCCGCCGAGATCCGCTGGCGCGATAGCGGCGCGGTCGAACGCCTGCGTTTCGATGGTGTCGTCAACTGCCGCGGCCATCAGGAGCACGACTGGCGGCGGATCGCCGATCCATTCGTCCAAAGCCTGCTCGAGAACGGCATCGTTAGGCCGCATGCGACCAGCTTCGGCATCGATGCCACGCGCGAAGGTCAGGTAATTTCCCGTAACGGCAGGACCCACGGCAATCTGTTTGCCGTCGGCCATCCGCTGCGCGGCGTTGCCTGGGAATCGAGTTCCATCGGCGAACAGCTGGCTCAGGCCATCGCCCTTGCCGACCTTCTGGTCAAGGCCAGCCCAAGGCTGCGTGCTCTGGCCTGAGCATGCTGCACATCAAGGCGACAGAAACACAAAAAGGGGCCGCATCGAGATGCAGCCCTTTCTCATTCCGATTGCCCTGCAGGGTCAGGCGTTCGGATCGATATAGGCGTCGGCGAAACTGGCCGACAGGCCTTCGGCACCCGGTGCGTAGTTCTTGACGGTTTTGCGGGCGATGATGATGGTCGGCGGCGCAATCAGATTGATGATCGGCAACTCGTCGGCGATGATCTCCTGGAACTTGAAGAAGAGCTGCTTGCGCTTGGCCTCGTCGAGTTCAACGGAAGCGGCTTCCAGCAGCCGGTCGACCTCCGGGTTTTCATAGTGCGCCCCGTTTGAGAACGGCAGCCCGATCTTGATGTTCTTCGACCAGTAGAGCCGCTGCGCGCCGGCACTCGGATCGAAGATATTGCCGCAGGATTCTGTCGACAGGTCCCACCTCCGGTCGGTGTAGATGGTTTTGACATAGGTGCCGAAGTCGAATTTCTGGATCTCGGCGTCGATGCCGATCTTCGCCAAGGCCTGCTTGAGGAAGTCGGCATAGCCCCACGGGTTATACGGGTTGTTGGTGAGCCTGAGTTTGAAGCGGATGCCGTCCGCTCCCCGCTTGAAGCCGGCCTCGTCGAGCAGTTTCTCCGACAGCGCCGTATCGACGGTCGCGGCTTTCACATCGGGATCGAAATACTTCTTGTTGACGACGCTGATCGGCGTCGGCGACACCTGCCCATAGCCGTAAAACACGATGGCGTTGACCGCGTCGAGGTCGATCGCATGCGCGATTGCCTGACGGACCTTCTTCTCCTTCAGGATCGGGTTTTCGAGGTTGATGATCAGCTGGTGCAGCGGGCCGCTATAGGCGAAGACCGTGCTATCGACGACGAATTGCGGCAGCGCCTTGAACCGCTCCATATCGGCAAACGCCACCGGGTTTGGGCCGATGTCGACCTCGCCCGTTTCCAATGCCGCGGCGCGCGCGCCGGGATCGGTGATGAAGCGGAAAATGATCCGGTCGAGATAGGGTTTGGGCGCATCCCAATAGGTCGGGTTCTTTTCAACGATGATGTGGCTGCCCTTCACCCATTCCTTCAGCACGAATGGTCCGCTGCCGATGATCTGCTCGAAAGACGGATCGTCGGCCGGCTTCAGCTTCTCGTAGATATGCTTGGGCACGACGGGTGATTCCGTCGCGGCCAGGCCCGAGATCAGCGCGGCGGACGGTTTCGACAATTTGATTTTCACCACGTGCGGGTCGGACGTGTCGATGTCGGTGACATTCTGGAAGGTGATGCGCCCGCGCGGATGGGCTTCGCGCAGCCGCGAGATCGAAAAGGCCACGTCCTGCGATGTCAAATCATTGCCGTCGCTGAATTTCACCCCCTGGCGCAGCTTGAAGATATATTCGAGCCCGTCGTCGCTGATCGACCATTCGGTGGCCAGTTGCGGCCTTGGATTGAGGTCGTAGTCGTAGGCGAGTAGCCCGTCGAAAATCTTCGGGCCGATGGTGGCCGGTCCGCCGGCGCTGGTGTTGATGGAAACGATCTGGTTGGGCTCGGGATAGTAGACGAAGTTGAGCGTGCCGCCGGCCACCGGCTTTGCCTCTTGCGCGAAGGCCCCGGCGGGAAGCGCGGTACTCGCGCCGGCCAGCAGCAGGAACTGATTGAACAGGCGTCGGTTGATGGTCATGGTCGGTACTCCGCGTTTGCGCGATTGTCTTTCATGGGGAAAAGTCGGGATCGGCGGTTTCACGCGCCGATCCCAGCCAAGGCGATCCGAACGCCTATGCGTTTGGCGCGAGCCAGATCTGCGCGAAGCTGTTGTTGATGCCTTGGGCGCCGGGCGCGAAATCCCTGACCTTCTTGTTGGCAACAATCTGGGCGCCCGCCGCGACGAGATCGACCGACACTACGTCGTCATGGATGATGTGCTGGAACTTGTACCAGAGCTCGCGGCGCTTGGTCTCGTCGGGCTCGATGGCGGCGGCTTCGAGGATCTGGTCGACCTCGGGGTTTGCATAGTGGCTGGCGTTGGAGAAGACGAGGCCGATCTTGAAGTTCTTCGACCAGTAGGCGCGCTGAACACCGAGCGTCGGATCGAAGGTGTTCGAGAGCGACTCGACCACCAGGTCCCAGGCGCGGTCGGTGTAGACGGTCTTCAGGAACGTCGACAGGTCGAGCTTCAGGATCTCGGCGTCGATGCCGACCACTGCCAGCGACTGCTTGATGAAATCGGCATAGGACGCTGGCAGGAACGCGTTATAGGCGAGCCGCAGCTTGAAGCGCGTGCCATCGGCGCCACGCGGATAGCCGGCGTCGTCGAGCAGTTTCTCCGCCAATTTGGTATCGGGCTCGCGCGCCTTGATGCTGGGGTCATACCATTTTGGCAGTGCCGTGCTGATCGGACTTGGCGACACCTGCGCATAGCCATAGAGCGCGATGTCGACCAGCTTCTGCAGGTCGATGGCGTGGGCAATGGCTAGGCGCACATCGCGCTTAGTCAGGATTTCGTTTTCGTAATTGAAGAACAATTGCTGCTGCGGGCCGGAATAGGCGTAGGTGTTGGTGTCGACGACCAGAGCTGGGTTTGCCTTCAGCCGCTCGATATCGGCCAGCGGCACGGGATTGGCGCCGATATCGATCTCGCCGGTTTCAAGAGCCGCCGAGCGTGCGGCCGGGTCGAGGATGACATGCAGCACGACACGGTCGAGATAGGGCCTGGGCGCATCCCAATAGTCCGGGTTGCGGTCGAAGATCAGATGGCTGCCGGGCACCCATTCCTTGAGCACGAAGGGACCGGTGCCGATCGTCTGCTCCAGCTTGGGCTGCTCCGCCGGCTTGAACGTTTCATAGACGTGTTTCGGCACGATCGGCGATTCCGAACTGCTCAGCGCCGTGATCAAATAGGGCGCCGGCTTTGAAAGCACGATGATGGCGGTGTGCGGATCAGGCGTCTCTACCGCCGTCACGTTCTGGTAGGTGATGCGGCCTCGCGGATGCGCCTCCTTCAGCCGAAAGATGGTGAAGGCAACGTCCTGCGAGGTGAAATCCTTGCCATCGTGCCATTTGACGCCCTCGCGCAGCTTGAAGGTATAGCGCAGGCCGTCATCGCTGGTCGACCATTCCGTCGCCAGCAGCGGTTTCGGGTTGAGATCATAGTCGAAATCCAGCAGGCCCTCATTGACCTTGGGCCCGATCGCCTGGCCGGTGCCCGACGAGGTGTTGATGGCGATCAGCGACGTGGGGTCGGGATAGTAGGCCCAGTTGAGCGTACCGCCCTGAACCGGCGTGCCTTCGGCGGCAAAGGAAAGACCGGGCAATGCGAAGCTCGCACCGCCAAGCAGCAAGAGCTGGTTGAAATGACGACGATTGACAGACATGGCCTTGAGCTCCGGAAAACGGCTTCGATGGCATCCGGCGGCCGAACACACTCCGGCGCCTCGACGCGATGATCTCTGCCACGCCGCAAAACCGGAAGAATGATTTTCTATCGTCTGCCGAAAGCACCGCTTCGCACGACCGTTTCATTCCAGGATCTGGCAAAGCTGCTCGACGCCCAAATCAGCGCTCCGATCTTATTTCTACAAGAATTGTAGACATTACGATTTTTTAGATTTCCGTTCCCGCTGCCGCGACGCTGCGGCAAACGAAATTTTCCACCGGGCACTTTGGCGCAAAGCCCGCCCTCGTCGCGCCCGGCCTGAACGTGTTGAATGCGCTCCATGGTCGATCTCAGTCGCGCAAAATCAAGGAAGCTGCGGCCGACGCTGGCGAGGCTTCCGCCGCTGACGTCGCTTCGCGCTTTTGTCGCAACCGCCCGCCACCTGAGCTTTACGCGGGCGGCCGAAGAACTCCATGTGACGCCTGCCGCCATCGGCCAGCAGATCCGCCTGCTCGAGGATCACCTCGGTCAACCGCTGTTCCATCGAAACCGCGGCGAGCTTCTGCTGACGTCGGCCGGCCAGGCGCTGATGCCCGGCCTCACCGAGGCTTTCGACGTCGTTGTCGAGTCGGTCGCGCGGATTTCCGGCGACGAGGAGGATGCGCCGATCAAAGTGTCGGTCGCGCCCTCCTTCGCCAGCAAATGGCTGATCCCGCGCCTCGACGCACTGCGCGACGCGGTACCCGGCCTAGAAGTGCTGGTCGACGCATCGACCAGACTTGCCGACTTTGCCAGCGAAGACGTCGACTGCGTCATCCGCTACGGGTCGGGCGCCTATAGCGGCCTGCTGACAGAACGGCTTTTTTCGGAAGCGGTGCTCCCCGTCTGCAGCCCGGAATTTGCCCGCATGCACGGTCTCTATCGCGGGCCGGAGGGGCTGCGTGACGCACCGATCCTGCATGAGGACGGTCCGGAACGCGATCCAAGCTGCCCTGACTGGAAGGGCTGGCTGAGATCCAACGGCCTGTCTGGCCGCTTTGTCGAGGGCGGTATACGGCTTAGCCAATCGTCACTGGTGCTCGACGCTGCTGCTGCCGGCAAGGGCATCGGTCTCGGCAAATTCCGGCTGGCCGAGCCTGACCTTGCCGCAGGGCGGCTGGTCAGTCCGTTCGGCTCGCCGCAGCCGGTCGAGTTTTCCTATTATTTCGCGACGACACCGCACAAGGCGAAGCTGGCGACAGTCGAGCGCTTCCATGGCTGGCTGAAGGCCGAGGCGCGGAGGCTTGGCGCGCTCGACTTCACGCCGCCGGCGGCGCTGCCGGCGCGCATCGCCATCATCGCCGCCGAATAGCCCCGCCTCGGTCTCGCGAGCAGGCGCGCGCCTATTTGAGCTTGAAGCCCAGGGCCTTCAGCACTTCGCCCAGGCGATCACGGCCTTTCAGCGCTGCTTTGCTGCCGATGCGGTTCGAAAGCAACTCTGTCCAGTCCACCACAGGCATCGCCTGCTCCTGCTGGAATAAACGAAGCCTCTGGTTGTAGGCTGCAAGATCGTCCGGATCGGGCTCTGATCGATAGCGCTCGCGGTGCAGCACCACAGCCTGCGGCAGTCTGGGCTTGATGTCAGTCGCAGCCAGGAGATCGGGATAGCCGACGGTCAGGCCGAACACCGCCACGGTTTCCGGCGGCAGACCGAGTTCGCGTGCCACCTCCTGCGGATGATTGCGCATGGCGCCGATGTAGCAGGAGCCGAGCCCGAGCGCATCGATCGCCACCACGGCATTCTGCGCGGCAAGTGCGGCGTCGATCACGGCCAGCAGAAAACTCTCCTGATAGTCGAGCCCCTCGCCCTCCCGGCCGTTTGCCTCGGCTATGGCGCGCAGCCGCGACAGGTCGGCCAGCCAGACCAGCAGCAGTGGCGCCTGCTCGATATGGCGATTGATCGCCGCCAGTCCGGCAAGCCGCGCCTTGCGCGCCGGATCCTCGACGGCGACGACACTCCACGCCTGGAGATTGGACGAGGTCGGTGCCGACTGGGCGGCCGCGATGATCAGTTCGAGCATTCCTTCGGGCAGAGGCCTGGCGAGATAGTTGCGGACCGAGCGATGCGAAAGGATCGCCTCGAGGGCTTCGTTCCAGTTTCCGGTGTGCGTATGTTGCGGCGCCCGGTAACGCCGCCGCAGCGCCGCTTCACCACGCAGGTCGGCGTCGGAAGGGCGGATGCTGAAGGCGGCCGGCTGTGACATCGTCTTCCCTACTTGGCAATCTGGCTTCCCTCGCCGGCCCTTGCCGGTTCAAGAAGCGCGGCTTAGGCCCCATTGCGCAATAGCGGAAGCAACGATCGCCTTGCCGCTTGATCTCGGAAAGGTACGGCGTGTCCGAGAGCACGAAATGCGTGATGCCCAGATCCCGGTACCTGCCGAGCGAGTGGGCGACGTCGGCGGCCGAGCCGACCAGCCAGGTGGTACCGGCACCGCCGCCGCCATATTTGCCCGGCGCAGTATAGAGGTTGTCGTCCAGCACCTCGCCACGCGCGTGCAGATCAAGCAGACGCTGCTGGCCCACCGCTACCGCCCGACCGTGATCGTTCCAGCCGGCGCCTTGGCCCTTGGCCATCTCCTCGACCTTCGCCTCGGCGTCCGCCCAGGCCTGGCCAGTGGTGTCGCGGACCAGCGTGGTGACCCGCAACCCGAATTCCAGAGGCGGGAGGTCTCGGTCGAGTTCGCTGCTCAAGGCTTTGAGCCGCTCCATCCGCTCCCGGACACCGTCGAGCGGCTCGCCCCAGAAGAGCTGGACATCCGCCTCGCTGGCCGACACCCACTCGGCCGCCTCCGACGCGCCGCCGAAGTAGAGCTTGGGATGGCGACGATCGCCACAGACATGGATGCGGGGCATGACGGTCGACCCGGTGACCCGGAAGTGCTCGCCCGCAAAGGTCACGTTCTCTTCGGTCCAAAGTCTGCGAACCAGCCGCATGAACTCTCTGGTGCGGGCATAGCGATGTATCTGGTCGCCTTCGCTATCGCCATATGCCGCGAGGTTGTCCTTGCCTGACACTATGTTGATACGCACGCGACCGGCGGTCAGCTGGTCGAGCGTGGCTACGGCGGATGCGAAGTGCGCCGGCCGCCAGTAGCCGGGGCGGATCGCGATGAGCGGCTCGAAGGAGGTGGTCCGCGCGGCGAGCGAGGCGGCGACGGTGACCGTGTCGGGCCGCCCCCAGCCGGTACCGATCAGCGCGCCCTTCCAACCGTGTTCCTCAAGCGCCTTCGCGTGGCTGGTCAGCGTCTCCAGGCTGTTGTGGTCCTCGACGGCCGGCTCGCCGCGATGACCGGGATCGACCTGGTTCGGGATGTACCAAAGAAACTCGGTATCAGCGCTCATTCTCGGGCCTGTATTTTTGTCGGGCATGGAGGTCAATGGCAGGACCTTCCGCTCAGCTGCATTTTGATGATCACTCAAAGGGCTGCCCCTAGCAGCCCTGGCGCCTTGCTCGGCTGCGGTGCAAAGCGGCTTTCGGGCCTGATAAGGCCGAGGTGGTCGCGCAGCGTGCGCCCTTCATATTCCGTTCGGAACAGCCCTCGCCGGCGCAGGATCGGCACCACCGTATCGACAAAGACCTCCAGTCCGGTCGGCAGCACGTCCGGCATCAGGTTGAGGCCGTCGGCGGCGCCGGCGACAAACCATCTTTCGATATCGTCGGCGATCTGCTCCGGCGTGCCGACGATGGTGCGGTGGCCAGTGCTGCCGTTCAGCGCCCGGATCAGCTGGCGAACCGTGAAATCATTGCTGCGGGCGAGCGCGAGCGTGGCCTTGAAGAAGGTGTGGCCGCCGTTGGGGGGCAGTTGAGTCCCTTCCGGCAACTTCTCGTCCAGCTTCAATCGCTCGCGGTCGATGCCGAGCACGCCGGACAGCCGCCCAAGGCTGTAGTCGAGCGGAATGCGATCCCACAGCTCTTCTTGCCGCCGCTCCGCTTCCGCCTCTGTGCTGCCGATGATGGTGGCTAGGCCGGCGAGGTTGAGCGGCACGCCGCCGGTGCGGCCATAGGCGACGGCACGCGCCTTAAGTTCCCGCGCATAGCCGAGCGCTTCCTCGAAAGATTGCGATGCGGAAAACACGGCTTCGGCGTGGCGGGCGGCGAGGTCCTTGCCGTCATCGGACCCGCCGGCCTGGACGACCACCGGATGCCCTTGCGGCGAACGCGGCACATTGTGCGGCCCGTGCACCGAGAAATGTGCGCCCTTGTGGTCGATGGCGTGAACCTTGGTGGCATCGACGAAGCGCCCGCTGGCGACATCACCGATGAAGGCATCGTCCTCCCAGCTGTCCCACAATGCCTTGACGATGTCAGCGAATTCCGCCGCCCGCTCGTAGCGCCGGCCGTGATCGATGGCACCGTTGAGGCCGAAATTGCGGGCCGAGGCGGGATCGGCCGTGGTGACGATGTTCCAGCCGATGCGTCCGCCGCTGACATGGTCGAGCGTCGCGAAGCGCCTGGCGATATTGTAGGGCTCGTTGAAGCTGGTTGAAGCGGTGGCGATCAGGCCGATGCGCTCGGTTGCGGCGGCTACCGTCGCCAGCACGATGGTCGGCTCCAGCGACGTGATCGGACGATAGTCAATGCGGTCCGATATCGCCGCCTGGTCGGCAAGGAATACGGCGTCGAGCTTTGCGCGCTCTGCGATCTTCGCCACCTGCACATAGTGGTCGACGGTGAAGGCGGCATAGGGGTCGACGCCGTCCATCCGCCATGCCGCCGGCGAGAAGCCGGCATGCAGGATGTTGACGTTGAGATGGAGCTGCCGGCCGCTCATCGAAAGACGCCGGGCTCGGGATAAGCGCCGGTCAGATACCAGGTGCCGACGGTGCGGGTCTTGTATTCGGCAGGGTTGTGCAAGGTGTGAATGCGTGCGTTGCGCCAGAAGCGGTCGAAGCCGTATTTGCGCACTGCGGAGCGGGCACCCATCACCTCGAATATCTCGGTCGTGACTTCGAGCGCGACATCGCCTGCCAGCACATTGGCCGCGGCGACGGCAACCGCCGCCTCACCGCGTTCTTGCTCGGTCAGCGCCTTGCCGCGCGCGATCGCATGATCGATCGCCGCCCCCGCGCGATCGGCCAGCGCCGTCGCCGCCCGCGTCTTGACCCAGAGCTCGCCATACTGCCGCTTGATCCATGGATCGTCGATATGGCGCTCGACGCCGGAATACATCCACGGCCGCGAACTATTGAGCGTATAATCTCGCGCCGCCAGCAGCGCGCCCTGGGCCGTGCCGACAAAGACATTGAGCAACACGCTCTGCTGCTGCAGCGGGCCGATGGTGCGGATTGGCAACGACGCGTCGACCCAACCGCGCACCAACTCGCTGTCGTGGATCCTGACGTCCTTGTGGGCGACCTTGCCGCTGCCGGTCTGCGTCTGGCCGATGCCGTCCCAGTCGTCGAGAACGGTGATGCCTTCGCGGTTCGCCGGGATCGCCGCGAATTTCCTCTCGCCGCTGACCTCGTCTTCCCACGAGGTCGAAAGATAGTCGGCGACATGCGAGCCGGAGGCGAAGGGTTTGAAGCCGTTGACGATCGTCCACTCGCCATCTTTGCGGCCGAACAGCGTTTTGGAAAAACTGTTGCCGGTGTTGCCCCAGAACCAGTCGCCGGCAGCCGAACGCCGTAGCAGATCGGCTGAGCGCGGTTCGTCCGAATTGAGCCTGGCGGCGATCAGCGCGCTGAAATGGTAGCCGTAGATATGGCCGATCGAGCCGTCGACCTTGGCGAACTCGCGGCCGATCTTCAGCGCTGTCGAATAGGGTTCGCCGGCGCCGCCGAATTCCTTGGGGATGACGATGGTGAGCAGGCCGCTTTGCTTGAGCATCCGTATCTGTTCGACGGGTCTGCCGCCAAGCTGGTCGCGCTCGACCGCATCGCGGGCAAAGATGTCGCGCAGCTCGACCGCCTTGGCGATCCATGGATTGGACGTATCGGGATCGAAGGTCATCGTCTCACTCATGCAGATGCGGGAAGCCGTGGCGCTCGGCAAGCAGTGCGAGAATGCGCCTGGTGTCATCGGCGAAGACCTTGCCCTTGGCCGTCGGCAAGTCGGCGGGCGGATCGCTGCCGATGATCAGCACCGGCAGCGACTGGTGCCGTTCGCCGAGCGCGTCGATCACCTTGCCCCTCGGCCTTGCGAACGGGACGCGTTCGACGTCTAGTCTGCTGGCGAGATCGGGAAAGGCAGCGAGCAATCCCTCAACCTGGTTGCAATAGGGGCAGACGAACGTCTGGCCCGGCTGCTTTGGGTCGGCGAAACCCGGCTGGATGAGAAAGAGCGTGTCGCGCGCCATTGCCGGCCTACTCCGCAGCCGCCGCGGCATGCCGCGAAAAGCGGTTTGCCGGCCGCTTCAGGCCGAGATTGTCGCGCAAGGTGCTGCCCTCATACTCATCGCGGAACAGGCCACGGCGGCGCAGTTCCGGCACCACCAGCTCGATGAAATCCTTCAGGCCGCCGGGCATGATCGGCGCCATGATGTTGAAGCCGTCGGCACCGTAATTCTCGAACCGCTCTTCCATGATGTCGGCGATCTGTTGCGGCGTGCCGACCACTTGCCAGTGGCCGCGGGCGCCGGCGATGCGCAGATAGAGCTGCCGGATCGTCAGATTCTCGCGTCGCGCCAGATCGATCACCAGAGCCTGCCGGCTCTTGCCGGCATTGGTCTCCGGCAAATCCGGCACCGGCCCGTCGAGCGGATAGGCGCTGAGGTCGAAGCCGCCGGCCAGCGCCGAGACCAGACCGAGGCCGACTTCCGGCTGGATGAGATCCTGCAGCTGTTCGAACTTCTCCCGCGCCTCGGCTTCGGTGCGGCCGACGACCGGGAAAATGCCTGGCAGGACTTTCAGGTCATCCTCCGAGCGGCCATATTTGCCGAGCCTGCCCTTGACGTCGGCATAGAAGGCGGTGGCTTCGTCGAGCGTGATCTGCGCCGCGAAAATCGCTTCCGCGGTACGAGCCGCCAGCTCTTTGCCCGGACCCGACGCCCCGGCCTGGACCACGACCGGATGGCCTTGCGGCGTTCGCGGCGTGTTCAGGGGACCACGCACCTTGAAGTGCTGGCCCTTGTGGTTCAGCACATGCAGTTTGTCCTTGTCGAAATAGCGCCCGCTTGCTCTGTCGCGCGGGAAGGCGTCATCTTCCCAGCTGTCCCACAGGCCGAGCACGACATCGGCGAATTCCTCGGCGCGGTCGTAGCGCTCGCCATGCTGGATATGCGTCTCGTGACCGAAATTGAACGCTGCCTCCGGATCGGACGAAGTGACCAGATTCCAGCCGGCCCGCCCGCCGCTCAGATGGTCGAGCGACGCGAACTGGCGGGCCAGATTGTAGGGATCGGAAAAACTGGTCGACGCCGTGGCGATGAGGCCGATATTCCTGGTCACAGCCGACAGTGCCGACAGCAGCGTGATCGGCTCGAACGGATAGACGCCGCTATGCGCCTTGCGGCTGGCGGCCTCCAGATCCTTCAGCCGCGCCGCCACGCCGTCGGCGAAGAAGATCGTGTCGAACTTGGCTGCTTCCGCCAGCCGGGCCAGCTCGACATAGTCGTTGAGGCTGGTCCCTTCTCCTGCCTCCGGGTGGCGCCAGGCTGCGACATGGTGGCCGGTGAAGAGAAGAAAGGCTCCAAGCTTGAGCTTGTCCTTGCGGCTGGCCATGTTCCGCGCCTCCTCAGCGATACAATCCGCCGACCGGGAATTCCCCGGTCAGCAACCAGGTGCCGATCGTGCGCTTCTTGTATTCGGCCGGATTGTGCAGCGTGTGCGTGCGCACGTTGCGCCAGAACCTGTCGTAGCCGTTGGCCTTGGTGGCTGAGCGGGCGCCCATCACCTCGAAAACCTCGCTCGACGCATCGAGGCCGATTTGTCCGGCGTAGACATTGGCGGTGGCGAGATCGATCGCCGTCTGCCCGCGCTGCTCCAGGGTCAACGCCTCGCCCTGGCCATAGGCGGCATCGAGGCTGCATGCCGCTATATCGGCCAGTTCGGCCGCGGCGAGCGTGCGGATATAGAGGTCGCCATATTTGCGTTGCACGAACGGATCGTCGGTATGTTTCTCATAGCCGGAATAGACCCAGGGGCGCGATTGCGACACCGTATAGTCGCGGCCTTCGCTCAGCGCTCCTTGCGCGCTGCCGACGAACAGGTTGAGCAGGACCGCCTGCTGGAACAGTGACGTCAGCGTCTGGAACGGCGTCAGCGGCACCGCTGGCGAGCCAATCAGTTCGTCATCACCGACATGCACGTCCTTGAAGGTGACCTTGCCGGAACCCGTCTGGCGCTGTCCGACGCCGTCCCAGTCGTCCTCAATGACGATGCCCTCACGGTCAGCCGGGATTGCGGCTGCCAGCCGGTCCTGACCGTCCTCCCAGGCGACCTGGATATAGTCAGCGATGTGCGAACCGGAAGAAAAGGGCCGAAAGCCGCTCAGGATCCAGCCCGTGCCGTTGCGCCTGGCCGTCGACGTCTTCGACATGGCGTTGCCGGAATTGCCCCAGACCCAGTTCTCCCTTGCCGAGCGTTTCAGCAGTCGGTCCTTCTGCGCCTCGGTCCCGCGAAACAGCACGCCGTTGAGCGGCAGATGATGGTAGCCGTAGAGATGGGCGAGCGAGCCGTCGGTGCGGGCGAATTCGCGCACGACGCGCAGCACCGACAGCCAGGGTGCGCCCTTGCCGCCATAGCGCTTGGGAATCTGCGCCGACGGCAGGCCGCTTTCCTTCAGCAGACGGATTTGCTCGACCGGCCGCCCGCCGGCCTTGTCGCGCGCCACGGCATCCCGATCGAAGATATCGCGCAGTTCGACCGCCGTGGCGACGAACGGGTCGGAAAGGTCAGGGCTGAAGGTCATCGGCGTTTGTCCATGGAAATGCGTCTATTCCGCCGCGATGGTCCGCGCCGGCCGCCAGACGGAAGCGGCATAGGCGTCTTCGCCGAACTCGGCCGGATGGCTCCCGGTTATGCGACTCTCATGGCTGTCGAGATCGGCGAGGAAGAGATCGCGGCTGATGCGCGCGACCACAGCCGGCACATCGCGCCTGATCGACGGCACATCGCCGATCGGCAGGCCGAAACTGACAAAGCCGCCGGGATTGAAGACATGGATATTCCTCAGGAATGGCGCCTCCCCCGGCGCCTTCTCGAGAAATTCATGGCCGAGGCCGAGATAAGGATGGGCGCCGAAAAACTCATCCCGCTCTGCTTCCGACGGCGCGTACTGGTCGCGCCATAGCCGGATGGCGGTGGCGAAATCGGCAAGTTCCGGCTTGCGGGTCGGGTCGGCAAAATAGCCGGTACCGGCGATGACGAAGTCGAAGGCAAATGTTTCGCCGGCGATCTCGGTGACGACCTTGCCGTCTTCGACATCCGCATTTGTCCAGGGGGCACCGAGATGGAGATGAAAATTCTGGTGCCGCACCGCCCGCTCCACCGCATCGAGCGGTGGCGTCGAACCGGCCTCGCGGAAGCGCAGCGCCTGGCGCCAGCGCACCGCAACGGGCAGCAGCGGATAATTGTCATAGGCCCCGGGATAGCCGCGCACGCGGTTGATCGGCACGCTGGCGATGCTGGTGCGTCTGGCGAACAGACGCACCGATTTCGCGCCGGCCTCAAGGGCAGCTCCGGCCGCATCGAATGCCGAAGCCGCCGACCCGACGACAGCGATTGCCTTTCCCTTGAGCGAGGCAAAATCGATTGCCGCCGAACTGTGTGCGACAAGGCCCTGCGGCAAGGCGGCAAGTACCGCCGGTATCACTGGACCGCCGCTGCCGCCAAATCCATTGGCCAGAATGATCTTGCGCGCCGTTTCGACCGATGGCGTGCCGTCGGCTTCGAGGTGCAGGCGAAAATGCCCGCCAGCCGGCTCGATGCGAATGAGACGTGTGCCGTAACGAATGCCGATGCCGAGAAAGTCGCGATACCATTTCAGGTAGTTCGCCCAATCCGTCCGTACGATGCGGTCGAAACCGGCATAGGCTTCCGCACCGTGGCGGGCTTCGTACCAGGACTGAAAACTCAAGCCCGGCAAGCCGAGTTCCGGCCCCGGCAAGCCCTTTGGCGTTCGCAACCGGTTCATCCGCGCATGGGAGAGCCAGATGCCAGCCTTGCTCTCGTCCGGCGCGGCATCGATGACCGTAACCTTGCCGATGCCGGCGCGCCTCAACGCGAAGGCAAAGGTGGCGCCCGTCTGCCCGCCGCCGACGATGAAGACATTGTGGTTGATGCCCTCGCGGTCCGGCACCCAGTTCTGCGGATCAGGGCCGATCAGCCGAAGTGTTTCATGGGCGTGGAAATCTGGATCGGATGGTAAAGCCATTTGGGCTCCGGCTGAAGTTCAAGCGTCGCGCCAAACTCCGCCCCAGTCGGCAAACAGTCCAGAAATGTCTGCTTTGATTGCCCGGTAGTTTTTTTCACTTGCATTGCAACGACGCGCTTTCACAGCCGACGAATGGGCGGTGCGTGTGGCCTCCCTGAAGCCGGAGCATCTTTTTTGATAATGCAGCGGGCGCAAGCGCACTGGTCATTTTTATTTCTTACGGCTCACGCGCAATACGCCGATGCAGTCGGGCATTGGTGTCGAGCACATCAGCGGCGTCGCGTGGTCAGCGGGATCAAGCTTGATCTTGGTCGACCGACATGTGTGGCGTCCGCCATCTGACAGACGGCAGATCGCGGATACACCAGCAACGGTCCTCGCAGGATAGGACAGCGCAGCTATTCAACAGGCGTCCCAAGAGGCCCGTCGGCTACTCCATCGCAGGAACGAAAACAGAAGAGTAGCGGAACTTTCGTGTGCAGTTTTTGCACACGATCTCTCATAACATATTGATTTTATTTATTGATCTGTCCCATCCATCACCGGACATTGCGGAGTATCTTGGTACAGGTGGGGCGGCAGACACGATTCGAACTACGTGCGACAGTGAAATGATCGCCGTTCTCAAAGTTCGTTGGCCGATAGTTGGTGCGGGTGGTCGGAATCGAACCGACACTCCTTTCGGAACTGGATTTTGAATCCAGCGCGTCTACCAGTTTCACCACACCCGCAAGGCGCTAACTCATTTACCTCTCAACGCTCTCATGCTGCACCTAGGTAGAGGGTGGCAGTTCGAGAATTAAGCGGCCCTTAACTCCTAACCTATTGACCTCCAATCCTATTACCCTGCAGGCTGACGGTAGACGCATCCTGATTTTGAGTCGAGCGCGTCTACCAATTCCGCCATAGGGGCTCAGGCCGGGCGGCCTGGATGCGCGCGGACTATACGGCTGGAGGCCTGTTCGTCAACTGGCCAAATCCTGAGAACCGGTCTCGCTCGACGCGAGCCTTTCGATTTCGTGAAGCAGCTGCCATTGTGCAGCGCGGAAAATCTTTCTAGACAGGCGGCGCATGTCATTGAAGCGCACCTTGTCCGACGAGGTTGATGCGGGGCGCTTCCAAGTCTTGTTTGTACATGTCGTGATCCCAAGACCGCTTCTGGTTTGGGCGTGCATTAGGAGTGCCGATGCTTCGCGGACTTTACGACTGGACCTTGTCGCTGGCGGCGAGCAAATCGGCCGAATGGTGGCTGGCCTTCATCGCCTTCGTCGAGAGCTCGGTGTTCCTGGTGCCGGCCGACGTCCTCTATCTGCCGATGGCGCTGTCGCGGCCGGATCGCGCCTATCGTTACGCGCTGGTCGCCACCGTCGCCTCTGTGCTGGGCGGCATCGCCGGCTGGTTCATCGGCCATTATGCCTATGATGCGGTCGCGCGGCCGATCCTCGAATTTTACGGCAAATATGACGAGTTCGAAGCGATGCGCGTCTCATCGGGTGTCGGCTTCATCATCCTGATGCTGGTCACCTCCGGCCTCGCCCATCTGCCGCCGATCAAGGTTGTGACGATCCTGTCGGGCGTCATCGGTGTTCCTTTGCTGCTGTTCATCGTGCTGGCAATCGTGGCGCGCGGTGCTCGCTTCCTGTTTCTCGCGTGGCTCTTGCGCCGCTATGGCGAGCCGATCCGCCACTTCATCGAAAAGCGCCTTGGCCAGATTGCAGGCGCCGCCGCCGCTGCCCTGATTTTGCTCTATATCGTCGTCAAATACGCCGTCTGAACGACATCGAACCGAATGGACTGAGTCCGATGACAGCGACCGTGAATGCCGATACCGGACGCCAGCGGCTGCGCACCGCCCTGTTTCTCGCTGTCGCCATGGCCGCCACGGTCGGCTCGGCGCTGGCCTTCCAGTATCTCGGCGGCTATATCCCCTGCAAGCTCTGCCTCGAGCAGCGCACGCCTTACTACGTCGGCGTGCCCTTGATGCTGCTGGCGGTGCTTGCGTCGGCTCTTCACGCGCCAGCCTGGGTAAGCCGTGGCCTGCTGGCTATTGGCGGCCTGCTGATGCTCTACGGCGTCTATCTCGGCGTTTATCACTCCGGCGTCGAATGGGCGTGGTGGCCAGGCCCGACCGATTGCACCGCAGCCGCCGGGCCGGTGGACACCGGCGGCAAGGGCGTGCTCGATGCGCTCGACAAATTCGTCCCGCCCTCCTGCGACAAGGCGGCGCTCCGCATCCTCGGCCTGTCGCTGGCCGGCTGGAACGTCATCGCCAGCTTTGTCCTGGCAGTCGTAGCCTTCCGCAGCGCCTTCGCCCGCGACTGATCGGCACAACGCAGAGTTCGTCCAGAAATTCGTCAGGCCGGAGTGCATGACGTGGCTTTCGAGAACCGGAGCGGAGCGTACTAAAGTACGTGAGCACCGGAAGCGCAGAAAGCTGCGTCAGGCGACCGGCATGGCGGATTTCTGCCGAACTCTATGGTTCGAGTTCGACATCCCAGTACAGATAATCCATCCAGCTTTCGTGTAGATGGTTGGGCGGGAACAGCCGGCCGTTATTATGCAAATCATGCACCGTCGGCTGGTAGGGCTTCTGCAGCGGCCACATCTTGGCGTGGGCCGGCATCATGCCGCCCTTCCTCAGATTGCAGGGCGAGCAGGCAGCGACGACATTCTCCCAGGTCGTGGCGCCGCCGCGATGGCGAGGAATGACATGGTCGAACGTCAGATCGTCCGGCGTGCCGCAATATTGGCATTGGAAACGGTCACGCAGGAAGACGTTGAAACGGGTAAACGCCGGATGCCTCGACGGCTTCACGTAAGCCTTCAGGCTGACGACGCTCGGCAGCTTCATCGAAAAGGTCGGTGAAGAGACGGCGTGTTCGTATTCGGCGACGATGTTCACCCTCTCGAGGAACACCGCCTTGATGGCATCCTGCCAGGACCAGAGCGACAGGGGGTAATAGCTGAGCGGACGGTAATCCGCATTCAGCACCAGCGCTGGAAGCCCATCCGGAGATACGGCAACCGTCACGTCGTTGACCTCCTTCACCCTAGAACCGGTCGACGCGGATACTGTAAGCCCGACATGACAGGGATGTGAAGCGGATTGTCGATCATGCCGGGTCTCAAAAACGCATGATTTCAATGCTTTTTTGCGGATTCAGGCCGGAGGCGCGGCATCCCTGCCCTTCAATTCGCGATAATAAGCCCAGAAAAGCCGCGATGCGACGCCGCGCCACGGGCTCCATGATTCGGCAAGCCGGATCAGCATTTTCTCCGGCGGACGCGGGTCGATGCCGAGTGCATGGCCGACCGCGCTCTGCAATGCAACGTCGCGCGCCGGAAAGATATCTGGGTGTCCGGCGGCAAACAAAAGGTAGACTTCAGCCGTCCACGAGCCGATGCCCGGCACCTTGGTCATGGCCGCGATCGCCTCGCTTGCATCGAGCCGGCACAGGTGATCGAGGTCGAGTCCCTCGGCCAGCGCCCGGGCGACGGCAACCAGGCCGCGCTGCTTGGGCCGCGACAGCCCGGCCTCGCGAAAGATCGCCTCGTCGGCGGCAAGTATCGCCTGCGGCGTCAGCGGATCGAGCAGTCTCGTCAGCCGGCCGAAGATGGCATCGGCGCTCGCGCGGGACACTTGTTGTGAAACGACGATCGAGGCAAGGCTCCTGAACCCCGGCTCCGACAGCCTGAGCGGCACCTCGCCGGCCATGCCGCGCACTTTTTCCAGGCGTGGGTCGAGTAAGCATAGCCTATCCAGCCCTTGCGCAATGTCGTCGAGACTGGCGATGCGTTGCATGTCTGCTTGTTCCAAAATCAAAAGTGCCGCACGCTTCGTCACGTGTCCCTCTGGACGCACGACGCCACCGGCGCAAAGTAGCAATTGGCGAAAGCGCCACACAACCCGATTGCCGCCGGACAATGACACTGCTGACATTCCGCTTCGCGCCGAGCCCGAACGGCGAACTGCATCTCGGCCATGCCTATTCGGCGCTGCTCAATCAGAAATTGGCAAAGGCGGCGGGCGGACGCCTGCTGCTGCGCATCGAGGATATCGACACGACGCGCTGCACGCCGGAATTCGAGGCAGGCATTTTTCGCGACCTGAAATGGCTGGGGCTTGGCTGGGAGGAACCGGTGCGCCGCCAGTCCGAGCATTTTGCCGAATATCGGGCGATGCTCGAGCGGCTGATCAAGGAAGAACTTGTCTACCCGGCCTTCATGAGCAGAAGTGAGATCCGCGCCTTTATCGCCGACAGCGAGAAGCGTGGCCGCGACTGGCCGCGCGACCCGGACGGCGTGCCGCTCTATCCCGCCGCCGACAAGGCGTTGACGGCGAGCGAACGCAAGCGGCGCGTCGCCGAAAATGCGCCATTTGCCTGGCGGCTGGACGTCGATGCGGCAATAGCGCGCGCCGGCAAGGACCTGTCATGGGCCGAATACACGAACGAGACGCTCTCCGCGACGCGTCGTGTCGAAGCCCATCCGCAGGATTGGGGCGACGTGATCGTGGCGCGCCGCGAAATCCCGACCAGTTATCACCTCGCCGTCACCATGGACGACGCGCTGCAGGGCGTCAGCCATGTCGTGCGCGGCCAGGACCTTTATTCCGCGACCAGCGTGCAGCGGCTGCTTCAGCAACTGCTTGGCCTGCCGCAGCCGGCCTATTTTCACCATCGCCTGATCCTCGGCCCGGACGGACGAAAACTGTCGAAGAGCCTTGGCGATACCGGCCTTGCCGCCCAGCGTAAGGCGGGCGCATCGCCCGCCGATCTCAAGCGGCTGGTCGGTCTCTAGACTAGACCGGTGAGCTCGCGGCCATCAACGGCGCTCCTTCAATTCAAATGACTCTATGGATCAACCGTTTGGTTTTGCTTGCCGGCCCGAACGGCATTAAGCAGTCGCCGCAGTCGATCCCTCACCCGAATTCATCGCGGCCTCCGGAAATGCACAGCCTCAAGCGGTTCATCCCCGCCTCTTTCGTCGTCCTGTGGGCGACCGGCTTCATCGGCGCGCGCTATGCCATGCCGTGGGCGGAGCCCTTTACGTTCCTGGCCGCGCGCTTTGTCCTGGCCGCAATCCTGCTTGTCGCTTTGATGGCCGCACTTGGTTCGAGCCGCGCCACCCGCGATGAGGCGCTGCACGCGACCGGTGCCGGCATCCTGATGCATGGCATCTATCTCGGCGGCGTGTTCTGGGCAATCCACCGGGGCATGCCCGCCGGACTTTCAGCCCTGATCGTCGGCCTGCAGCCGCTGATCACGGCAGTGCTCGCCGGCCGGCTTCTCGGCGAGGCCATCCTGCCGCGCCACTGGGCCGGTCTCGGCCTCGGGTTGATCGGCGTGGTGATCGTGCTTTGGCCGAAGCTCGGTGCGCTCGGCGGCGGCGTGACGGCCGAGACACTGGGCGCCTCGCTGGTCTCGGTACTCGGCATGAGCGCCGGCACCATCTGGCAGAAGCGCTTTGCTTCCGGCGGCGATCTGGTGGCTGCCACGTTCTGGCAATATGTCGGCGGCGCATCGGTGATGGCTCTGGCCTCGCTCGCCTTCGAGACCCGAACGGTCATCGTCAACGGCGAGCTGATCTTCGCCATGACCTGGCTCGTGCTGGCGCTGTCGATCGGCGCCATCTTCCTGTTGATGGTGATGATCCGCGACGGCGAAATGTCGAAGGTCGCCTCGCTGTTTTACCTCGTGCCGGCTGTCACCGCGGTCATCGCCTGGGCATTGTTCGGTGAGCACTTGAGCCCGCTCCAGATCGCCGGCATGGCGATCGCGACGCTCGGCGTCGGGCTGGCGACGGCTCAGCCGCCGACGCGGGCACGCGCCTCTAAATAGCGGCTGATCGCGGCGTTGAGCTCGCCACCGAGGATGAAGATCGCTGAGACGATATAGAGGAACACGACGGCGATCATGATCGAGGCGAGGCCGGCATAGGTCGTCACATAGGACGAGAAATGATCGAGATAGGCGGCGAAGATGGTCGACCCGATGAGCCAGCCGACCAGCGTGAAGATGATGCCAGGCACGATCGAAACGAGGCGGCGCTTGCCGGCCGGCAACCAGAAATGCACGGCGAACAGGCCGCCGATGATGACTACAGAGGCGATGACGTAACGCCACAGCGTGATCGTGCCCATATAGGGTTTTATCCATTCGAAATGCGACTCGGCCAGCCGTGCCAGCAATGGCGCGAAGACCAGCAGCACGCTGATGGCCAAAAACCCGGCCGTCGCGATCAGCACGAAGATGATGCTCTGCACCCGCCGATAGATGATGCCGCGCGTTTCCGAGACACGATAGGCCCGGTTGAGCGAGGTGCGCAGCGCCTCGATGCCGTTCGAGGCGAAATATCCGGCAAGCACAATACCGTAGGTCAACAGGTCACTGCGCCGGACGGTAAGCACGTTGAGCACCTCGCGCGCGATCGGTTTGGCGATCTGCTCGGGCCATGTGTCGAACACAAGGTGCACGGCGGTGTCGGCGAAAGCCTGCGCGCCGAAAAAACTCGCCAGCGTCGTGGCGAAGATCAGGAAAGGAAAAAGCGCCATCAGCGCGGTGATCGCCAGATGGCTGGCCATTGCCCAGCCGTCGTCGGTGTTGAAATGGCCGAGCGCGTCGTAGAGGACGCGTTTGAGGGCTACGATCTTCCGCAACAAGAACCGCGTTCCCTTCGATTGTCCCGACGCCGCGAATATGGGAAGGGTTTGCGGTAAATGACAACCCTAGGTCAAACCACCATTCCTCCCGGAGAAGAGTTGCGCACCATCATTGTCACAGGTGCCTCTTCCGGTATAGGCGCCTATTGCGCCCATGCTCTTAAGAAGGAAGGCTGGCGGGTGTTCGCAACGGCCCGAAAGCCCGAAGATATCGCTGCGCTCGAGGCCGACGGCATCGAGGCCTTTTATCTGGACTACACCGAGTCCGGATCGATCGAGGCGCTGGTGGCGTCGGTGCTGGAACGGACCGACGGCCGGCTCGATGCGCTCTTCAACAATGGCGCCTACGGACAGCCCGGCGCCGTCGAGGACCTGCCGGTCGAGGCTTTACGGCAGCAGTTCGAGGCCAATGTCTTTGGCTGGCATGACCTCACTCGCCGTGTCGTACCGGTGATGCGCCGCCAAGGCCATGGTCGTCTCGTTCATTGCTCGTCGATCCTCGGCCTGGCGCCGGTGCCTTTCCGCGGCGCCTACTCGGCATCGAAGCACGCTATCGAAGGGCTGATGCTGTCCCTCTACCAAGAACTCCTCGGCAGCGGAATCCATGTTTCGCTGATCGAGCCGGGGCCGGTGAAATCGAAGATCGCCAGCAACAGCCTTGCGTGGTTCCTGGCAAATATCGATCACGAGAAGTCCGTTCATCGCCTCGCCTATGCGGCGCAACTC
The DNA here is from genome assembly GCF_040321085.1 of Mesorhizobium sp. M0522. NCBI lineage: Bacteria > Pseudomonadati > Pseudomonadota > Alphaproteobacteria > Hyphomicrobiales > Phyllobacteriaceae > Mesorhizobium > Mesorhizobium sp. M0522. The sequence goes on from NZ_JAMYQW010000001.1 coordinate 155,647, forward strand.
AAACGGCTGCGGGCCGGCGGCAGCACATCGCGGCTGAAGCCCGGGCCGGAGGTGGTTTATTCCGCCTTGCATCATGCGCTTCTGTCGAGGCGCCCGCGCCCGCATTATGTGGTAACTGTGCCGGCCAGGATCGGCGCGATCCTTAAACGCATCCTGCCGTCATCGGCACTCTACCGTCTGCTCGCCAAACGCGCCTGAACGCAATCCAACTGGAACACACCATGGCAACCGTCTTCAACATCCTCGCCGTTCTCGTTATGGTCGCCGTGGTGATCGTACTGATCCGCGGCCTCATCAACATGATGCGCGGCGGCTCCAGCATGACCTCCAACAAACTGATGCAGACGCGCGTGCTCTTGCAGTTCGTGGCCTTGGTGCTGATCATGCTGGCGGTGTATTTCACCCGTAAGTGACGCAGCAGCCACCAGCCGGGAGGTAACCCGTGGTCAAGCTCAACAAGATCTACACCCGCACTGGCGACGATGGCACCACAGGCCTCGGCTCTGGCGAGCGGCGGCTGAAATCCGACCTTCGCATCGACGCCTACGGCACGGTCGACGAGGCCAATGCCTGCATCGGCATGGCCCGGATTCATACCGCGGCAGTAAATCCGGCGATCGATGCGATGCTCAACCGCATCCAGAACGACCTTTTCGACCTCGGCGCCGATCTGGCAGTCCCCGATAATGGCAAGCCGCTCGACTACGAGCCGTTGCGCATCATCGCCTCGCAGACCGACCGCATCGAACAGGATATCGATCTCCTCAACAAGGACCTTGAGCCGCTCAAATCCTTCGTGCTCAACGGCGGTACGCCGGCAGCGGCTGCCCTTCACCTCGCCCGCACGGTGGCCCGCCGCGCCGAGCGCATCATGGTGGCGCTGTCGCAAGACCCGGACGAGCACGTCAACCGCGAGGCGATAAGATACATCAACCGTGTCTCGGACTTTCTGTTCGTCGCCGCACGCGCGGTCAATGACAACGGAAATGCCGACGTGCTATGGGTTCCCGGCAAGAACCGCTGAATCTGCCGGAAGCGGGAGAGGCCTGATGTTTATCCCGCTTTACGACACCAACCGGCTGCGGCACATCAAGCTGCAATATGTGACGATCAGCCTGATCGCGCTCAACGTGCTGATCTACTTTGTCACCACACTGGGCGGCGAGGATTTCGCCAACGCCGCGGTGCTGGGCCTCGGTTTCATCCCGTCGGTTGTGCATGACAGCGTCGAGCTCGCTCCGCAATTTGTCGTCATTCCGGAGAGCCTGAGCTATCTGACCTATTCCTTCCTGCACGCGGATATCTTCCACCTCGGCGGCAACATGCTGTTCCTGTGGGTGTTCGGCGACAATGTCGAGGATGCACTCGGCCATGTCCGCTACCTCGTCTTCTACCTGCTTTGCGCCATCGCCGGCGCTTTCTTCCAGGGTCTGGTTGCCTGGGATTCGCCGGTGCCGCTGATTGGCGCGTCGGGCGCCATCGCCGGTGTGGTCGCCGCCTATCTGATCCTTTATCCGCGGGTGAAGGTATGGGTGCTGGTCTTCGCGCGCATCCCGTTGCGCATCCCGGCCTTCATCCCGCTGATCCTGTGGATCCTGTTCCAGATCTTCATGTTCGCCCAGGGGGGCGAGGATCAGGTTTCCTGGGCCTGCCATATTGGCGGCATCATCGCTGGAGCCGTGCTGGTGCTTGTCTTGCGCAGCCGCGGCGTACCGCTACTCGCCGGCGCAGACGAGGAGCCGGCCGTGGTCGCCGGTCCGGTGCCCGTAGCCGTGGAGCCGGCGCCAAGTGACCCACAACCTGCGCAGCCGGCGCCGCGCTGGGGCCGGGGGACCGTTTCCGGTCCGGACTGAACCGATTTGAGTGCTTCGCCGAGCATCCGAATGCGCCCCGGATATTGACGCGCGGGGTCGCCGCAACTACGGAAGCGCCACCCTACTGGCGTGGCGAAGACCAGAATTCCGTCCGGAATGTCGGCTTTCGACAACTCTGAAGAGGTGCACGCTGCTATAGCGCGCCCGACGAGCGTGAAGAGACTATCGTGAAAGAGGTGACAGGCAAATGAAGATCCTTGTGCCCGTGAAGCGGGTTGTGGATGCGAACGTCAAGGTCCGGGTGAAGGCGGACGGTTCGGCGGTGGAACTCGCCAACGTCAAGATGGCGATGAACCCGTTCGACGAGATTGCGGTCGAAGAGGCGATCCGGCTGAAGGAAGCTGGCAAGGCCGAAGAGATCATCGTCGTGTCGATCGGGCCGCAGCAGGCACAGGAGACCTTGCGCACGGCGCTCGCCATGGGCGCCGACCGCGCCATCCTGGTCAAGACCGACGAGCAGACTGAGCCGCTGGGCGTCGCCAAGGTGCTGAAGGGCGTCGTCGAGGCAGAACAGCCCGGCCTTGTCATTCTCGGCAAGCAGGCGATCGACGACGATTCCAACCAGACCGGCCAGATGCTGGCCGCACTTCTCGGCTGGGCGCAGGGCACCTTCGCCTCCAAGATCGTGCTCGACGGTGACAAGGCCACGGTGACGCGCGAGGTCGATGGCGGCCTGCAGACGCTGGAACTGAAGATGCCGGCGATCGTCACGGCCGATTTGCGGCTGAACCAGCCACGCTACGCGTCTCTGCCCAACATCATGAAGGCCAAGAAGAAGCCGCTCGACGAGAAGAGCCCTGCCGATTACGGCGCCGATGTCAAGCCGCGGCTTAAAGTGATCAAGACCGAGGAGCCGGGCGGCCGCAAGGCGGGCGTCAAGGTCAAGAGCGTCGCCGAACTGGTAGACAAGCTGAAGAACGAAGCCGGCGTGCTCTAAGGAAATCCGATGAGGCCGGCCTGCAAACGGCCGGTTTCTCCGCTTCCGGTGCTCACGTACTGAAGTACGCTCCGCTCCGGTTCTCGAAACCAACCGTTTTCGACTCGGCCTGACCGGATTTCAGGAGCCTCGAAGACGAAAGTCAGGAAAACATCATGGCTATTCTTCTGATTGCCGAACACGACAACGCTGCGCTTTCCGACCAGACCGCCAAGGCGCTTTCGGCGGCGCTGCAGATCGGTTCGGACGTGCATGTGCTGGTTGCCGGCAAAGGTGCCAAGCCGGCAGCGGACGCCGCCGCCAAGCTCAAGGGCGTCACCAAGGTGCTGCTCGCCGACGCCGACGAACTGACCGAGCGTCTCGCCGAACCGCTGGCGGCACTCGTCGTTTCGCTTGCTGAGCCATACGAGACGATCATCGCGCCGGCGACCTCGTCGGGCAAGAACGTCGCGCCCCGCGTGGCGGCGCTGCTCGATGTCGCCCAGATATCTGAAATCATCGAAGTCGTGTCGCCCGACACCTTCAAGCGGCCGATCTATGCCGGCAACGCCATCCAGACGGTGCAGTCCAGTGACGCCAAGAAGGTCATCACGGTGCGTACCGCTTCCTTCCAGGCAGCACCCGAGGGCGGTTCCGCGCCGGTCGAGACGGTCCAGGCGGCGGCCAATCCCGGCCTGTCGAGCTTTGTCGAGAACAAGCTCTCCGAGACCGACCGTCCAGAGCTGACCTCGGCCAAGATCATCATCTCGGGCGGCCGTGCGCTGGGCTCCTCCGAGAAGTTCCAGGAGGTCATCCTGCCGGTCGCCGACAAGCTCGGTGCGGCGGTTGGCGCATCTCGCGCCGCCGTCGATGCCGGCTATGCGCCGAACGACTGGCAGGTCGGCCAGACCGGCAAGGTGGTAGCGCCCGACCTTTATATTGCCGTCGGCATCTCCGGTGCCATCCAGCACCTTGCCGGCATGAAGGATTCGAAGGTGATCGTTGCCATCAACAAGGACGAGGAAGCGCCGATCTTCCAGGTCGCCGACTACGGTCTCGTCGGCGATCTCTTCGTCATTCTGCCGGAACTGCAAAAGGCGCTTTGACGCCTTCTGCCAAAGCGTATTAAATTCTGAGGGGTGGGGTAGACGAAGTCGCCCCGCCCTTTTAGTTTGCACTGCACAAAAAACGGGCCGCAAAGGCCTCGACGGGATCGGGTAATGAGCAAGATCGAGACGATCGGCATCATCGGCGCGGGCCAGATGGGTGGCGGCATCGCCCATGTGTCGGCGCTGGCGGGCTATAAGGTGCTGGTTTACGATATTTCGCCCGACCGCATCGAAAAGGGCATCGCCACGGTCAGCGGCAACATGGCCCGTCAGGTCGGCTCCGGCAAACTCGAGGAAAAGCTGCGCAATGAGGCGATGGCGCGCATTTCGGCGGCACCGGCCATGGCCGACCTTGCGGGCGCCGATCTGGTGATCGAAGCAGCGACCGAGGACGAGACGGTCAAGCGCAAGATCTATGCCCAGCTCTGCCCGCAGCTCAACCCCGAGGCCATCCTGGCGACGAACACGTCATCGATCTCGATCACACGGCTGGCTTCGCAGACCGACCGGCCGGAACGCTTCATCGGCATACATTTCATGAATCCGGTTCCGGTGATGAAGCTGGTCGAGCTGGTGCGCGGCATCGCCACCGAGGACCAGACCTTCGAGGCGGCAAAAACCTATGTGAAGCAGCTCGACAAGACGATCACCGTCTCGGAGGATTTCCCGGCCTTCATCGTCAACCGCATCCTGCTGCCGATGATCAACGAGGCGATCTACACGCTCTATGAAGGTGTCGGCTCGGTCGACGCCATCGATACCGCCATGAAGCTCGGCGCCAACCATCCGATGGGGCCGCTGCAGCTTGCCGATTTCATCGGGCTCGATACCTGCCTGTCGATCATGCAGGTGCTGCATGACGGGCTGTCGGATTCGAAATACCGCCCCTGCCCGCTGCTGGTCAAATATGTCGAGGCTGGCTGGCTCGGCCGCAAGACCGGCCGCGGCTTCTACGACTATCGCGGCGAGCATCCCGTTCCGACACGCTGATCGCCTCGCTACCAGCGCACAAAAAGTCGTCCGCCGAGCGCCCCGAGCACGGCAAGGATGGCGACCGCGATCGTATACCAGGTGCCGACGAAAAGCGGCGAATCGTCGAAGCAATGCGCCGCATAGAAGGTCGCCGCCAGCCCGCCGGCAAGCAGGCCCGCGGCCGCACCGGCAAGCACCGGCCTTGTCGGCGCGCCATGGCGCAGCACCGCGAGAAAGACGGCAAGCGGGCCGATCCCGATCAACGGAATGAAGGTCAGGCAGATGACCATGTTCGTGCCGACCAGGCGCGTGCCCCAGTCGGACGCAGGCACGGCGAAGAGTTCGAGAATCACAGCCACAATCACCAGCAGCGGCGCGGCGACCATCCAGCTCACCGCCCGGCCGGTCGATGCACCGGGCGTCGACAGCCCACGCACCAGGACAAAGGCGCTGGCGGCAAGAGCAATCGTGAAGACGAATTTGGACAGGAACCGCATCGTGTGCATGGCGATCGCGATGTCGGGGCGCGGGCCGATCGTCAGCCAGAAAACCGCGGCCGCGATCACGATGGCCGCGCCGGTGGCAAGCCACCAGGTGGTGCCTAGCGGCAGCGCCTTGCTGCGGGCATCGGCGTCGAGCGCCTTGATGAGATCTTCGGTCCTCATGTTATTCCCGCCCCGCCCTGAACCGTTTGGCAATGGCGGCAAGCCCGCGGTGCAGTGACACCCGCACAGCCGTCTCGCTGATGCCGAATTTGGCCGCGGTCTCACCGATTGACCGGCCTTCGACCGATACGGCCGAGACGACGGAACGCTGTGCCGGCGACAGGCTGTCGAGCGCCCGGTTGATGTCGCGCTCGCTCACCGTCTCCGATTCCGGCTCGGCAAAGGTCTCGGCGATTTCGTCGATCTCGATCTCGATCCGCCGACCGCGCCGCCGGAACGCATCGATCAGCTTGAAGCGGGCTATTGCATAGACCCAAGGCAGCACCGGCGCATCATGGCGCCAGGTGTGTCGTTTCACATGAATGGCCAGCAAGGTTTCCTGCACGACATCCTCGGGATCCACCCCGCCCTGCACGATCTTGCGCCGGGCAAAGCCACGAACGAGCGCGGCGATCCGGTGCAGAAAGTCGGCATAGGCCCTTTCGTCTCCGGCGATCGCGGCCCGCAGCAGGCGTGAAAGCTCGGCTTCGTCCTTGCCGCTCACAAGAGTTCACTCCCCGATATTCGCGTCTCGGCGCTGATTTGTTACGGGGCCGGCGAAATAATGTCCAAGGCAAATTAGCTGAGCATCACGAAAGTTTGCTCCTTTTGAGCGATTGAGTGGGCCAGCAATGTTGACTGCACCAGTCAGGTATTGGTAGGTGCAGCGTGCCAAGCCAAAGACCATCGAAATCGAGGACGACGCCATGAAATATGCTCTTTCCGCCCTTGCCGGTGCGACAGCACTTGCAATCAGCCTGATCGCCGGCCCGGCAATAGCAGAGGACGAGGGCATCGTCGTCTACAACGCCCAGCACGAAAACCTGACCAAGGCCTGGGCGGAGGGATTCACCAAGGAAACCGGCATCAAGGTTACCGTCCGCAATGGCGGCGACAGCGATTTCTCCAATCAGATCGTTGCGGAAGGCACCGCTTCGCCCGCCGATGTATTCCTGACGGAGAATTCGCCGGCCATGGCATTAGTCGAGGCGGCCGGCCTGTTCGCACCGGTCGGCACCGAGACGCTGGCCCAGGTTCCGCAGGAGTACCAGCCGGCGAGCGGCAAATGGGTCGGCGTCGCCGCGCGCAGCACCGTCTTTGCCTACAACAAGACCAAGCTGAGCGCCGACCAGCTGCCCAAATCGCTGCTCGATCTCGCCGATCCGAGCTGGAAGGGCCGCTGGGCCGCTTCGCCCTCCGGCGCCGATTTCCAGGCGATCGTCAGCGCGCTTCTGCAGCTCAAGGGTGAGGCGGCGACGGCCGAATGGCTGAAGGCGATGAAGGAGAATTTTACCGCCTATAAGGGCAACAGCACGGTGATGAAGGCGGTCAATGCCGGCGAGGTCGAAGGCGGCGTGATCTATCACTATTACTACTACGGCGATCAGGCCAAGACCGGCGAGAACAGCAAGAACGTCGAGTTGCACTATTTCAAGCATCAGGATCCCGGTGCTTTCGTCTCGATTTCCGGCGGCGGCGTGCTGGCCTCGAGCAAGCACCCGAAGGAAGCGCAGGCTTTCCTGAAATGGGTCACCGGCAATGGCGGCCAGGACGTGCTGAAAACAGGCGATTCGTTCGAATACGCAGTCGGCAAGGGCGCCGAGTCCAATCCGAAGCTGGTGCCGCTGGCCGATCTGCAGGCGCCGAAAGTCGACCCGACGACGCTGAACTCGAAAAAGGTGACCGACCTGATGACGGCGGCCGGCTTGCTTTAGCCGGCGTTCGTCCTAAAAGGGCAACCGACTGCGCTCCTGTGGGAATTCGCTTTCCACAGGAGCGCTCTGTTTTCAAGATGGCATTTGCCTATGACCACAAGCTACCCGCGAGATTATCCGCCGCCGATCGTTTCCGCCTCCGGGCGGAGCTGGCGCAACGTCTGATCTGATGCAATCCGCGATCGATCTCGCACGCCCAGGCTTGCCGGCCGACGCCACGGCCGTGCGGGCACGTCGTTGGTCGGTCTCATGGATTGCGTTGGCTGCCGTCTTTGTCTCGCTTTTCGCGCTGCTGCCGCTTGCCTTCATCGTCTGGGTGGCGGTGCAGACCGGCTGGGAAACGGTGGCGGCGCTGGTGTTCAGGCCGCGCGTCGGCGAACTTCTGGTCAACACCAGCCTGCTGGTGGTGTTGGCGGTGCCGATCTCGATCGTGCTGTCGGTCATGCTGGCCTGGCTGACCGAGCGCAGCGATCTGCCGGGTGCCCGCCTATGGGCCTGGCTGTCGGTGGCGCCGCTCGCCATTCCGGCCTTCGTCCACAGTTACGCCTGGGTCACCATGGTGCCCAGACTGCACGGCCTGTGGGCCGGCGTGCTTGTGTCGGTCATCGCCTATTTCCCCTTCCTTTATCTGCCGGTGGCGGCGGCATTGCGCCGGCTCGATCCCGCTCTCGAGGATGCAGCGGCAGCCCTTGGTCTCGGCCCGTGGCGTGTGTTCAGGCGTGTCGTGCTGCCGCAGCTCCGGCTCGCCATTTGCGGCGGCTCCCTGCTGGTCGGCCTGCATCTCCTGGCCGAATACGGGCTCTATGTCTTCATCCGCTTCGACACCTTCACCACCGCGATCGTCGACCAGTTCCAGTCGACCTTCAACGGTCCCGCCGCCAACATGCTGGCCGGCGTGCTGGTGACCTGCTGCCTTGTGCTGCTCGGGCTGGAGGTGCTGGTGCGCGGCGAGGAGCGCTATGCCCGCGTCGGTTCGGGTGCTGCGCGCCAGCAGCAGCGCACGGGCCTTGGGCGCGCCACCATTCCTTGCCTGCTGCTGCCTGCCATTACCACGCTGCTGGCGCTCGGCGTGCCGTTCGCCACTATCGGCCGCTGGCTCATGGCCGGCGGCGCCGATGTCTGGCGGCTCGACGAGATCGGCCTGGCGCTTGGCCAAACGCTGTTCCTAGCAATTGCCGGCGCGCTGCTCGCCACCGTCGCGGCAATGCCGATGGCGTGGATTTCGATCCGCGCGCCGGGGCGGCTGCAACGCGTCCTGGAGGGCTGCAACTATATCGTCGGCGCGTTGCCCGGCGTTGTCATCGCCCTGGCGCTGGTCACCATCGCCGTGCGTATCGCCATGCCGCTCTACCAGACCCTGTTCACCATCCTGGTCGCCTATGCGCTGATGTTCCTGCCGCGCGCCCTGATTAGCCTCAGGGCGTCGATCGCACAGGCGCCGGTCGAGCTCGAACGCGCCGCCTCCAGCCTCGGCCGGTCGCCGCTCAAGGCGCTGTGGTCGACGACCATCCGCCTGTCGGCGCCGGGCGCCGCAGCCGGCATGGCGTTGGTCGCGCTGGGTATCATGAACGAATTGACCGCAACCCAGATGCTGGCGCCCAACGGCACCCGCACGCTGGCCATGGCGTTCTGGTCCTATAGCGGCGAGATCGACTATGCGTCGGCGGCGCCTTATGCCCTGATCATGGTGGCGATGTCGCTGCCTTTGACCTGGTTGCTCTACGTCCAGTCGAAGCGGATGGCCGGGCGATGAGCTTTCTCGAGCTGAGCGGCATCCACAAGCACTACGGGCCGGTCGCAGCACTTGCCGGCGTCGACCTCAGCGTGGCCAGCGGCAGCCGTACGGCTGTCGTCGGGCCGTCCGGTTGCGGCAAGACCACCTTGCTGCGGCTGATCGCCGGCTTCGAGGCGCCGGACCAGGGCCGCATCGTGCTTGATGGCGAGGTGCTGGCCGATGGCGACACGGCCGTGCCGGCGCATCGCCGCGGCATCGGGCTGGTGGCGCAGGACGGCGCTCTATTCCCGCATCTGAGCATCGCCGCCAATATCGGCTTCGGCATGGGGCGTCACGAGGAAAAGCGCAGTGAGCGCATCGCCGAGCTCGCCTATGTCGTCGGGCTGGACAAAGGTATCCTGAAGCGCCGTCCGCACGAACTCTCCGGTGGCCAGCAGCAGCGCGTCGCGCTCGCCCGCGCCATGGCCATGAAGCCGCGGCTGATGCTGCTCGACGAGCCGTTCTCGGCGCTCGACACCGGCCTGCGCGCCTCGATGCGCAAGGCCGTGGCCGAGCTCCTTGAAACCGCCGGCATCACCACCATCCTGGTCACCCACGACCAGGCCGAGGCGCTGTCTTTCGCCAGCCAGGTCGCGGTGATGCGCGACGGCAAATTCTCGCAGGTCGGCACGCCGCGCGAGCTCTATTTCAAGCCGAAGGACAGGATGGTCGCCGAGTTCCTTGGCGACGCCATCGTCCTGCCGGCAAGGATCGCCGATGGCTTCGCCATCTCGCCGCTCGGCCGCATCGCTGTCGACAGCTCGGAGCGGCGCGACGTCGCCCGCATCATGCTGCGGCCGGAGCAGGTGTTGCTGAAACGCACATCGCGTGAAGGCATGTCCGGCACGCCGGACATGCTGTTCGGCGAGGTGACGGAATCGGAGTTCGCCGGCTCGATGTGCACCATCGCGGTGCGTCTGTTGAACAGCCCCGATCCGCCCGACGCCGCCGCCATCGGCAATACGCCGTTGATCCTGCGCAAGCCGGGCATGGACGCGCCGGCGATCGGCGAGATCGTCCGGCTGACCGTGTCGGGCAAGGCGCATGTGTTTGCCTGAACGGTTTTGCGCAAGGCCGACTTCAATCGACCCGTTTGCCCGCCTGATCGAACCAATGCAGCTTTTCGGACCTGGCCACGACGCGCAACTGGTCGCCTGGCTTGGCGCTGGCGCGGCCTGAGACGCGCACCACGATGCGGCTGCCGGCTGCCACGCAATGGAGAAAGCTTTCGGCACCGACCGGTTCGACCGCTTCCACTGTTGCCGGCAGCGCGAGCGCGCCGGCCGGCGCCTCTGCCGCGAAGGTGATGTCGGCGTCCTCCGGACGAAAGCCTAGTGTCACTGCCTTGCCCTGTCGAGGCGCCAAGCCAATCACAGTACCGTCCGCCAATACCGAGCTTGGGGAGGCCCCTGTGAGCGCCAGCAGATTCATCGGCGGTGCGCCTATGAACGAGGCGACGAAGGTCGAGGCCGGTTTTTCGTACACATCAAGCGGCGCGCCGGTCTGCTCGACCAGGCCGGCGTTCATGACGACGAGGATGTCGGCCAGCGTCATCGCCTCAAGCTGGTCGTGCGTGACATAAACCGAGGTGACGCCAAGCGAGCGCTGCAGATTCTTGATCTCGATGCGCATCTGCCCGCGCAATTTCGCATCGAGGTTGGACAGCGGTTCGTCGAACAGGAAGACCTTCGGGTTGCGCACGATGGCGCGACCCATGGCGACGCGCTGGCGCTGACCGCCGGAAAGCTCGCGCGGGCGCCGGTCGAGCAGCGCCGAAAGCTCCAGCACCTTGGCAGTCGAGCGTACCCTGCTGTCGATCTCGTCATTCGGCGTGCCGCGGTTGCGCAGGCCATAGGCCATGTTGTCGTAGACCTTCATATGTGGATAAAGCGCGTAGTTCTGGAACACCATGGCGATGTCGCGCTCGGTCGGGCCAATGGCGTTGACCACCTTGCCGTCGATGGCGACTGTACCGGCAGAAATCGTCTCCAGCCCGGCGATCATCCTCAGCAGCGTAGACTTGCCGCAGCCGGAGGGGCCGACCAGCACGCAAAGCTCCTTGTCGGGAATGGCGATGGAAACACCCTTCACGGCCTCGACGCCGCTGGGATAGATTTTCCTGACATCCTTCAGATCCACGGTCGCCATCGGCTTCTCACTTTTCGGATTCGACCAGACCGCGCACGAACCAGCGTTGCATTAGCACGACCACCAGGATCGGCGGCACGATGGCCAGCATTGCCGTGACCATCACCAGGTGCCATTGGGTGTCGGCATCGGCGAAGGAAACCATCTTTCTCAGCGCGATGACGATGGTGTTCATGTCGTTGCTGTTGGTGACGAGCAGCGGCCAAAGATACTGCGTCCAGCCATAGATGAAGAGGATCACGAACAGCGCGGCGATGTTTGTCCGCGACAGCGGCACCAGAATATCGAAAAAGAAGCGCCATGGCCCGGCACCGTCGACACGCGCCGCCTCGACCAATTCGCCCGGTATGGTCATGAAGAACTGGCGAAACAGCAGCGTTGCGGTGGCCGAGGCGATCAGCGGGACGATCAGGCCGGCATAGGTGTCGATCATGCCGAGATCGACCATCACCTTGTAGGTCGGCAGGATGCGCACCTCGACTGGAAGCATCAAGGTGATGAAGATCAGCCAGAAGAAGGTCATGCGCAGCGGAAAGCGAAAGAACACGATCGCGTAGGCCGACAGGATCGAGATGAAGATCTTTCCCACCGCAACGCCGAGTGCCATGATCGTGGTGTTGAGGAGCAGCCTGCCGACGCTGACCCCGCCGATACGACCGATGCCGCCGAACAGCGCCTCGCTGTAATTGTTCCATAGCTGGCCGCCGGGCAAGAGCGGCAGGGGCGGCCTGAGGATCGTTTGCAGCGTGTGCGTCGAGGCAACGAAGGTGTAGTAGATCGGAAAAGCCACGATCAATATGCCGAGGATGAGCACGGCATGGGCGATGAAGGTGCGGAGCGGGGACTGGCCGATCATCGCTGCCCTCAGCCGTAATGGACTTTGCGTTCCACATAGCGGAACTGGATCGCTGTGAGCGCAATGACGATGGCCATCAGGATGACCGACTGCGCCGCCGAATCGCCCAGGATCAGATTGACGAAGCCGTCATTGTAGACTTTGTAGACCAGCGTCTCGGTCGTCTTGCCCGGCCCGCCGCCGGTGACGGCATGAACGATGCCGAACGTGTCGAACAGGGCATAGACGGTGTTGACGACCAGCAGGAAAAAGGTTGTCGGCGCAAGCAGCGGGAAGACGATGGTCCAGAAGCGCTTGGTTTCGCCGGCGCCGTCCATGGCCGCCGCTTCGATCAGCGTTTTCGGCACCGCCTGCAGGCCGGCGACGAAGAACAGGAAGTTGTAGCTGATCTGCTTCCAGGCAGCAGCCGACACCAGCAGGATCATGGCGTGGGTGCCGTTGAGCAGCGGGTCCCATACGATGCCGAGGCTTCTCAGCAAATAGGCCAACGAGCCGATCGAGGGATTGAACAGGAAAAGCCAAAGCATGCCGGCAATCGCCGGCGCCACGGCGTAAGGCCATATCAACAGTGTGCGGTAGAGGCCTTTGCCGCGCACGGCCTTCTCGGCCATGACCGCGAGCAGCAGGGCCACAACCATGGCAACGATCGCGGTCGCAAGAGAGAACACTACGGTGACCTTGATCGAGTTGAGGTAGGCCGGATCGGCCAGCACCTTCCGGAAATTGGCAAACCAGACGAACCTGCTCTTCAGCCCGAACGGGTCTTGCCTGAGCATCGACTGGTAAAGCGCCTGACCGGCCGGCCAGTAGAAGAAAACCAGGGTGATGGCGAGTTGTGGCGCCACCAGCAGGTAGGGCAGGATCTTGTTGGGAAAGACGACGCGTGGAGACAGGCTGATTTCCCTCGCTATCCAGGTATCGCCCACGCCGGCTCGCGTGGGCGATATTCCAACCGACTAACCGAGATAATCCCGTCAGTTCTCCAGCGCTTCCTTGATCGCCGCGTTGCCGCGCGCAACCGCATTGTCGAGTGCCTGCTGGGCGGTTTGCTGGCCGGCCAGCATCTTCTCCAGCTCCTCGTTCTGGATATCGCGCACCTGCGGCAGATTCGGCAGGCGCACGCCCTTCGAATTGTCGGTCGGCGACTTGCCGATCATCTGCAGGATGGGTGTCTCGCGGCCGGGGTTCTTGTCATAGAAGCCTGATTTCTTCGTCGCCTCATACGCGGCGAGCGTCACAGGCAGGTATCCCGACTTCTGGTGCAGATATTCCTGCACATCGGTCTTGGACAGATAGGCAAAGAAGGCGGCGACACCCTTGTATTCCTCGTCCGACTTGTTGCCGAACACCCACAGGCTGGCACCGCCCGGCGTCGTGTTCTGCGGGGCACCCTTGGCGTCACTGTCGTAAGGAAGCTGGCCGATGCCATAGTTCATGCCGGACTTGACGATATCGCCGAGGCCGCCCGACGATTCGGTGAAGATGCCGCATTCGCCGGCGAGGAATATCTGCTTGGCTTCGGAGGTGCGCCCGCCATATTTGAATGTGCCGTCCTTGGCCAGGTCAGCGAGCGCCTGGAAGTGGTTGACGAAAATCGGCGCATTGATCTTGAGTTCGACATCACCGCCGGCCAGGCCATTCTGCTGGGTGGCCCAAGGCACGTCATTCCACGCCGCGAAATTCTCCAGGTGGATCCAGGTCAGCCAGGTCGAGGTATAGCCGCAAGGGGCGGCGCCGCTCGTCTTGATCTTCTTGGCAGCTTCCCACACCTCGTTCCACGTCTTGGGCGGATTGTTCACGTCGAGGCCTGCCTTCTGGAAGATGTCCTTGTTGTAGTAGAGGATCGGCGAGGAAGAGTTGTAGGGGAACGATAGCATGGTGCCGTCCGGCTTCGAATAATAGCCGACGATGCCGGGCAGATACTGGCTCTTGTCGAAAGTCATCCCGGCGCCGGTCATCACATCGGCCACCGGCTTTATCGCACCCTCGGCCGCCATCATCACGCCGGTGCCGACGTCGAACACCTGGAGGATATCGGGCGCTTGCCCGGCACGAAAGGCAGCGATGCCGGCATTCAGCGTCTCCGGATAGGTGCCCTTGAACACCGGAACGAGCTCATAGTCGCTCTGGCTGGCGTTGAAATCCTTGGAGATCTTGGCGACGACCTCGGCGTTGGCGCCGGTCATGGCGTGCCACCAGCTGATCTGCGTGACGGCGAAGGCGGAGGTGGTGGAAAGCAGGGTCACGGTGGCGGCGATACCGGCCGCAAAGCCGAAGAACTTCATGTTTCATCTCCCGTTTGTCATTGGCGAAAGGGGCACTTCCGCAAAGCCAATATGTGGCGCTGATGACAATCGGACAACGGTTTTATTGCGGATCAATGAACATCATTCCTTCCTAAAGTGCACTCGCTACCGAACCGGGCGCAAGAAATCACATCACCGTCTTTTCGGCGCAGCGGCGTCGGTTTTCCCCCGAAAAGACCCGCCTCATGGCCCGCGGGTTAACCATTCGTTAAAATCTCCAAGAACTAATCAGTCACACCTCCCCTGTTAGTTTTGGCAGACCGAGTGAACCAGGATGCTGACGGTCTATAATTGTATTGTAAGTCAGCACGATCCGAGACTGGTTGCGCTTGCCGCACTCGTCTGTGGAATTTCTTGCTTCTCAGCGGTTAATCTCCTTAAGCATGTCGGCCGATCGACCGAGCGAAACCGGCTTGTCTGGCTGATGATCGCCGCAGCCTCGACCGGGTTCGGCATATGGGCGACGCATTTCATCGCCATGACCGCGTTTACGCCGGGAATACCGAACGCATACAATCCGGGATTATCCGCCTTTTCGCTTGCCGCCGCCGTTATCATGACCGCGCTTGGGATGTGGGTCGCCACCTTGCGCCGCGGCATCGACCATTTCCTCGCCGGTGGCGCCATTCTGGGCGGCGCCATCGCGACGATGCACTACATCGGCATGGCAGCTTTCGAGGTCGAAGGCCGGGTCGTATGGAACCTGCTCCTTGTCGCGATATCGCTTCTGGCCGGCGTGACCCTCGCGGCACTGGCGCTCCTTGTCGTCTTGCGCCGTCCGTCAGCGCTCGCGACTTTCGGCGGCGCCGCGCTTTTAACGCTGGCGATTTGCAGCTTGCATTTCATCGCGATGGCTGCGGTGTCGATCATTCCGGATTCCTCGATTGAAATATCCGAACATTCCATCGAGCCCATTTCCCAGGCCTTTGCCGCAGCGGTCGCCAGCCTGATAATCCTTGTGCTATCGGGTGCCGCGCTGTGGATCGACCTGCGCTTTCGCCGCCAGAAGCTCGAGGCCGATCGCATGCACGATCTCGCCAATGCGGCGGTGGAAGGTCTGATCGTTTGCGATGGCACCCGCATTGTCAGCGCCAATGACAGTATGGCGAAGCTGACCGGAACAGCGACAGCCACCCTGAACACGATGCAATTCGGCGAGCTTTTCGACGGACAGAGCGCAGCCGATATGTCCGGCTTCGGCGAACAGGCGCAGGAAGCGAAGTTAAGGGGCAGCGACGGGGCGAGAATTCCTGTCGAGCTGATCGCCAGGAAAATCACCTACTGCGGCAGGCCTCATACGGTGCTTGCCGTTCGCGACATCCGTGAGCGCAAGAAGGCAGAACAAGAGATCCTCCGCCTCGCGCATTTCGATCCGCTTACCGGGCTTGCCAATCGGCGGAGCTTTTCTTCCCGGCTGGAAGCAGAATTCGCCTCGATGGATCGTGGCGGCAAGGATGGACATCTGGCGCTCCTGCTGCTTGACCTTGACCGGTTCAAGCAAGTCAACGACCTCTATGGCCACGGGGCCGGCGATGCTATGCTGCAGAAGCTGGCGCACTGCATTTCCGGCATCCCGCGCCACGGACAGATGCTCGCGCGTCTCGGCGGCGATGAATTTGCCATCATAGCTCCGAACCTCCCCGACCCCCTGGCCGCAGGCCGGATAGCCGAGGACTTGCTGGCGGCGATCCGGGAGGAAAACAGGGTTTCGGTCGGCTCCGGCCTCGTCTCGGCCAGCATCGGCATCGCCTTCTTTCCGCTGGATGCCGAAGACCAGGCCGGCCTGATCAGCCATGCCGACACGGCACTCCATCGCGCCAAAACCGAAGGCAGGGACACTTATCGGTTTTTCGAGATAGCCATGGGCACCGCGGCCCGCGACAAGCGCGTGATGGAGCATGAATTGCGCCAGGCGATCGCCCGCAAGGAGTTCCACCTCGTCTATCAGCCGCAGAAGGAGATCCGCGGCGGCAGGATGATCGGCTTCGAAGCCCTGGTCCGTTGGCAGCACCCTGAGCGGGGTGACATTTCTCCGGCCGTTTTCATCCCCGTGGCCGAGGACAGTGGCGCTATCGCGCAGATAGGCGACTGGGTGCTGACGACGGCTTGTAACGATGCTGTTCGCTGGACAAACCCGCTGATGGTCGCCGTCAACGTCTCCGCCGTGCAACTTCACAATCCGAACTTCAGCCGCAAGGTGCACGACGCATTGACGAGATCCGGCCTGGCCCCCGGCAGGCTCGAACTGGAGATCACCGAAACGGCCCTGGTGAAGGACATGCCGCGCGCGCTGGCAACCTTGAGGCAGGTCAAGGCGCTTGGCGTGCATGTGGCGATGGACGATTTTGGCACCGGCTATTCTTCGCTGTCCAACCTCAGCGCCTTTCCCTTCGACAAGATCAAGATCGACGGGTCGTTCATCAAATCGGTCGACAAGAACGCCCAGTTCGCGGCGATCGTTCGCGCCGTGCTGGGGCTTGGACGCGGTCTCGGCCTACCGGTTCTGGCAGAAGGCATCGAGACGCCGGGTGAATTGCAGTTCCTGGACGCCGAGGCTTGCGAGATCGGGCAAGGCTACTACCTCGGCAAACCGGCTCCGATCGAGACATTCGGGGAACTGACGGGCGTGGCCGCTCCGGCAATCCGCACCGCCAGCCGACGCGGCGCAAGCATTGCCGTGCTCAAGCCGCGCCTGCGCACGGTCTGAGCCTATCCCGGCTGAAGCGCCGCCTCGACCAGACGCTTGGCATCCGGCCCCGACCATTCGGCCGGGCCATTCATATGGGCGATCAGGCAGCCTTGCCCATCGATCAGCATGGTGACCGGCAGACCGAGCGCCAGGCCGCGCGTCTTGACGTCGTTGAACAGCGCCATCGTGGCATCGCGATAGTAGCCGAGCGACTTGACGCCGGTGTCCTCCAGGAACTTCTTCGGTTTGGCATCGTCGCCGGCATCGACGTTGACGGCAACAACCTGAAACGCATCGCTGCCCATCTCCTTCTGCAGCGCATCGAGCGCCGGCATTTCGGCGCGGCAAGGTGCGCACCATGTCGCCCACAGATTGAGCAGCACCGTCTTGCCGGCATGATCGGCGATCGTCGTCGGCTTGCCGTCGGGGCCGTTGAAGGCAAGGCTTTTCAGCGATTGCGGCGGATCCGCCGGCAAAAGCGCGGCAACCTGGCCGGTGGCAGCGGCGGCGATCTTCTTGGCACGGTCGGTCTTGGCGGCGCAGGCGACGTCGTCCTTGCCGCCGCCGGCGGCCACTTGCGCGGGCGCCTTGTTGCCAGAACTGCTTTCCCTGACATATACCGCGACCGCGCCGGCCAGCACGCCCGCAACCAAAGCGGCGAGGATGAGACGCAAAGCCGGGAAAAATCTATTGCCGTCTGCCATTTTTGAAAAACTGCTCCGGAGCACGGGTTATAGCGATGAACGACAAGAAGGCCAGCAACCAGATGTGGGGCGGACGTTTTGCCTCGGGTCCGGCCGCAATCATGGAAGCGATCAACGCGTCGATCTCGTTCGACCGCAAACTCTATGCGCAGGATATTCGCGGCTCGATCGCCCATAGCCAGATGCTGGCGCAAACGGGCATTATTTCGGCGGCCGATCAAGAAAAAATCGCTCACGGGCTGAACACGATCCTCGCAGAGATCGAGGCCGGCACATTCGAGTTCTCGACCAGGCTGGAAGACATCCACATGAATGTCGAGGCCCGTCTGGCCGATTTGATCGGCCCCGCCGCCGGCCGCCTGCATACCGCCCGCTCGCGCAACGACCAGGTGGCGGTCGACCTCAGGCTGTGGGTCAAGGACGAATGCTTTCGTGTCGCCGAGGCGCTGAAGGGCCTGATCACGGCGTTCCTGGATCGGGCCGAGGAGCATGCGGCAACGGTGATGCCGGGCTTCACCCACATGCAGGCGGCGCAGCCGGTGACCTTCGGCCACCACTGCATGGCTTATGTCGAGATGTTTGCACGCGACCTGTCGCGTGTCCGCGACGCCATCGAGCGGATGGATGAAAGCCCGCTCGGCGCCGCCGCCCTTGCCGGCACCAGCTTTTCCATCGACCGGCACCAGACGGCGAAGGCGCTTGGCTTCCGCGAGCCGATGCGCAATTCGCTCGACAGTGTTTCGGACCGCGATTTCGCGCTCGAGTTCCTGGGCTTGGCGGCGATCTGCGCGACGCATCTGTCGCGGCTGGCCGAAGAGATCATCATCTGGTCGACGCCGCAATTCGGCTTCGTCAGGCTGTCGGATAGTTTCTCGACGGGTTCGTCGATCATGCCGCAGAAGAAGAACCCGGACGCTGCCGAACTGGTGCGCGGCAAGACCGGCCGCGTCACCGGGCACCTCGTCGGCCTGCTGACGGTGATGAAGGGCATGCCGCTGACCTATGGCAAGGACATGCAGGAAGACAAGGAATCCGTCTTCGACGCGGCCGAGACGCTCGACCTGATGCTGGCGGCAATGACCGGCATGGTGCGCGACATGACGGTGAACACTGCCGCGATGAAAAAGGCGGCCGGCGCCGGCTATTCGACTGCGACCGACCTCGCCGACTGGCTGGTGCGCACGCTCGGGCTGCCGTTCCGCGAGGCGCACCATATCACTGGCCGGGCGGTGGCGCTGGCCGAGGACAGGAAGATCGGGCTCGACAGGCTTTCGCTGGAGGATCTGCAGTCCATTCACCCCGGTATCAGCGCCGACGTGTTTTCGGTTCTTGCCGTGCAGAATTCTGTAAAGAGCCGCACGAGCTTCGGCGGCACCGCGCCGTCCGAGGTGCGCAAGCAGATCCGCTACTGGAAAAAGCGGCTCGCCAAGGCGTAAGACGCGGGGTGCAATGGCCGCAAAACTCGGCTAGAAGCGGCTGCGGGCAACAGTTTTGGACGGATGGCACGATGACCGGAAGCAGGATTTTGGTGACGCTGACGCTGCTGGCGGCAATGGCCACCGTTGCGGCCTGCGGCAGGAAGGCTGCGCTCGACACGCCGTACGCGGCAGCCGTGCAGGCCCGCAAGGACGCCGAGAAGGCCAAGCAACCTTTGCCGCCGGAGCCGGAAAAACCTGTCGAGGACAAGAAATTCATCCTCGACCCGCTGCTCTGATTTCGGACCAATCTCGTGAACCATTTCGACTACCGCGACGGCGCGCTGCATGCCGAGGACGTGGCGATATCAGACATCGCCGCCAGCGTCGGCACGCCGTTCTACTGTTATTCGACGGCGACGCTGACCAGGCATTTTCGCGTCTTCACCGAGGCCTTTGCCGGGCTCGATGCTCTCGTCTGCTATGCCATGAAGGCGAATTCCAACCAGGCCGTGCTGAGGGTGCTGGCAGGGCTCGGCGCCGGCGCCGACGTGGTCTCGGAGGGCGAATTGCGCCGCGCTTTGGCGGCCGGCATCCCGGCAAGCAAGATCCTGTTTTCGGGCGTCGGCAAGACCGCGCGCGAAATGGATTTTGCGCTCTCGGCCGGCATTCTCTGTTTCAACGTCGAATCCGAACCGGAGCTGGAGCTGCTGTCGGCCCGCGCCACCGCGCTGGGCAAGATCGCGCCGATCTCGCTGCGCATCAATCCGGATGTCGACGCCAGGACGCACAAGAAGATTTCGACTGGGAAGGCCGAGAACAAGTTCGGCATTCCGTGGCAGCATGCGCGGAAGGTCTATGCGCGCGCGGCTGAGCTGCCGGGCATCAAGGTCACCGGCATAGACACCCATATCGGCAGCCAGATCACCGAATTGCAGCCCTTCGACGACGCCTTTGCGCTGCTGGTGGAGCTGGTCGGCGCCTTGCGCTCCGACGGTCATGCCATCGAGCACATCGATGTCGGCGGCGGCCTTGGCATTCCCTACCGCGTCGACAACAACCCGCCGCCTTTGCCCGATGCCTATGCCCAGATCGTCAGGAAGCATGTTGCCAAACTTGGGCTGAAAGTGATGTTCGAGCCAGGCCGGCTGATCGTCGGCAATGCCGGCATCCTGGTCTCGCAGGTGATCTTCGTGAAGGAGGGCGACGCCAAGAACTTCCTCGTCGTCGACGCCGCGATGAACGACCTGATCCGGCCGACGCTTTACGACGCTTTCCACGACATCAGGCCGGTGGCGCAGCAGCCGGCCGCAGCACCACGCATGAAGGTCGACGTCGTCGGCCCGGTTTGCGAGACCGGCGACTATCTCGGGCTCGACCGTGACCTGCCCCGGCTGAAATCCGGCGACCTGATCGCTGTCTCCACCGCCGGCGCCTATGGCGCCGTTCAGGCCGGCACCTACAATACCAGGCTGCTGGTACCGGAAGTGCTGGTCGACGGCGACCGCTTCCACGTTGTGCGCCCGCGCCAGACCTATGACGAGCTGATCGGACTGGACTCGGTGCCGGACTGGTTGGAGTAGAACTCTGCAGCTACAGCCGGTGCTGAATGAGCGCCCTGGTCTCGGCGATTCTGTCCTCATTCCGGCGATAGAATATCCACTGCTTGATGCGCTTGCTGCGCAAAAGCCCTGCCTGGGTGAGCACGCGCATATGCTCGCTGAGCGTCGCCTGGGTGATCCCCAGCTTTTCCGCGATCAGCAGCGCGCAGACGCCGTCCTCGACCAGATCGCCGTCCGCCTGCGGCGGAAAATGCGCGCGTGGGTCCTTCAGCCAATCGAGGATCTGCAGCCTGCGCTCGTTGGCGATTGCTTTGAAGACATCGACCTCTTGCATTTAGGCACTTTGCCAAGTTACTAAGTAATGTCAACTCTGAATGTCAACTCTGGGAGTGAAATCATGCTGCACGGCCACACGATCACACGCGAGCGCATTGCAGCGATAGAACCCCGCATCCGGCCCTTCGTGCGCCACACGCCGGTGCTGCGCGTCGACATGGCCGATTTCGGCCGCCCGCCTCTGCCTGTCGACCTGAAGCTTGAGTGCTTGCAGCATTCCGGCTCGTTCAAGGCACGTGGTGCGTTCACCAATCTCCTCGAACGGCCGGTTCCTGCGGCCGGCGTCGTCGCCGCATCGGGCGGCAACCACGGTGCCGCCGTCGCCTATGCCGCCATGCAGCTCGGCCACAAGGCGACCATCTTTGTTCCCGAAGTGAGCCCGCAGGCCAAGCTGGACCGCATCCGCGGCTACGGCGCCGAGCTGATCGTCGGCGGCGCCCGTTATGCCGAGGCGCTGGCCGCCAGCGAGAGCTTCGCCGAAAAATCCGGCGCGCTCCAGATCCACGCCTTCAACCAGGAGGAGACGCTTGTCGGGCAAGGCACGCTCGGCCTCGAGATCGAGGCCGACTTGCCGAAGCTCGACACCCTGCTGGTCGCCGTCGGTGGCGGCGGCCTGATAGGCGGCATCGCCGCCTGGTTTTCCGGCCGCATCAGGATCATCGCCGTCGAACCG
Organism: Mesorhizobium sp. M0522; assembly: GCF_040321085.1. Taxonomy (NCBI): domain Bacteria; kingdom Pseudomonadati; phylum Pseudomonadota; class Alphaproteobacteria; order Hyphomicrobiales; family Phyllobacteriaceae; genus Mesorhizobium; species Mesorhizobium sp. M0522. Next base: position 177,400 of record NZ_JAMYQW010000001.1, read on the forward strand.
GAGGGTGCGCCGACGCTTCATCGCGCCTTCGAGGCGGGCCGACCCGTCGACGCGCCGGCGGAGGGCATCGCCGCCGATTCGCTCGCGCCAAAGCGTGTCGGCGAAATGATGTTTCCTATCGCCGAGGCATTCGTCGAGCGCTCGATCCTGGTCAGCGACGACGACATTATCGCCGCCCAGGCGGCGCTGTGGGACCGCGTGCGAATCATCTCCGAGCCGGGCGGTGCGGCCGCCTTCGCGGCGCTCCTGTCCGGCCGCTACGCACCGGTTGCAGGCGAGCGCGTTGCCGTACTGGTCTGCGGCGCAAACGCCAATCCGGCGAAATTCTGACAATATCCGGGGCATTATTGTTCACGTTTTGGGGAACCGCCTCGCCTTCGCCGTGTTTGTTGGTATCCTTAGGGCGATGTGCATCCGCTTGGACGCACGAAGTACGCGCTTAGATTTTAGGTCTTCGCATCGTGCTTCCCGAAAATCGACTTTTCGGGCCCATGCGATAGACTCGTGAGGCCTGGGCTATCCCGCCCGGCCAGGAAGGGCCGATGACACAACGACCCATTTTCACCAGCGATCGCAGTCTGGCCAGGCGCCTTGCCTTGAGCCGGCTGGGGACGCAGGTCTCGATAATCGTCGAACGCGGCTGGCCATTGCTGCTGCCACTGATCATCGTCGCCAGCCTGTTCCTCAGCATTTCGTGGCTCGGCCTGTTCCCATTTTTGCCCGATCTGGCGCGGATCGGTCTTATCACGGCATTCGGCGTCGCAGCGCTTGCCGCACTCTATCCACTGCGTTTCTTCCGCACGCCATCCAGTGCCGAGGTCGACCGCCGCATCGAGGCGGCCAACCGATTGCTGCACAGCCCGGTGCAGGTCCAGACCGATCGCCCGAGCGGCAAGGAAAGCATTTTTTCGCAAGCCCTGTGGCGCGAGCATCAGCGGCGCATGGCCGACCGGCTGGGCGAGCTTGGCGGCGACGTGCCGCGCACACGCGTGCCGGAACGCGACCCGTGGGCGCTGCGCGCCGTTGCCGCGCTTTTGTTGGTCACTGCCTTTGCCTTCTCCTTCGGGCCATCGGGCGGCAGGCTGAGCGACGGTTTTGTTGCCCGTGCCGCCCGCGACGTCGTGCCGCCGCGCATTGATGCCTGGGTGACGCCGCCGGCCTATACCGGCAGGCCGCCGGTATTCCTGAACGCCCCGGTCCTGGCCAACAACGCCACTCAAGCGCCGCCGACCTTCACGATTCCGGAGGGCAGCGATGTGTCGCTGCGCGTCACCGGCGGTTCGGGCGAGGAAACGCTGAGCTACGCCGACACCGGCGGCAACACCCGCGCCATCGATCCGACCGGGCCGCAAGCCGCCAAGACTGAGGCAAGTCCGGCAACGCCTTCCACCGTGCGCCAGTTCAGCGGCAAGTTAACGGCCGACGGCACGCTGACGCTGCAGTCCAGCGACGGCGAGCTCGGCCGCTGGGCCTTCGCCATAATTCCCGACAAGCCGCCGCAGATCCGCTTTGTCGGCGAGCCGAAGCGCGCCGTCAACGGCGCCTTCGAGCTCAACTACCAGATCGACGACGACTATGGCGCGGCCTCCGCCAAGGCGGTTTTCGCGTTGGCCGATCCGCAAGTGCCCAACGCGCATCCGCTCTATGGCCCGCCGGAAATGCCGCTGACGTTGCCGCGCCGCGGCGGCAAGGCCAATGCCGCTAAGACGACGAAGGACCTGACCGACCATGTCTGGGCAGGTGGCAACGTCAAGCTGTCGCTTGTCGCCACCGACGGTGCCGGACACACGGCGACCAGCGAAACCAAGACGCTGGTGATGCCGGAGCGGCCATTCTCCAACCCGTTGGCGCGGGCTGTGGTCGAGCAGCGCCGCATACTGGCGCTCGACGCCTATGCCAAGGACCGCGTGCTCGACCTGATGGATGCAATCACGCTCAGGCCGGAAGACACGTTCGACAACATGGCGCACTACCTCGCCATCATGAGCGCCCGCACCCGGCTGAAGATGGCAGACAGCGACGACCAGTTGCGCGACGAGGTCGCTTACCTCTGGGAGATCGCGCTCGGCATTGAGGAAGGCAATCTGTCGGCGGCCGAGAAGCGGCTGCGCCAGGCGCAGCAGGCGCTGCAGGATGCGATCAAGAACGGCGCCAGCGACCAAGAGATCGAGAAGGCGATGAAGGAACTGCGCGAGGCGATGAACCAGTTCCTGCAGGAATTCGCGGCGCGGGCGCAGCAGAATCCGAATGCGCCACAGATGCAGCAGAACGGTCAGGAACTGCGCCAGAGCGACATCGACCGCATGATGGACCAGATCGAGAACCTGGCGAAATCCGGCAATCGCGACCAGGCGCAGCAATTGCTGTCCGAGTTGCAGGACATGATGAACAATCTGCAGGCAGGCCGCCAGCAACAGGGCGGCCAGCAGGACAGCGAGATGCGCCAGCAGATGGACAAGCTGGGCGAGATCATGCGGCGCCAGCAGGAGATGATGAACGACACTTTCCGTATGGACCAGATGCAGCGCGGCCAGCAACAGCGCGGGCAGAACCGCGACGAGCAGCTCGGCGAGAACGGTGAGCCAGGCCCGATGGGCGAAGAGGGCAAGCCCGGCCCGGGTGACGACCGCGATCCGCTCGGCCGGCCGAAGCCGATGACGCCGCAGGAATTTGCTGATGCGCTGAAGCAATTGCAGGAAGGCCAGGGCAAGCTGCAGAGCGAGCTCGATCAATTGAGGAAGAGCCTCGAAGGCATGGGCCTCGACCCCAATGAGGGGTTTGGCGAGGCCGGCAAATCCATGGGCAATGCCGAACAGGCGCTCGGCGAGGGCGAAGGCGACCAGGCCGTCGGTCACCAGGGCCGCGCATTGGAAGCCTTGCGCAGGGGCGCCAAGGACATGATGAAGCAATTGCAGGCGATGCAAGGCGACCAGGGCGGCAACGGGCAGGGCGGGCGCCAGCAGAATGCCGACCGTGACCCGCTCGGGCGGCCCCGCACCAGCGAGGGTCCCGATGACGGAAGTTCGGTGAGAGTGCCTGACGAGATCGATGTGCAGCGTGCCCGCCAGATCCTCGAAGCGATCCGCAAGCGGCTCGGCAACGCACTCAGCCCGGATATCGAGCGCAGCTATCTGGAGCGGTTGCTGGAGCTGAAGTAAGGCTGCCCCCCAATATTCGGAAGATCGCCGTGCGGTCCGTGGAGGCCGCCACCGCCGGACTGAGCGGCACGTTTTAACGGTTGGTGAACGCCTCGCGGATCGCCTCTTCCATGCCGTCGATGGCCTCGCCGGAAGCGTTCGGATTGCGCCGCAGCACCACGTTCGAGGAATCGATGTCGCCGAACCCGTCGGCGGCCGTAAGCTCGCGGCAGCCGGCCGGGATGTTGCTGCGCGAGATCGGCGCAATCGCCAACCCGGAGGTGACGGCGAGCCGCAGGCCGCCATTGGTATCGCTGGTGTAGGCGACACGATAGGCGAGACCGCGCTGTTCCAGCGACTTTATGGCGAAATCCTTGCACCAACCGGCACGATTGTAGAGCGCGATCGGCACCGGCCGCTCCTCATGCATGTGATGCAGCTCCGACGTCACCCATACGGTCGGGTCATGCATCAGCACCTCACCGCCTGACAGATCCTGCCATTCGAACACCACCGCCAGATCGAGCTCGCCGGCGGCGAGCGCCGCGATCTGCGCACCGGAATGCGCGTAGCGGACCGTGATGTCGACCTGAGGATGGCGCTTGGCAAAGGCGCCGAGTGCCCGCGACAGGATCGCGTGGCCATATTCTTCCGGGATACCGATGCGCACCGGCCCGCCAAGCGGCGCCGCGACCATCGATGCCGCCGTCTCGTCGAGCAGTGAAACGATGCGCCTGGCGTTGGCGATGAGTTCGCCGCCGCGCTGCGTCAACGCTACACCGCGCGACCCGCGCTCGAACAGGCTGTCGCCGATCATGCCTTCGAGCCTCTTCATCTGCATCGAGACCGCCGACTGGGTGCGGCCGGCCCGCTCCGCCGCTTTGGTGAAATTGCCGGTGTCGGCGACCGCCACGAAGGTGCGCAACAGGTCGCTGTGGAGATTGGGTCGCATGTGCCCGCCATAAGAAAATCTGATTGCTGGCATCATTCCAATTCGTTTGCAACATGTCAAACGGCGGACGATAGTCGCCTTACCCATTGGATATGCGGCCGGGAAATCGGCTGCGGACCAATCAAAAGTCCTCACTCGTACCCGCTGCCCGAAACGGTGGCGGGTTCTTTTTACCCGGATGCAGGCCTGCTTTCGGCCGCGCACGCGGGAGACAGGAGCGCCTATGCAGAATCGGCTTGTGCTCGGCATCCTCAGCCTCTGTCTCGGCGTGCTGGTCTTTTCGCTGCAGGACCCGCTGGTCAAGGCGGTGTCGAGCCACTATCCGGTCACCGAGGTGATGGCGATCCGCTCGATCGTCGCCCTGCCGATCCTGGTTTTCCTTGTCCACGCCGATGTCGGATTGCAGGCGATCCTGTCGAAGCGGTTCGGCATGCTGACGATGCGCGCCTTCATCCAGTTCACCTCCTACACGGCCTACTACCTGGCAATCGCCGCCCTGCCGCTGGCTGACGCGGTGGCGCTCTATTTCATGGCGCCGCTGTTCATCATGGCGTTGGCCGGCCCCTATCTCGGCGAACGCGTGTCCTGGCAGGCGCTCGCCACCGTCCTGGTCGGCATGCTCGGCGTGCTGGTGATGGTGCGCCCGGGCGCCGGCTTGTTCGACTGGGCAGCGCTGCTGTCGCTAGGTTCGGCTCTGCTCTACGGTTTCTCGCAGCTGATGGCACGCAAGATCGGCGACACCGAATCCTCGACTGTCATGGCTTTCTATCAGAACGGCGCTTATCTGATCGGCGCCGCATTTGTGGCGGCATTGTTTTGGCTGGCAGGCATTGACCACGCCGTGCATCCGAGTCTCGAATTCCTCGTCCGGCCATGGGTCTGGCCGGCGACGCCGGATCTCCTCAAGATGGGGGCATGCGGCTTCGTTGCCTCGGCCGGCATGATCCTGTTGTCGCAGGCCTACCGGCTGGCGCCCGCCAACAGCGTCGCCACCTTCGAATACACCGGTATCATCTGGTCGCCGCTATGGGGTTTTCTGTTCTTTGCCGAAGTGCCGCGACCAGCGACGGCGGCGGGCGCAGCCCTCATCATCGGCGCCGGCCTGTTTGCGCTCAATGCCAGCCGGCGCCTGAGCGGCGCGCCAGCCATTACGGCGACCTGCGACCCTGCCTGAAGGCGGTCGGCCTTGGGCTTTAGGCGAAGCAGGCGAGCGCCTGTTCGACGCGGGCGCGGATTTCAGCCAGCGTGAACGGCTTTTGCACGACGTCGAGAATAATGCCGTCCAATTCCTCGGCGCGCTCGCGCTGGTCGGCATAGCCGGTCATCAGCATGATCTTCATCGCCGGGAACAGCGCTGCTGCCGCCTTGGCCATCTCGATGCCGTCTATTTCCGGCATGCGGATGTCGGACAGCACAAGGTCATAGCTCCCTTGCGCCGCCCGGATCAGAGAAAGGCCATGTGCGCCGTCGGCGGCAACAGTGACATTATGCCCGGCGCGTTCGAGCGCGCGAGCGGCGAGAGTGCGGACGGATTCATCGTCCTCGACGATCAGGAGCTTTGCCATGGGCAGGATATTTGGCGGGGAAAAGTTGATGTTTCCTGAAGGCGCCAAGGGTCGATGAGGCCTTTTCAGAATTCGCTCCGCCAAGTCAGATAGCGTGGTTTTCGAGAACCGGAGCGGAGCGGACGTTCGAGTCCGAGAGCACCGGAAGCGCAGAAAACTGCGTCAGGTGGCCGCCGGAGTAGAATTATCAAAAGGCCTCAAGCGTCGCCCTTGACGATGCCGACGAAGGGCAATTCGCGAAACGCGTGGGCGACGTCCATGCCATAACCGACGACGAAATAATCGGGGCAGTCGAAGCCGACATAGTCGGCGTTGAGCGTGGTCTGGCGGCGCATGCGCTTGTCGAGCAGCACGGCGATGGCACAGCTCCTCGCGCCGCGCGACAGCATGAGGTCGCGGGTGAAACTCAGCGTCTTGCCGGATTCCAGAATGTCATCGATCAAAAGCACATCGCGACCGGCGACCTCGTTGTCGATGTCGCGCAGCACCCTCACCTCACCGCTGGTCGTGCCGGCGCCATAGCTGGAGATGAAGATGAACTCGACCTCCGGCGACAGGCCGACATCGTGCATGGCACGGATAAGATCGGCGGCGAAGATGAACGATCCCTTCAGCACCGAGATTACCAGAAGGTCGTGGTAGTCGTGCCCGGCGATCTCCTTGGCAAGTTCCAGGTTCCGCCGCGCGATGGCGGACGCCGAAAACAGGACTTCGATGTCCTTGCCGCGCACAACTGGCATTGGCTGCCCTTCCAGAAATGATCGCCTTGTAGGCGAAGCCGACCGAAAACGGTCTTCAACCTGTTTCTAGGCATGTCGAGCCGGCTGGCAAGGCCAAATCTTTCGCAGGACGCCCGCGAACGGTCGGGTGTCCGCAGCGCGTCGCTGATCGTTTATCTGGTGACCTGTTGATTTTCTGGCGCCGCTCTAACGAACCAGCGCATGGCCGCCCGAAATCCAGAAGGCGGCAAAGGCGGCACCGACGCCGACAATCCAGAAGATCGGCCCACCATGCACCCACAATGGGCGTTCGACGGCGGTTTCGGGCTTGCGCAACATGTCCATGCCTTCGATCGAAGGCATGGACATCATGCGCGCAGGCAGCGGCGCAAAGTCTGGACGTGTAAAATGGCGGGGCAGCACCTCATAATCGGCATCGATGACCTCGGCGGTCACGTCGCGCATGATGCGTTCCGGCTCGGCGGCCGGATCGGTCATGATTTCGCCGGAAACCGGGCGCGCGGTTCGATCCTCAGCCATCATGGCCCAACACTACCGCACCTGTTCGCTGTTCGTTTCTTTTGGGTAAACGGAAATGGTTAACGCTTCCCCACCGGAACCCCTGTGACTCGCTCGAAAAGCCCCCAAATTAACCGTCGGTTAACCATGCCGGCCGATGGTCTTTCCATAGAAAGGGCTGGCATCTTGCCGCCGAGAATTTCAGGTCGTCGAAAGTGATCCGCTTCGAAAATGTCGGCCTCCGCTATGGCATGGGTCCGGAGATCCTCCGCGACATCTCCTTGCACATTCCGGAGCGCTCCTTTCAGTTCCTGAGCGGACCTTCAGGCGCCGGCAAGACGACGTTGCTGCGGCTTTTGTTCATGTCGCTGAAGCCGACACGCGGCCTGATCACCATTTTCGGCAAGGACCGCTCGCGCATCTCGCGTACCGAATTGCCGCATCTGAGACGACGCATCGGCGTGGTGTTCCAGGATTTTCGCCTGCTCGACCATATGACCACCTACGAGAACGTGGCATTGCCGCTGCGCGTGCGCGGCCGCGAGGAGGCGACCTATCGCACCGACGTCACCGAGCTGCTGAAATGGGTCGGCCTCGGCGAGCGCATGCATGTGCTGCCGCCGGTGCTGTCTGGCGGCGAGAAGCAGCGCGCCGCCATCGCCCGGGCGTTGATCGAGCAGCCCGAGATCCTGCTCGCCGACGAGCCGACCGGCAATGTCGACCCGCCGCTGGCACGACGCTTGCTGCGGCTGTTCATCGAGCTCAACCGGCTGGGCACCGCCGTGGTGATCGCCACACACGACCTCGGCCTGATGGAACAGGTCGACGCACGGCGAATGATCCTGGCCGGCGGAAGGCTGGACATCTATGACTGAGCTCTCCGTCGAACATTTCGAGGGTCAGGACGCCGCGGCGGCAAAGCCCCGCGTCCAGCGCAAAATGGCGCCGATCGTGCCGGCGCAGAACATCGCCGGCCGGGCGCTGGTGCTGGTCATCGCCATCATGACGTTTCTGTCCTGCCTGACGTTTGGCGCCGTCACGCTGGTGCGTGACACCGCCTCCGTCTGGGAGAACCAGATCTCGCGCGAGGCGACCATCCAGATCAAGCCGGTCGACGGCCTCGACATGGAGGCCGCACTTGCGCTGGCCTCGCAGATCGCCGGCGAATTCCCTGGCGTGAAAAGCGCCCGGATCGTCGACCGCGAAGCGACGGCCCGGCTGCTCGAGCCTTGGCTGGGCTCGGGCCTGAACATCGATGAGCTGCCGGTGCCGCGCTTGATCATCATCACCATCGACGAGAATAGTCCGCCCGATTTCGCCGCACTGCGCGCGGCGATCACGCCGAAGCTGCCGAGTGCCTCGCTCGACGATCATCGCACCTGGGTCGACCGGCTGGTTGCCATGGCCCGCACCACGGTAACGATCGGTATTGCAGTGCTGGCGCTGATGCTGTCGGCGACGGTGCTGACCGTGGTATTCGCGACGCGCGGCGCCATGGCCGGCAATGGCCACATCATCGAGGTGCTGCATTTTGTCGGCGCCGAGGCGCGCTTCATCGCGCGCGAATTCCGCCGGCATTTTCTGGTCACCGGCATGAAGGGCGCCGCGGCAGGCGGCGCCGCGGCGATCCTGGTCTTCATCGTCTTCTCCTGGTGGTCGTCACGCAACATGGCAACGCCGCTGGCCGACCAGGCGACCGCCCTATTCGGCAATTTCGCCATCGGCTCGGCGGGTTATCTCGGGGTCGCTGTCATGGTGCTGGTGATCGGCGCGCTGACGGCGGCAACCTCCCATTTCACCGTGGTTACCTATCTCAGCGACATCGACATTCGCCAGCCGGACGCCGGCTAAAGGAAAGATCGATCACGGATGAAAACGCATCGTCACGAAAATTGCATTTTTTTCCTACCAAAGGCCGTATTTCGGGATTAACCATTTCATGATGGACGTTCGGGACTCGACCGATACCGCTGGATGCATGCCAGTGCTGGTTGCGCGCCCGCCTGTATTCGCCGAGCCTGATGAATTTGCCAAGCCGGGTCAGTTCGCCAAACATGGGCGGCTGCTGGCAGCCCGCTCCTTGCGCATCTCGGCTCTCCTTCTGCTCGCCTTTATGGCGCTGTTTGTCGCCGGCTTCGGCTGGTTCGCCAATACCGTCAGCCGCCTGACTACGCCCGCCAATCCGGCAAGGGCCGACGCTATCATCGTGCTGACCGGCGGCCAGTCGCGCCTCGACGCTGCGATGGGCCTGCTTTCGTTAGGCAAGGGCGAGCGGCTGCTGATCAGCGGCGTCCATCCCTCCGCCAGCCGCCGCCAGCTTCAGGCCGCGACCGGCGGCGACAAGAGGCTGTTTTCCTGCTGCGTCGACATCGACCGCGCCGCGCTCGACACGATCGGCAATGCCGAGGAAAGTGCCAAATGGGTCGAGGACCATGCCTACGGCACGGTCATTCTCGTCACCAACAATTATCACATGCCGCGCAGCCTGCTGGAAATGGGCCGGCTGCTGCACGGGGCCAGGCTCGAACCCTATCCGGTGGTCAACACCAACCTCGAGAATGGCCGCTGGCTGACCAAGCCAGAAGCGCTGCGCGTGCTGTTCACCGAATATAACAAATACCTGCTGGCGCTGGCGCGCGGCATCATGCCGGTGAAGCAATCGCCCAACGGCGTCACGCTGGCCGACGCCGCGGGCGGAAACTGAACGGCACCGGCACTTTTATTCCCTAGCTGCTGCACCCGAGCGCAAGCGTGCGATCTCCTGTTCGAGCCGTTCGATGCGCTTGTCGCGTTCGCCCAGCGCCGCCGCCACGTCGGCCGCTTCGAAACGCTGCGGGATGTGCTGCGAGCAATTTGAATCCCAAGCCGAAACCGTAAACAGGATGACCTGCTCGGGTCGCGCCTTATAGTCTTGCGGCATCAGCTTTGCCGTCAGCTCGGCATCGCCCTCGACGACTTGCGCTTTGCCCCAGATCTTGATGCGCTGCCGGTGCGCATAATCGATCAGGAATAGGAAAGCCTGTGGGTTGTCGCTGAGGTTGCCCTGGGTGATGAACTGCCTGTTGCCGGAAAAATCGGCAAAGCCGATCGTCCGTTCGTCGAGCACCTTGAGGAAACCGGCAGGCCCGCCGCGATGCTGGATGTAAGGCTGCCCGTCCGCATTGGCGGTCGACAGAAAGACGCTGGTCTGCGCCTCGATGAAGGCGGCGAGATCGGGCGTGATTGCCGCCTGCCAGCCGCCACGCTCCTCGACACGGGCATAGGCCTGGCGCGAGCCCTTGCGCGCCTGAATCGCCTTCACCGTCGGGGTGAAAGCAACATCGCTGGTGTGAGCGTTCATGGAAGCCTCCTCAAGCGCCGAGCTGCGCTGCATTGCTAGTCAGGAAATAGGTCCTTCCATCTTCGAGATGCAGATGCCATATCTGCAATCTATCCTTCCGTTTTTCGGGAGGGCAAATTTTCGGGAGAGCTATGGATCGCCTCCAGTCCATGTCGCTTTTCGTTGCCGCGGCGGAGACAGGCAGCCTCTCGGCTGCCGGGCGCCGCTTCGGCATTCCGCTGACGACGGTCAGCCGCAAGGTTTCGGACCTGGAGCGGCATCTGAAGACACGGCTGTTGACCCGCACGGCGCGGCAGCTGTCGCTGACCGATGCGGGCCATGCCTATCTCGCCGCGTGTCGTCGCATTCTCGACGAGGTCGGCGAGGCCGAGCGAATAGCCGCCGGCGAATACAGCGCCCCGACCGGCGAACTGATCGTCACTGCGCCGATCGTCTTCGGCCGCCTGCATGTGCTGCCGGTCGTCACCGCCTTTCTCGCCGCCTACCCCGACGTGAGTGTGCGGCTGACACTCGCCGACCGGATAACCCAGTTGGTCGAAGAGCACATCGACCTCGCCGTCCGCATCGGCGAGCTTGCCGATTCGAGCCTGGTCGCTATCCGCCTGGGTTCGATCCACCGCGTCGTTTGCGCGAGCCCGGCCTATCTCGCCGAGCACGGCACGCCGAAAACGCCGCAGGAGCTTGCGGCGCACAGTGCAATCACCTTTGAAGGGCTCACCGCTGCCAGTTGGACCTTCGCCACCGGCAAGGCCGAATTCACCGTACCGGTCCGCTCCAGGTTACGGGTCAACACCGCTGAGGCGGCAATCGATGCGGCGATTGCCGGCGTCGGCGTGACGAGGCTGCTTTCCTACCAGATCGCCGCCGCAGTTCGGTCGGGTACGCTGCGCCCGGTGCTGCAAGAGTTTGAGCCAGACCCATGGCCGGTGAGCCTCGTCCATGCCGGCCAGGGGCTACTGCCGGTGAAGCTGCGCGCATTCCTCGACTTCGCCGCCCCGCGCCTGAGACAGCGCCTGCTGCAGGCGGCGTGGCAAACGTGACGAAGACGGCCCATCGCAAGGCCGGGCCGATCGCCCGCCTCGCAGCGTTTCCTTTTTGCCGGCGCTTGGTGTAACCAACGCACACCTCCTCACCGGGCACTTGCTGTATGCTGTATTTCCGCTCGCTGGCGTTCAATCTCGCCTTCTACCTCAATTTGATCGTCCAGATGATCCTCTGGACCCCGTATTATTTCCTGTCGCCACGCCATCGCGCCTGGTTCGTGCCGAAATTCTGGTCGCGCACCAGCATGTGGCTCTACGACAAGATCGCCGGCACCAGAAGTGAGATCACCGGCCAGGAAAACCTGCCTGACGGCTCCTTCATCCTGGCGCCGAAGCACCAGTCCTTCTGGGACACGATCGCTTTCCTGCCCTATCTCGACGATCCCGTTTACATATTGAAACGGGAGCTGACCTGGATCCCGTTCTTCGGCTGGTACATTTTGAAGATGCGGATGATTCCTGTCGACCGCGGCAGCCGCTCGAAGGCATTGAAGACGGTGATCGCCGCGACCAAACAGGAATTGGCGCGCAATCCGCGCCAGCTGATCATCTATCCCGAGGGCACCCGCCGGGCGCCGGGCGACGAACCGGTCTACAAATACGGCATCGTCGAACTCTACGCGCAACTTGGCATTCCGGTGGTGCCGGTCGCTCACGTCGCCGGCCTCTATTGGCCGCGCCGCAAATTCCTGCGCTATCCCGGCACGATCAAGGCGCGCTTCCTGCCACCGATCCCGCCCGGCCTCGGCAAGGACGAATTCATGCAACGGCTGATCGGCGAGACGGAGGCCGCCTGCGACCAGCTCCTCGTCGAAGCGTCGCAGACGCCGAACCCGCCGCCGATGCCGCCGACGGCAATGAAACGGCTTGGTGAGCTGGATGCGAAACCTGAATTGAAAGGCTGAGACACCCGCCGCGGATGCCAGAAAGGCTCACGGCAAGGCAGCCAGGGCGGCTGTTGCAACCAGCGTCACGGCAAACACCAGATTGATGATCCGCGACGCCAGCGGTTTGCGCAGCAAACGTGCAAAAGCCGCGCCGGCGAGAAGCCACAAGAGATGAATGGCAACAATCATCAAGGCGAGGACCGCCAGCTTGGCTGAAATAGCAAGACCGCCGGCGCCGGAAGACGCGCCGGCAAACACGGCGGCAATCGCCACATAGGCTTTCGGATTGGCAACGGCCAGAAGGAACCCGCCCAGGAAAGTGGGAAGCGCCGCCCCACCAATGCGTGCCGCCAGTGGCGGCGCCGTCGCTATCTTGAACGCCAGATAGAGGATGTAGGCTGCTGACGCGACCGCCAACAGCGCTGCGAGCTTCGGCAGCGCGATGAGAACGGCCATGATGCCCGTCGCCACCACCAAAAGCACGAGGACCGTCCCGACAACGATTCCCGAGGCATAACGGAGCGAATCGCGCAGGCCGAACGCAGCACCGACCGCGGTGACGCTTATCGTCGCCGGCCCCGGGCTGCCCATAACGATGGCCGATGCCAGCACCAGCGCCAGCAATTGCTGCCATAGCTGCTGATCGAGAAGACCCTGTCCGGCCATGCGGCGTCCCTGCATCCTGCGACGAGGCAGGGACGGTAGGGCAAGGCAGCGGCGCCGGTCTTGAACGATCGTGCGCGGCTATGCGCTGGCCTTGTCGAGCTCGGCGATATCGTCCGGACTGAGCTGCAACGATGCGGCACGCACCAGGCTGTCGAGCTGGTCGAGCGTCGTCGCGCTGGCGATCGGAGCGGTGACGCCGGGCCGTGCCATGACCCAGGCAAGCGCCACTTCCGCTGGCTTGGCCGAATGTCTGGCTGAAACGGCATCGAGCGCTGAGAGAATGCGCATGCCGCGGGTGTTGAGATAGCCCTTCACACCGCCACCGCGCGGGCTTTTGCCGAGGTCGGCCTCGCTGCGGTACTTGCCGCTCAGAAACCCCTTGGCGAGGCTGAAATAGGTGATGACGCCGATGTCCTCGGCCGCGCACAGATCGCGCAGCGGACCATCGAAGGACGAGCGGTCGTAAAGGTTGTATTCCGGCTGCAGCACCTCGTAGCGCGGCAGGCCGCGCAGGCTTGCTACGTCAAGTGCGGCCCGCAACTGGGCGGCGTCGAGGTTGGAAGCGCCGGCATAACGGATTTTGCCCTTGTCGAGCAGTTTCTGGTAGGCGCCGAGCGTTTCCTCATAGGGAGTGGCCGGATCAGGCCAGTGCGACAGATAGAGATCGATTGTATCGACCTGCAGCCTCTTCAGCGAAGCATCGATGGCCTTTTCGATATAGGCGGCGGACAGGTCCCTCTTGCCCTGTCCCATATCCGAACCGACCTTGGTGATAACGACAACCTTGTCGCGGTTACCACGGCTCTTCATCCATCGGCCGATGATGGTTTCGGATTCGCCGCCCTGGTGGCCGGCAATCCAGCGCGAATAGGAATCGGCCGTGTCGATGGCGTTGAGGCCAGCGTCGACAAAGCGGTCGAGCAGGTCGAACGAGGTTTTCTCATCGGCGGTCCAGCCGAACACATTGCCGCCCAGAACCAATGGCGCGATGGATAGGTCGGTGCGACCGAGACGACGTTTCTGCAAGGCTGATCTCCATGGTGATTCATGCTGGGGCGGGTGGGAGCCGCCGACCGGGCTAACCTATGTCGCACCGTGGCAACGTCAAACGCATAGCCTCTTTTCCAGCCCGCCGGCGCTTCACAAAACCGCGACCCGCCGCGCCGTGTCGGGCTTCAAGACGCTGTCCCGAATTTCCAAACCAGTACCCTCTGAGGAAACAATCTGGCAAGTTTAGCACATAGATTGTCAAATCTGCCAATTCAGACCTTTGCCGGCCGGCCATAGGTTCCGCGGCGCCGACGCAAATCTCGGCACGGTCTGGCCAAGCCCGGACTGTTTGCCCCGGATCGTTTGTTGTGGAGACCGGAATGAAAGCAATTGTATTTGACGCCATCGGTTCGCCGCGCGACGTGCTCTACATGGACGACCTGCCGATGCCGCGCATCGGCGACGGCGAGGTGCTGGTCAGGATGGTCTCGGCCTCGATCAATCCGGGCGACTTCCTGTTTATCCAGAACCTCTATCCCGAACCGAAGAAGCCGCATTTTCCCCGGCAGGTCGCAGGAAACCATGGCGCCGGCATCGTCGAAGCCGTCGGCGCGAACGTCTTGCTGGAACCGGGCACGCTTGTCGCATTCAGCTATTATGGCAGCTGGGCCGAGTACGCGGCCATTCCCGCCGAATGGCTGATCCCGTTGCCTGCCGGCTATCCGGTCGAACGCGCCGGGCAGATGGTGAACCCCATTACCGCGTGGGATCTGCTGGTGGATTCCCGTGTGCGGCCTGGCCAGTGGCTGGCTGTCACGGCCGGCTATTCGTCGATTTCGACAATGGTGATGCAGTTCGCCCAACGACGCGGTATCAACGTCATCGCGCTGGTGCGGCACTCGCACCAAAGCTTCGATCTGAAGACGCTTGGCGCCGCCGCCATTCTTGACCTTTCTGACTTGAAGGCAAGTATCCGGGAAGCGGTGATGGATATCACCGGTGGCGCCGGATTGAACGGGATTATCGACAATGTCGGCGGACCTGTCAGCGGCGAATTGATCCGCACCCTGGCGCTCGGCGGGCAGATGGTGATCAATGGCGGCATGAGTGCCGAGCGCTTCGAACTGCACAATTTCGATGTGTTGCTGAGCGGCGTCGAGATCAGGGCGAATATCTATCGCTATTTCTTTTCGCCGCCGGCCGAAGCCGACCGGCCTGTGCTACGCGAGGTTATCGACACCTTCGGCCAGCCCGGCTTCCACGTTCCTGTCGGCGGTCTCCACGCGCTGACCGAGTTCAAGCTTGCCGTGGCAAACAGCCTGGATCGCGCCGATCTTGGAAAACAGATTTTCAGGATGTAGCCCAGACCACCGAAAACATCATGGTCAACGATAAAAGAAGCTACGTCGCGATCCGTCTTGTCACGTCTTCCAGCCAGTGGTCGCTGATACCCAGTGCTTCGAGGTGCTCCAGCGTGCTGAGCACGTAGTCCTCATTCCTCCCCGACTGGCCGACGGCGCCGCGAACGACGGTCGCCGCCTCGGCCGGGTCGAGCGCACCGGCATATTGCTCATGGCTGCGGTCCACGACATAGGCGATGGCTTCGACCGTCCCGCTCCCATCCGTTTCACTCTTGTCGAGGCGAACGCTGAGCACACGTTCGAGATAGACGTTGGTGACCAGCTCGCGTTCGCGCAGATAGGTAATGACCTCGTTGCGCAGCTCGCCTGGAACCCGGAACGCCAGCCCGATGCAGGAGCCGCCGCGGTCGAGGCCGAGCACCAGGCCCGGCCGTTCGCGCGTGCCGCGATGCACGAAAGAATAGACGCAGAGCGAACGGCGGTAGCCATGCAGGCGGGCGCGCCGCGTCTCGACATGCGCGAATCCCGGTCGCCAGATCAGTGAGCCGTAGCCAAAAACCCAAAAATCGCCCATATCGCCAAGCCTGATTGTGACGACCACCTCACCGGTGGTGTTTCAGTCCGTCTGCCTATTGGTGCCGCAAGCGACAGCCCACCCGTGCCACCCCGCGTTAACGAAAGCCGCAGCATGACGTCAAGTGACGAGCGCCCGCCGCCCAGCCAACGTCGCCGCCTGTTGTGGCTTGCCGCTTTCATTCTCGTGCTGTTCGGCATCTACAGCGCGGGCTGGTTCTACCTGGCGGACCTGGTCGAGAGCGCAGCCAAAAAGGCGGTCGCCGACCTCGACGACAAAGGCATCAAGGCCGACTGCGCCAATCTCGCGGTCAGCGGCTATCCCTTCAGCTTCACCCTTTCCTGCGACAGCCTGGCTTACGAGGACGACAGCCGCAACGTCGCGGCATCGACAGGCAAGATCAACGCCGCCACGCAGATCACGCGGCTTCTGTCGCCTGCCGCCGAGCTCAGGGGGCCGCTCAGGACCTCAGTTCCCGGCATGACCCCGCTCTGGATCGACTGGGATGATCTGCGGGCCGACATGAAGCTGTCCTGGCCGCTGCCGAGACGCCTCTCGCTGCAGGCAGAAGGCCTGTCCGGCCAGACCGATCCGGCAGACGACACCGATCCCGTCTCGCTGTTCAGCGCCGGAACTGCCATCGGGCAATTGCGCCCAAACGGCCCGGACATCGACTATACCGGCAATTTCACCGATCTCGAAATCGACGCGGCGGCCATCGACGGGCGCGTCTTGCCGCCGCTCGACGGCAGCGGCGACGTGACGCTGAAGAACGGCGTGACGCTGATCAAGGCAAATCCGAAGAGCCTGCGCGGCCAGGCGGCCGAAATCCACGAGCTCGATCTGTCGTCCGGAACTGCGCGCATCACCGTTTCCGGACCGCTGTCGGTCGATGACGACGGTCTCATAAATGCCGACCTGACGATCAGGCTCAATGATCCGAAGGCCGTGGCGGCAATCCTCGCCACCGCCATCCCCGAGCAGAAGAAAGAGATCCAAACCGGCTTTGCCGGACTGGCGCTGCTCGGCAACCAGCCGTCGATGCCGCTGAAGATCGTCAGGGGCAAGGCCTCGCTCGGCTTCATCCCGCTCGGCAAGATCAAGCCGCTCGACTAGAGCAATTCCAGGAAAAGTGTGAAACGGTTTTCCGTCCGGAATTGCGCAAAAACAAAGAGATAGAGCGGTTCGGCGTTTCTGTGAAACGATGAACCGCTCTAAGCCGGGCCGGCCTGCCATCGGCCTGCCGCGGCTTATCCCTTCGGCGGGTGTTCGACTGCCTGGCGGCCGAAATCCGGTACGTCGATGTCCTGGCCGGCCTCGATAATCGAGCGGCGGACGGCGCGGGTGCGGGTGAACAGGTCGAACAGTTTTTCGCCGTCGCCCCAGCGGATCGCCCGCTGCAGCGAGGACAGATCCTCGGAAAACCGCGCCAGCATTTCGAGAATGGCGTCCTTGTTGTGCAGGCAGACGTCGCGCCACATGGTCGGGTCGGACGCCGCGAGACGGGTGAAGTCGCGAAAGCCGGAAGCCGAGTATTTGATGACCTCGGACTTGGTCACCGACTCCAGATCGTCGGCGGTACCGACGATATTGTAAGCGATGATATGCGGCAGGTGCGAAACGATGGCCAGCGTCATGTCGTGATGCTGCGGGTCCATCGTGTCGATGTTGGAGCCGCAGCAGCGCCAGAATTCCGAGAGCTTTTCCAGTGCTGCGGGATCGGTACCGGGCAGCGGCGTGAAAATGCACCAGCGGTTCTCGAACAGTTCGGCAAAACCGGCGTCCGGTCCCGATTTTTCGGTGCCGGCCAAAGGATGGCCGGGGATGAAGTGCACGCCATCAGGCACATGCGGCTGCATCTGCGCGATCACCGACGCCTTGGTCGAGCCGACATCGGTGAGGATGGCGCCCTTCTTCAGCGCCGGCGCGATCTCTGCGGCGACCGTGCCTGAAGAGCCGACCGGCACCGAAACGATAACCAGATCAGCATCGCCAACCGCCTCTTTCGCATCCGTCGTATAGGTGTCGCCAAGGTCGAGTTGGCTCGCGCGTGCCAGCGTCGCGTCGCTGCGCGTCGAAATCGCGACTTGGCCGGCGAGTCCCTCGCGGCGGATGACGCGGGCCAGCGACGAGCCGATCAGGCCGATGCCGACCAGCGCGATCTTTTCGAACATCGGTGAGGTCATGGTGTTCTAGCTTTTCAGGAATGTCGCGAGTGCTGCGACAACGCCGCGATTGGCCTCTTCGGTGCCGATGCTCATGCGCAGCGCGCTCGGAAAACCGTAGCCGGAAACGCGCCGCAATATGTAGCCGCGCGCACTGAGGTAGTCGTCGGCGGCCGCCGCCGAATGCTTTTTATCCTCGGGAAAGTGGATGAGGATGAAATTGCCTACGCTCGGCGTCACCCGCAGCCCGAGCTCGCTTAGTTGCTCGCTCAGCCAGGCTAGCCAGGTCTCGTTGTGCGCGACGCTGCGTTCGATATGGGCGCGGTCGTGGATCGCCGCGATGCCGGCCTCGATCGCCGTCGCATTGACGTTGAAAGGCCCGCGCACGCGGTTGATCGCGTCGATGACGTGCATTGGCGCATACATCCAGCCGATCCGCGCCCCGCCCAGGCCCAATTTGGAGAAAGTGCGGGTCATGACCACGTTTTCCGCGCTGCCCACCAACTCGACGCCGGCTTCATAATCGTTTCGCCGGACATATTCGGCGTAAGCTGCATCCAGCACCAGAAGCACGTTTCGCGGCAGGCCGGCATGCAGGCGGCGCACCTCCTGGAACGGCACGTAGGTGCCGGTTGGATTGTTTGGATTGGCAAGGAAGATGATCCGGGTAGCCGGCGTCACCGCGGCGAGGATCGCATCGATGTCGGCGCGCTCATCGGTCTCCTTGACCGTTACCGGGACGGCACCGGCCGACTGTATGTAGATCTTGTAGACCATGAAGCCGTGTTCGGTGATGATGGCTTCGTCGCCGGGTGCGAGATAGGTCTGCGCCAGCAGGCCTAGAATCTCGTCGGAGCCGTTGGAGCAGACGATGTTCGCCGGGTTGAGCCCGTGCACCTCGGCGATCGCTTCCCTCAGGCGCCTGGCGCTGCCGTCGGGATAGACCGCGAGCTTGTCGGCGACCGCGCGCGCGGCCTCAATCGCCTTTGGCGAAGGACCGAGCGGGTTCTCGTTCGCCGACAATTTATGGACCTTGGCGACACCTTCAGGCGCCGCGCTCTTGCCGGGCACATAGGCTTCAATGTCCATGATGCCGGCGCGGGGCCTTGGACGTGTCTGATCCGGTGTCTGGCTCATTCCATGAAATCCGTCGAGGATGCCTCCATCCGGAGGCCGCAGCGGAAATACAAGCCGTGGCCCGGAATGTCGAGGGGCGGCAATTCGGGATCAAGAACTTGCCGTTGACGAACCCACGCGCGAGTCATAGAAGAGCATCGACAGTTCCGTGGTGATTTGGCCGGTCGGCTTGCAGCCACGTTAAACAACTTGCTAAAGGGCCGTTTGCATCTTGTAACCGGCTTTGCGAAGGCATGGCCGGTTTTTTGTTGCCCTGACTGGCTGTTGCCCGGACCGGTGGACAACGGAAGGCCGGGCAAGGAGATGTGATGGTCGCTTTGCGCGCTCGAAAAACCAACAACGAGGCCGACCAGCCGTCGAGCCCGGTGTTGCGTTTCGGCGCCGACAAGCCGCTCAAGCTCGACGCCGGCACGCTGCTGTCGCCGTTCCAGATCGCCTACCAGACCTACGGCACGCTCAACGACGCGCGTTCCAACGCCATCCTCGTCTGCCATGCGCTGACCGGCGACCAGCACGTCGCCAACACCAATCCGGTGACCGGCAAGCCGGGCTGGTGGGAGGTGCTGATCGGCCCCGGCAAGATCATCGACACCGACCGTTTCTTCGTCATCTCGTCAAACGTCATCGGCGGCTGCCTCGGCTCCACCGGCCCCGCCTCGACAAATCCCGCCACAGCCAAGCCTTACGGGCTCGACCTGCCGATCATCACCATCCGCGACATGGTGCGGGCGCAGTTGATGCTGGTCGAGCATTTCGGCATCGAACAGTTGTTCAGCGTGCTTGGCGGCTCGATGGGCGGCATGCAGGTGCTGCAATGGGCCTCCAGCTATCCCGAGCGCGTCTTCTCGGCGCTGCCGATCGCGACCGGCGCCCGCCATTCTTCGCAGAACATCGCCTTCCACGAGGTCGGCAGGCAGGCGGTGATGGCCGACCCCGATTGGCACGGCGGCAAATATTTCGAGCATGGCAAGCGGCCGGAAAAGGGGCTGGCGGTGGCGCGCATGGCCGCCCACATCACCTATCTGTCGGAAGCAGCGCTGCATCGCAAGTTCGGCCGCAACCTGCAGGACCGCGAAGCGCTGACCTTCGGTTTCGATGCCGACTTCCAGATCGAGAGCTATCTGCGCCATCAGGGCATGACCTTCGTCGATCGCTTCGATGCCAACTCCTATCTCTACATGACCCGGGCGATGGACTATTTCGATCTCGCCGCCGACCATGGCGGCCGGCTGGCCGATGCCTTCGCCAGCACCAAGACGCGCTTCTGCCTGGTTTCGTTCACCAGCGACTGGCTGTTCCCGACCGAAGAGAGCCGCTCGGTCGTGCACGCGCTGAACGCGGCCGGCGCCTCGGTATCGTTCGTCGAAATCGAGACCGACCGCGGCCACGACGCCTTTCTGCTCGACGAGCCCGAACTGTTCGCCGCCATCAAAGGCTTCATCGCCTCGGCCGCTCGGGCGAGAGGGCTCGGCGCATGACCCCGAAAAGTTGCCGGCTTTTCGGATCAGGACCATGCGCCAGGCATCAGCGCATGACCCCGAAAAGTTGCAGACTTTTCGGATCAGGATCATGCGCCAGGCAAGAGGCGAACGCATGAGCGTCAACCGCGCCCAGCGCGTCGACCTCGAGGTCGTCGCCGATCTCATCCCGCCGCAGTCGCGGGTGCTGGATGTCGGTTCCGGCGACGGCCTGCTGCTCGAATTGCTGCAGGCGACCAAGAAGGTCGACGGTCGCGGCCTGGAACTGTCGCAGCGCGGCGTCAACGAATGCGTGGCGCGCGGCCTGTCGGTCATCCAGGGCGATGCCGACAAGGATCTCCAATTCTATCCCGACAAGGGCTTCGACTTCGTCGTCTTATCGCAGACCTTGCAGGCGACCCGCAATCCGAAGCTGGTGCTCGACGAACTGCTCCGGATCGGCAACCGCGCCATCGTCTCATTCCCAAATTTCGGCCACTGGCGGGTGCGCTTTTCGTTGCTCTTCAACGGCCGCATGCCGGTGACCAGGGACCTGCCCTATTCCTGGTATGACACGCCGAACATCCATTTCTGCACCATTCGCGACTTCGTCAATCTGTGCGACGAGCTTGGCGCGACGGTGGAAAAGGCAACCGCGCTCGACGCCAACGGCCAGCGGATCGGCTTCTCGATGCCGTGGTGGTTCTGGAATTTTTTCGGCCAGCAGGCGGTGTTTCTGCTGAAACGATAAGAGCCAATCGTCGCAGATCGTCCCCTTATTCGAGAACGTCGGTGGCCTTGTGCGGATGCGGAACGCCATCGACCAGGACCACGTCGGACTGAGAATTCTCGGTGCGCAGCGGCAAGATCTCCTGATAGGCCCGCGAGCGGTACCATGCGCGCGCCTGCTGCATGTCTGGAAATTCGATCATGACGAGGTGGCCCGGCCAGGTGTTTTCAACGACTTCCACCTCGCTGCCATGCACGATGAAGCGCCCGCCAAACGGCTCCAGCGTGGCATCAATCTTGTGCAGGTACTCGACGATCTGCGGCCCCGGCGTGACCTGGCGCATATGTGCGACGGCGTAGGCGGTCATGGCGTATCTCCTTGTGGTCGAAGGCCGGACAACCGGCTTGATGGGAGCAGTTTGCCGAGACGTAGTGCGCTGGTCGATTACCCCAGAGGTAATGACACTGAATACAAAAACGAAGCGCGGCTGCCGTCACCTGAAAGATATTTCCGCCTGGCACCGATGATTTCCAGCCACCTGCGCTGTCCTTATCGATGAGCGCGCCTGGATGGTCCGGCGGCCGGGAACGAGAGGTGATCCATGGGATCGTTGCAAAATCAGAATGTCGTCGTCGTCGGAGGCAGCCGTGGTGTCGGCCGCTCGATCGCGGAGGCCGCTCTCAAGGAGAAAGCGACGGTGCTGGCCGTTGCCCGCGGAAAACAGGCCCTGGCGCAATTTGCCTGGGAGGTCTCGGGCGTGAAGACGCTCGCGGTCGATGCTACGGTGGACTCCGCCCCGGATAAGGTCTTCGCCGCGCTTGAGCCGGACGTGCTGGTGATCTGCGCAGGTGCGCTGGCGCCTTCTGCGCCGGTGCATGAACAGAACTGGAAGGCGTTCTCGGCAAATTGGGACACGGACGTCAAGGCGTCGTTCCTGTTTTGCCGGGCCGCTCTGCGGCGTCCGCTCAAGCCGGGGACCCGGATCGTTCTGATCTCCAGCGGCGCGGCCTTGACCGGCGGACCACCGAACGCCGGCGGCTATGCCGGCGCAAAACGCATGCAGATGTTCCTGGCCGGTCATAGCCAGAAGGAGGCCGACCGGCTTGGCCTCGGCCTGCGCTTCATGGCGCTCGCGCCGATGCGCATCATGCCGGAAACCGGCGTGGGCAAGGCCGGCGTCGACAGCATAGCGGCCTATATGGGCATCCAGCCGGCGGACTTCATCGCCGCCATGACCGACACGCAAACGCCGGCCGATGTCGGACGGGCGGTGGTCGCACTCGCCACCGGCCAGCCGCAAGGCAGTTCCTTCATGGTGAGCGGTAGCGGGCTTGCCCCGGCCGCCTGAGGGGCGCGTAATGCAACGCTCGCTCGTAACCGCACAAGCCACATGACAGACGCTCAACCACCTCTGGAACCAGCAGGCCAGCCGATCCTCGATCGGCTGGCCTTCGAGAAGGTCACGGCCGCGCATCGCCGCGAGCTCAAGCTGCATTGTTATCGCATGATGGGTTCGCTGCACGAGGCCGACGACCTCGTCCAGGACACGTTGCTTCGCGCCTGGCGCGCAAGATCGGAGTTCGACGGGCGAGGTTCGGTTCGCGGTTGGCTCTACATGATCGCGACCAACGCTTGCCTCAACGCCATCAAGGCGAGGTCGAGGGCGCGTCGCATTCTCCGGGAACCCGGACGGCCGCCCTCGCACGGGGCGGCCATAGGCGGGCCGGTAGCCGACATCGCCTGGCTGGAGCCCTACCCCGACGCCGAGCTTCCAGACATTGCCGGCAGCGAGCCAGGTCCGGAAGCCCGTTACGAGAGCCGCGAGGCCGTCCAGCTCGCCTTCGTCGCCGCGATCCAGGATCTGCCGCCCAGGCAGCGCGCCGCGCTGCTGCTTGCCGACGTCCTCGGATGGTCGGCTGTCGAGACGGCGCGTTTGCTGGGCGGATCGACGGCTTCGATCAACAGCGCGTTGCAGCGGGCCCGCGTAACGCTGGCGGCGCGCTATCCTCAGGGACGGCCGGCCAGCCGATCACGGCCCAGCCGCGAAGAAGGCCTGCTGCTCGAACGCTACATGCAGGCCTGGCAGGCCGCCAATCTTGACGGCTTGATCGAGCTCCTGCGTGAGGACGCCATCTATACCATGCCGCCTTGGCGTGAATGGTATCAAGGCCGCGAAGCGATCCGCGGTTTCTTCGAGACCGTCTGGCCGAGGTTTGGCGGCTTCCGCACGCTGGCCACCCGCGCCAATGCCCAGCCCGCGGTCGGGGTTTATTCCCGCAGCCACGATGGCCCTGAATGGCGGGCCCATTCCCTGCATGTGTTCGACGCAGCCGAGGGCGGGATCGCTTCCTTGACGATCTTCATAGGGCCGCTCGGGCCATCTCTGTTCCCGGCCTTCGGCCTGCCACCAGCCTAGCTTACCCCTGGGCCAGCCTTATCGGTCGAGTTCCGGGAAATATGGGTCCGAGAAAAACCGCCGGTCGCGCTCGCCTTGCAGGCAGTCGATCGGTGCGTCGATGCGGATCGTCCTCGGATCCACCTTGGGATACTCGATGCCGCTGACCTCGAGGATCAGTTTGCGGCGAGTGGCGGTGGCGAATTCGGAAGCAGCATAGATCGGCAGCACGAACGAGCCCGGCCCGCCGGTAACGCATTCGGCATAATACCGGTCGAGATGGCTGAAGGTGGGTGACGGGCTGATCAGGATCGGCAGCCCGTTGATGACGATGCCCTTCCCCAGCGCCGCATCGCGTGCCGTTGTGACCGGCAAGCCGGTGTTGTTTGGGCCGTCCCCCGAGACGTCGATGACGCGGCGTTTGCCGGTGAAAGCCGTGCCGTTGAAAAGCTCGGCGCCGAAAGCCACAGCACCGGAAATCGAGGTGCCGCGAAAGCTCCTGAACGGGCGGGCCGCGATCTTGTCGGCAAAAGCGTTGGCGCTCTCCTTGCTGTCGACGACCTGCCAGGCAATGACCGCATCGTCGCGGATGGTGCCGGCCCATTCAAAATAGGCGATGGCGATGCGGCCGAAGGTGCCGGCACGCACGGCGTTGATGAAGTCGGGGTGGCGCAGCGCCGCGACATAGCCGGCGCGCTGCAGGGCAAACTCCCTTTCATCCATCGACTGCGAGATGTCGACGGCCAGCACCAGCTGGACATCGACGGCAATTGCATTGGCCGGTGCGGCCGCAGGTGCCGCCGGGGTGCAGGCAAGGCAGGCGAGCAGGGCGAGAGCGTCAAGCATGGCCGATCGGAACGTTCCCATCTGAAACGATCGCGACAGTTTTTCGCCGCGATCGCGGCGAAATAAAGCTTGCCTTCTATTTCTTTCGGCCGGTCGAGGCGATCGCCGGGGGCGGTTCGATGGCACCTGCCCTGATACGGGCCGGCTTGAGTGGCGGTTGGCCGGCATCCTTGACGATGGTCAACGCCCGCCGGAAGAAGCGGGCATTGTGCTGGCCGCGGCCGATATTGAGGATCGCGGCGTCGGGAAGGCGCTTCTCCAGCATCGACAGCACTTGCCTCAGCGTTGGGCCGTCGAACGCGTCCAGCGCCTCGTCGATGATCACCCATTTCGGCCGTCGCAAGGCCAGCCTGGCAAAGGCCAGCAGACGCTGCTCGTCGTCGCTGAGCTCACGCTCCCAGCGCGCCGAGCGATCGAGCGAGGACGACAGGCGTTGCAGCCCGACATCGGCCAGCACCTCCGAGATCTCGGCATCGCTCGCCTCCGCCGCGCCGTCTGAATGGTTGAGCACCTCGCGCAGCTTGCCGAGCGGGAAATAGGGGGTACGCGGAACAAAGATCGGCGCTTCTCCGGCCGGCATGCCGATCCGTCCGCTGCCCCATGGCCACAGACCGGCAATGGCCCGGAAGAACAGCGTCTTGCCGGCGCCCGGATCTCCGGTGATCATGACCCGGTCGCCGGCGCGGATTTCGACATGCGGCTCGGCAAGCTTGGTGCATCCCTCCGGCGAGGCGATCTCGAGTTTCTCGAATGTCAGGCTGCCGTCCGGGTTTTCGCCGAACGAAATGCGCCTTTCCGTATCGTGCAGCGCGTCGGTGTCGCCAAGCGCGATGCGGAAGTCGGCGACCCGCATCAGCGTAGCGCGCCAATCGGCGATGCCGCCGATATTGTTGATGAACCAGCGCAGCGACGAATGGACCTGGTTGAAAGCGCCGACTGCCATCATCAAGCCGCCAAAGCTGATATCGCCGGCGAAATAGACCGGTGAGGCGACCAGGATCGGCGCGACGACAGTGATCCAGCCATAGGTGTCGGTAACCCAGGAAAGATTGATCTGGGCGCTGTAGATGCGCCGCATGGCGCCCAGCACCGTGCCGAGATCGAATTCGAGCCGGCGCCTGGCATCGGCCTCGCCATGCGCCAGCGCGATGGCATCGACATTCTCGTTGACGCGAACCACCGAGGAGCGCAGTTCCGCCTCACGCGTATAGCGATCGTTGTTGAAGCGGATCAACGGTCGCCCGACCAGCCAGCTCAACCAGGAGGCGGTGCCAGCATAAAGGATCGCCGCCCAGACCATGTAGCCGGGTATGGCCAGCGAATGGCCGCCTATGTGGAAGACGAAGCCGGAAGACAGCGACCACAGGACCCCAACGAACGAGGCAAGCAGGATGCAGGACTGCAGCAGGCCGATGCCAAGACCGGTGGAAAGATCGGAGAGATGCCCGGCATCCTGCTGCAGGCGCTGGTCGGGATTGACGCCGATGGCGCCGGCATGGGTCAGCCGGAAGGCACGCGCCGGCCGCATCCATTCGTCGATCAGGTCGAGCGTCAGCGCCTCGCGCAGCTTCAGGCGGAGCATCTGGTCGAGCCAGGTCTGGCCGACATTGAGCACCACAAGCCCGCCGGCGATGCCGGCAAAGACCAGAAGCTGATGCAGGAAAGCCGGCATGTCGCGCCGCGCCAGCGCGTCGTAGAAAGGCTGGTTCCAGCGATTGAGCAGAACCTGCCCGATCGAGCTCGCCACGATGACGGCGACGATGCCGATCGATGCCCAAAGCAATTGTTTTCGCACCGGCGAGGTGGTCAGCGCTATCTTGATTGTTGCCAGCTGCTCACGCAGGCTGCTGGCTTCGATCGACGTGGCAAGCTTCTGGGCGCTGGCCTCGACATCCGGACGATCATCCATCGGTTAAATCCTTGCATTCGGAGCAATGCCAAACCGGTCATAGGGATCGGCCGCACGGCCTTCAATCGGACAGCAAACCTGATATCGTCAGATAGGCGTGAAAAAGCACGTCTCGGATCACGAACGCGTCATCCTGGCGGTGCCGGGTGTTCGGCCCGCGACAGCCCGGCCAAGCGTCGGCGCGCCATGCGGCGAGAGAACCGGCACGAAGACGCGGCGGGACGCGCGCTGGGCAACCGGCACGCCTTGATAGAGCCGCTTCTGCGCCTCGACGACGATAACGCCGGAGAAGATCGGCCAGAAGCGCCGGCCGGCGCGTTCCAGCACATTATGGAACTGCATCATGAAACGTCGCGGCGACGGCGGGAAGAACAGCGCATCGGACCACGCCGCCGGCGTGAAATTCGCTTCGCGCAGCAATTCGGTCAGCTGGCCGCGCGAGAACGGCCGGCCATTGCCGAAAGGCGTATGCTCGAAGCGTGCCCAGACACCGCGCCGGTTGGGCACGACGATGACGACACGGCCCGCCGGCGACAGCACCCGCCAGATCTCGTTCAGCGTCTCGCGTGGGTTCTCGACATGTTCGAGCGAATGGACGAGCAGCATGCGGTCGATGCAGGAATCAACCAGCGGCAGTTCCTCGTCGAAGACCAGCGCGGTCGCCGTCGGCCCGGTCGCCGGCCAGACCACCGCGCCCTGCGTCGCCGGCATGAAGGCAAAGACGCGCTCGGCATCGCTGCCGAAGCGCTCCAGCCACGGCAAGGTGTAGCCGAGGCCGACCAGCCGCTCGTTGGGCACGACGGCCCATATCGAGGACAGCGCCATGGTGATCGAGCGTTCGGCCAGGCGGCCGAGCGTGGTCGAATAAAACGAACGGAGATCGACAATGTCTGAATGCATGCGCGGAACGGTAGCTTCGAAGCAGTCCAAGTTCAACAAAGGCAGATGACATCGGCTGGCAGGCGCCCTATGTCTGCGGCAATAAAGGGAGAGATGCGATGCCGGTCGAGATCGAACAATTCATGTGCCGCAGCGACAATTTCGGCGTGCTGGTGCATGACCCGAAAAGCGGTCAGACGGCGCTCATCGATGCGCCCGAGGAGGCGCCCATCCTGGCGGCGATCAAGCGCACCGGCTGGACGCCAACGATGATCCTGACCACTCACCACCATCTCGACCACGTCGAGGCCAATCTGGCGCTGAAGGAGCGTTTCAAGCTGCGCATTGTCGGGCCGGAAGCCGAAAAGGCAAAGATTCCCGGCATCGACGAAACTGTCGAGCAAGGCTCGGTCGTCCATCTCGGCGACGAGCGGATCGAGGTCATCGCCACACCCGGCCATACCGCCGGCCATGTCACCTATCATCTGCCGGCGTCGAAAGTGGCTTTCGCCGCCGACACGCTGTTTGCGCTCGGCTGTGGGCGGCTGCTCGAATGCAAGCCGCCGGTGATGTACGAATCCCTGAAGAAGCTCGCGGCGCTGCCGGCCGAGACGGTTATCTATTGCGGCCATGAGTATACGCTGGCCAATGCCCGTTTCGCGCTCACCGTCGACCCGACCAATTCGGCGCTGAAAGAGCGCGCCGCCAAGGTCGAGGCGCTGCGCGCCGACGGCAAACCGACGCTGCCGACGACCATCGGCGAGGAACTGTCGACCAATCCGTTCCTGCGCTGGCACGATCCGGCGATCCGCAGGCATCTCGGCCTGGAGAAGGCCTCCGACGCCGAAGTGTTCGCCGAGATCCGCAAGCGCAAGGACAATTTCTGAGCGGCACCAGGAGCTAGGGTCGTGACCAGTTCCGCCGAAATCATCGCCCTGCTCGGCCTGAAGCCGCATCCGGAAGGCGGCTGGTATGCCGAGACCTTTCGCGACGGCGCGGCAGGCACGCGCGGCCATTCGACGGCGATCTATTTCCTCCTCGAGAAGGACCAATTGTCGGCCTGGCACCGGGTCAAGGACGCGGCCGAGGTCTGGCATTTCTATGACGGTGCGCCGCTGGCGCTGTCGATACATCGGGAAGGCGGTCCCGTCATCGAGGAGATCCTCGGTACGGCGCTTGCCGCGGGCGAGCGGCCGCAGATCGTCGTGCCGGCAGGCTGGTGGCAGTCGGCACGCAGCCTCGGCGAATGGACCCTGGTCGGCTGCACCGTGGCGCCGGGTTTCGATTTCTCCGCCTTCGAACTCGCCGAACCAGGCTGGCTGCCGGGCACGCCCTAGGCACCTAGCCCAGCAGGAAACCCAGCGTGATCGCCAGCTGGCCGACGTAATACAGCGCCCAGACCGCATGGCGCACCCAAATGCGGTGCGGCGAGATGGCGGGCAGCAGGAACTTTTCCACGGCGTGCAGCCCGTCGGACAGGATGAGCAGGACGACGCCGCCGACGACCCCGACGCTGTTCAGGGTGAGCGCCGCAATGCCCATGCCAAGCAGCGCCGCGGCATGGATGCCAATCGGCAAACGCAAGGCCGGGCCGATGCGGCGCCAGAGCGCGAAAAGCATCGCCAGCGCCGACACGATCATCGCCAGCACGATCGCTGCCCGCCACGGCTCGGCCGAAAGCAGCCCGAGGCCGCCGCCGGCACGCAGGAACAGCACGACGTAAAGCACGTGCGCGGCAAGAAAACTGGCCGTGCCGCCAAGAAATGCCTTCTCGCCGTCGCGCGACAGGAAGGCGTCGCCGACGGCACTGGCGCCGAGCGCGGCGACGAGCAGCCATGGGCCGCCCTGCTGCACGACCAGCACCGCCAGCATCGCCACCGCCAATGTCCTTGCCGCCGACTGCGAAAGGCGCGGCGGCATGCCGAGGCTGAACGCGTAAATCACCGCCGCCGCCAGCGAAAACAGCAGCGTCGCATTGGCATTGGCATCGATGCCGCCGGGAAACGGCATCATGCGTTTGCCTCGCTCGCGGCCCTCTTGCGCAGGAACAGCGATTTCGCCGCCAGTGCCGCGCCGCCGGTGATCAGCACGCAGGCGGCGAGGATGCGCCATGACGGCTCGGCGAAGCCGGCTGATATCAGCACCAGGGTGGACAGCAGCGGCGCGGCATAGCTCGCCGCCCCCAGCACCTGGATGTTGCCGCGCTTGACGCCGATGTCCCAGGCATAGAACGCCGCCCCCACCGGCATCAGACCGAGGCCGAGCACGGCCAGCCACTGGCCGGCGCCGGCGGGCAGCACCGTCTCTTCAAGCAACAGATGGCAGACCAGCGAAAGGGTCGCGGTGGCGGCGCAGAACCAGGTGACGATGCTGGTCGGCACCGAGGGGAAGCGCCGCGACAACAGCGAATAGGACGACCACAGCACCGCGCAGACGCCGGCCATGGCGTAGCCGAAGGCATAACGCGCGTCGAAGGCAAGCCCGCCGCCCTTGGTGACGATCAGGACCGTGCCAGCAAGGCCGAGCAGCGCGCCGGCGACGTGGTTCCAGGCCAGCCGCTCGCCCGGCATCAGCGCCGATCCGAGCACGATCAGCAGCGGCCACAGATAGGCGATCAGGCTGGCCTCGACGGCCGGCGCATTGCGCAGCGCGGTGAAGTAGAAGAAGTGGTAGCCGAACAGGCCGGCAATGCCAATCACCCAGACCTGGCGCGGTATCTTCGCGGCGCCGCCGGCTGCCGGCATGAACAGCCGGGCAACCAGCCCGACGCAAGTGCCGATCGTGAAGGTGATTGCTGAAAGCAGGAACGGCGGAACGGCGCCCGAAGCATCCGTAAGCAGCGCCAGCAGCGCCCACATGGCGACCGCGGAGAAGCCGATCAGTGTTGCGCGCGCCATATCCGTCGCCCCCGTGCCCCGTTGGCGGCGCACCATCACGCCTATTCGTTCGCTTCGAACCGCTCCGCGCTGATCGTCAACGGGCCGATTTGCGTGCTGACCGTGGCGCGGATCGGCGCATATACGCCGCTTTGGCCGACCGGTGCAAACGTCACCATGATGCGGCTGCGTTTCTTCAGGTAGTTCAGCGCCTTGCGGTTCTTGCGGTAGCCGGCCACCGGCTCGAAGCCCAGCCTGCAGGTGACCGTATCGCCCTTGTAGCCGGTCACCGAGATCGACCCTTTGGACTCGTAGGTCAGTTTGAGATCGGCACGCATTTCGCCGTCATAGAGCTTCACCGTGCGCCCGCAGACCTGGTCGAGGCTGTCGGCATGGATGACGGTCGCGGCCATCGGATCGAGGACCGATACGAGATGGCTGCCGACCAGCGGTATCCAATTCTCGGGATTGCGCTTCTTCGGCTCAGGCACGACCTTGGTCGAGGTGACGACGCCGTTGGCAAACTGGATGTCGATCATCGATGCCTTCTTGCCGGACGTGTAGTCGGCGTGGAACGCTTGCGGCTGCAACTGCTTGCCCGAAATCTTGCCCTTCGACGAGATCGTGCCTCGCGTATCGTCGAACAAAGTGGCGAGCCCGGCGGCGGAAACGCTGCCCTCGATCGAATAGGTGTCACCCTCGTAATGGCTGGAGAATTTCGCCTTGGCCACGGAGAGGCCGAGGAACGACACCGAATATTCGCCCGTGAAGGATTGCGGCTCAGCGGCCGAAACCGTCGTCGAAAGCGCGACGGCCATCAGCACGACCAGGGCATGGAGGAAAGAACGAGGCATGGCGGGTCCTTGATTGTCGACCGGACGGGCGGCTCCGGTCTGGCATGTCCCTGTGCGACCGCTTATAGGCTGAATTCCGGCCTTAATGTGAAAGGCGCCGTCGGCAGGCAACGTTGGGGCTGGTCGACGGCCAAAATAAAAAACCCGCCTCGGCGGGCGGGTCGTTGGAGCCAATTAGCACCATACCGAAATTAGTAGCATAGCTGCCGGCACAAAGCAAGAACAAATGTGGCGCCCTCGACGAATCTGCCGATCTGCCTCGGCCCGGCAGAGGGAAAGGGTTGCGGGGGGAAAGGTGGCTCGGCGAAGCCGAGACGGAGAGGGGGAACCGCGCTCTACGAAAAGGCCCCTCTCCGGCCGCAGAGCCTGTCCTCGGGCTTGCCGAAGGCAAGACCCGTGGGCGGCCACCTCTCCCCCGCTTCGCGGTGGGCGAGGAACCTAGGTCTTGAGAGATCCGCGGGACAGCAACATCTCCTCCTGAGGGGGCGATCAGCAGCTTCACCGACGACACCTACTCCGAAAGTGCGATTCCCCATCCCCGAAGCAACCCCAAGCTTGACGCATCGGCGAAATGCAACTATGGAACGCCAACTTTTTCCATAAGGCCGCCTGACCGAAACCGCGCGCCACCCGGCGCGGGTCGAATGTTTGGCCAGGACCGAGAACCGAAGGTTAGAACCATGTCCCGCACCTGCGAACTCACTGCCAAGGCAGTCATGTCCGGCAACAATGTGAGCCACGCCAACAACAAAACCAAGCGTCGCTTCCTGCCCAATCTCGTCAATGTGACGCTGATCTCGGAAGCGCTGAACCAGAATGTGCGCCTGCGCATTTCGGCCAACGCGCTGCGTTCGGTCGAGCATCGCGGCGGCCTCGATGCCTTCCTGGCCAAGGCCGATGCCAAGGAATTGTCGCAGCGCGCCCGCCTGTTGAAGAAGCAGATCGCCAAGAAGCTCGCCGAACAGCCGGCCGCCTGAGTTTTTCGGCGGCGGCCGCCTTCCAGGGCGCGACCGGGTTCCGGATCGCGTTCCGCTGGTTCCATTACCCAGGATAAAAAAATGATTTTCCTCTCGCGGTACCTGCCCTTCGTGGCGGCCATGGCGCTCGTCGTCGTGGCCTCGAACATCCTCGTGCAGTTCCCGATGCAGGGTGCAATCGGCGGGTTGTCGCTGGCCGACATCCTGACCTGGGGCGCCTTCACCTATCCGTTCTCCTTCCTGGTCACCGATCTCGCCAATCGCCGTTATGGGCCGGCGGTGGCGCGCAGGATCGTCTTTGTCGGCTTCATGACAGCGGTGGTCTGCTCGATCGTCATCCCACCGCTGCTGTTTCGCCACGGCCTGATCGAATTCGAGACCGCCGCCGACCGGCTGGTGCGTATTGCCGCGGCGTCGGGTGCGGCCTTTCTCACCGCGCAGTTGCTCGACGTCACCGTGTTCAACCGGCTGCGCCGGCAGAGCTGGTGGCGCGCGCCGATCGTCGGCACCCTGGTCGGCTCCGTCTTCGATACGGTGGTGTTTTTCACCGTCGCCTTCGCGGCGGCGTTCGCCTTCGCCGGGCCCAATGACGGCTTTGCGCTGGAAACCGCGCCGCTGATGGGCGTGCTGCCGGTCGAGACGATGCGCTGGATTTCCTGGGCGCTCGGCGATCTCGGCGTCAAGCTGGTCATAGCGGTGGTGGCGCTGATCCCCTACCGGCTGCTTGCCGCCCGCTGGAGCCAGCCGGCACTGGCGGCATAGAGCGTGATCCCGAAAAGTGGGAACCGGTTTTCGGACAAGATCATGCTCAAAGACTATCGAGCATGATCCCCTGGCTTCAACTGGACTCGGCAAAAACGCCTGACGGCGGACAGGAACTCCGCCTGAAACGGCGCGGCGGCGAATTCTCGATCATGCTTGGCGCGAACGAGCTGATGAACAGCCGGCTCAGCGGTTCCGAAGAAGCGCTGGCGAAACTGTCCTGTCAAAGGATTGCCGGCCGCCGGACCCCAAACATCCTGATCGGCGGCCTCGGCATGGGCTTTACGCTGCGCGCGGCGCTGGCCGAGCTCGGCGACGATGCGCAGGTCGCCGTTGCCGAACTGGTGCCGGCCATCGTGATTTGGGCGCGCGGCCCGATGGCCGAGCTGTTCGGCGGCTGCCTTGATGACCGGCGCGTCAGCATTCGTGAGGCCGATGTCGGTCAGCTCATCCGATCGCAAGCTTCGGCCTGGGACGCGATCCTGCTCGATGTCGACAACGGCCCCGAGGGCATCGTCTACAAGGCCAACGATGCGCTCTACAGCGCAGCCGGCCTGATCAGCGCGAGAGCAGCTCTCAAGCCCGGCGGTGTGCTGGCGGTCTGGTCGCAGGGCCCTGACGCAGGTTTCACCCGAAGGCTCAAGCAGGCCGGCTTCACGGTCGAGGAGGTCAAGGTGCGGGCTCACGGCAAGCGCGGCGCCCGTCACATCGTCTGGCTCGCGAGCAAGGGGCAATAGGCCACCTCGCAATCCGGGCGGGCCTTGTTGGACGCCGCCCGGTACGCCGGCGAACCTCTACTTCGCCTTCTGAAGCTCGGCGGCAAGCGCCTGCAGCAGCCCGCGTGTGCCCTCCTCGCGCCCTTGCGCTGAATCGACGCCATCGAAGAACGCACCCTGTTCGGTATAGGTCAGGCGGGTGCCCTCGCCGGAAGGTGCAAGCTCGACCGTGGTGAGCGACGCCGACAGCGGCTGCGCCCCGACCGCCATCCGGTATGAAAATACGATGCGCCGGTCAGGGACGATGTCCTGGAACTGCGCATCGAGCCTGATCTCCGGGCCGCCCTGGTAGCTGAACCGCGAAACCTCGCCGCCGCCGACACGGAAATCGAAGGTGAATTCGGCGATGGTGAAGCCGTCGCCTTCGACCCGCCAGCGCCGCACCGTCGCCTTGTCGGCAAAGGCGAAGAAGACGCTCTCGGGCGATTGCGGATAGGTCCGCTCGATCGTGAAGGTCGAATGGATGACGGACTGCTGGTCGTTCACGGGGGCAATCTGGTTCATTTCTTGTCGTCCTTTTCCTGGTCGTGGATTGTTGCGTTCGTTTGGTCAGTCTCCGCCAGGATCTGGCCGAGACGGTCGAGGTGGCGTTCGGCCGGCGTACGGCGCGCGGCGATCCAGTCGGCGAGCGGGGCAAGCCCGCCGGGCTCGATCCGGCAGGTGCGCACGCGTCCGACCTTCTCGCTGCGGATCAGCCCGCACGCTTCCAGCGCCTGAAGATGCTGGAGCACGGCGGCGAAGGTCATGCCGAACGGCTCCGCCAACTGGCTGACGGTGGCCGGCCCGCGGCTCAGCCTTTCCAGGATTGCCCGGCGCGTCGGCTCGGCAAGAGCCCGCAGGATGCTGTCGATCTCGGAATACTTAAGCATGGACTTGAGTATTTCGCCGATGACACAAATTGTCAAGTCACGGCTAAAGTATTTTTGCTGATGGTGAGAGCCGGCTGGAAAACCCGCGACGCGGGTCATTGCCAGGGGAAATTGCGAGGGAAATTGCCTGCGCTGCAAAACGGCGCGGAAACGCCAGCGATGCTGTCAGCCAGCAGGCCGGTCGCGCGTCAATCCTCGTGCAGCACAAATTCCAGGTAAAGATTGCGCTGCAGGATCGAGTGGTTGTCGTCGGACATCAGCGACACGATCAGCGCGCCATCGTCGCGGGTCCAGACGTCGAGCGCTTCCATGTTGTCGATCTGGTAGCCCATGTCGGCTTCGAGCAGCACCGGCCCGTCGGCGACGGCGCCCTTCTCGACGCTTTCGCCATAGATGCGCCGCAGCCGCATCTTGACGCCGCCGGCCATCGAAAAACTGCGCTCCAGAAGCAACAGGTCGCCGTCCGGCAGGAAGGCGCCGTCGGTGATGTCGAAATCGCCATTGCGCTTGATGGTGAAGACGCCCTTGCGCGGCCCTTCGATGATCGCGGCAAAGATGTTGCCGGTCTTGTCGAGGCTCTTTTCCGACACCACGACCAGCCCGCCCGCGTGCTGCCCGTGAGGATGGGCGCGGGTAACGGTCTCGAAGCCGCGATTGCGGCGGAGTTCCCAGGCCGGGATAAGGAAGTCCAATTGCCTGAACGGCGCCTTCATGTCGTCCGGGTCGATCTTGAACTCGGCGATACGGTGATCGCGCTCGAAACCGACCGTGGCAATGCCGTCCTTGACCGCGAGGCCTTCGGCATCGACCGCCCATTTCTCGTCGATCGGCTGGCCGGCCGCATCGACCATCTGCTGCATGCGAAAATTCTGGATGCCGGAAGGCCGCTTCTCGGCATCGTGAACGAGGGTGCCGAAGAACCAGAAACCGGTGTCGGCAACGCCGATGAAATCGCTGCCTGGCTTGAGGAACCGAAGCGCCGACAGCGCGCCGAAATCGCGCGTCGGCGAGGTCATTTCGAGCCCGCCGACGAATTCGAGCGGCCCGAACTGTTTTTCGTCATTGCCGATGCGAAACTGGGTTATGGGCCGGGCCGAGATTTCGGCCGGCTCGACCGAGGCCGGCCCGGCAGCGACAGCCGGGGCCAAAGTGATGCCGAACAACGCAATGGCGGCCAAAAGCTTCTGCCAAAAGCCGCCGCGGGAACAAATCATCCGGCGCGCCGCATGCCGCCGCGCCGCGTGTCGCGCACGGTTTCCTCGGCGAACAGCGAGGCCAGCTGCTCGGTCATGGCGCCGGCCAGTTCTTCGGCATCGACGATGGTGACGGCGCGGCGATAGTAGCGGGTGACGTCGTGGCCGATGCCGATGGCCAAAAGCTCGACCGGCGAGCGCGTCTCGATGAGCTCGATGATGGCGCGCAGATGCCGCTCGAGATAATTGCCCGGATTGACCGACAGCGTCGAATCATCGACCGGCGCGCCGTCCGAGATCATCATCAGGATCTTGCGCTGCTCCGGCCGCGCGATCAGCCGGTTATGCGCCCACAGCAGCGCCTCGCCGTCGATGTTTTCCTTGAGCAGGCCCTCGCGCATCATCAGGCCGAGATTGCGGCGCGCCCGCCGCCACGGATGGTCGGCGGATTTGTAGATGATGTGGCGCAGATCGTTGAGCCGGCCGGGGTTCGGCGGCTTGCCTTCCTTCAGCCATTTCTCGCGCGCCTGTCCGCCCTTCCAGGCGCGGGTGGTGAAGCCGAGGATTTCGACCGAGACGCCGCAGCGTTCCAGCGTGCGCGCCAGGATGTCGGCGCAGGTCGCGGCGACCGTGATCGGCCGGCCGCGCATAGAACCCGAATTGTCGAGCACCAGCGACACCACCGTGTCGCGGAATTTGGTATCGCGCTCCTGCTTGAAGGACAAAGGCTGCATCGGGTCGATGACGACGCGCACCAGCCGTGCCGGATCGAGATAGCCTTCTTCGAGATCGAAATCCCAGGAGCGGTTCTGCTGCGCCATCAGGCGGCGCTGCAGCCGGTTGGCCAGCCGCCCGACGACGCCGGAGAGGTTGGCGAGCTGCTTGTCGAGGAAGGCGCGCAGCCGGTCGAGCTCCTCCTCCTCGCACAGTTCCTCCGCACCTACGGTCTCGTCGAAGGCCGTGGTGAAGACCTTGTAGTCGATCTCTTTCGGCAGATTGGTGAAGGGATTGTCGTTGCGGCGCGCCTCGCCGGGCGTCTCCGCATCGGCGTCGTCATCGTCGGAGAGATCCTCGGCGGTGGCGTCGGAGGCCTCCGTCTCGGCCGATTGCTCGTCGTCCGACGATGCCTCGGTATCCTCGGACTGCGACTGCTCGGAGCCCGAATCGTCTTCGCCGCCCTCCTCGCTCTGCTCCTCGCCTTGCGGCTGGTTTTCGTCGTTGTCCTCGGAGTCTTCCGTCTCCTGGTCATCGCCGAGTTCCTCGGCCATTTCCATGGAGGCGAGCATCTCGCGCACCACGCGGGCGAACGCCTGCTGGTCGTCGAGCTTTGCCGACAGCCCGTCGAGATCGGCACTGGCTTTTTCCTCGACCCAAGGGCGCCAGAGATCGACCAGCCGTTCGCCGCTTTTCGGCACAGTGCGGCCGGTCAGCTTTTCGCGCACCATCAGCGCCAGCGCTTCCTCGATCGGCGCGTCGGCCTTGTCCTTGACGTCGACGAGGTTGGCCCTGGCGTATTTGTCCTCCAGCATCGAGCCGATATTGTCGGCGACGCCCTGCATGGCGCGGCTGCCGATCGCCTCGACGCGGGCCTGCTCGACCGCGTCATAGATGGCGCGGGCCTGTTTGCCTTCCGGTGCCAGCCTGGTGTGGATGCGCGCATCGTGGCAGGCGCGCTTCAGCGCCATGGAATCGCCGAGCCCGCGGGTGATGGCGATGTCCGCCTTCGATGCCTTCTTCGGCAATTCCGGCAGCCGGGCGCGGCTGCCGGCCAGCGCCGGCCGATCCTTGGCGAAGCCGACCTCGAGATCCTTGTCGCCGGCGATGGCGCGCATGCAGACGGTGACGGCGCGCTTGAAGCTGTCGTTCTCAGCGCCGGTCTTGGATTTGTTTCGCGTGTTGTCGCCCGGACCCGCCATCGAGACTCTGCTTAGCCCAGCACCACATTCGCCGCCGATTCCGGCAGATCTTCGCCGAAGGCGCGCTGGTAGAATTCGGCGACGAGCGAGCGTTCCAGCTCGTCGCATTTGTTGAGGAAGGTCAGCCGGAACGCCATGCCGATATTGCCGAAGATTTCGGCATTCTCGGCCCAGGTGATAACCGTGCGCGGGCTCATAACCGTCGACAAATCGCCGTTGATGAAGGCCGAGCGCGTCATGTCGGCGACCCGCACCATCTTGTTGACGATCTCCTTGCCCTTGCCATCGCGGTAGTGCTTGGCCTTGGCCAGCACGATGTTCACTTCATTGTCGTGCGGCAGGTAGTTCAGCGTGGTGACGATCGACCAGCGGTCCATCTGCGCCTGGTTGATCTGCTGGGTGCCGTGGTAGAGGCCGGTGGTGTCGCCCAGCCCAACCGTGTTGGCGGTCGAAAACAGCCGGAAGGCCGGGTGCGGGCGGATGACCCGGCTCTGGTCGAGCAGCGTCAGCCGGCCCGACGATTCCAGCACGCGCTGGATGACGAACATCACGTCCGGGCGGCCGGCATCGTACTCGTCGAAGCACAGCGCGACATTGTGCTGATAGGCCCAGGGCAGGATGCCGTCGCGGAATTCGGTGATCTGCAGCCCGTCCTTGACGACGATGGCGTCCTTGCCGACGAGGTCGATACGGCTGACATGGCTATCGAGATTGACACGCACGCAGGGCCAGTTGAGGCGGGCGGCGACCTGCTCGATATGCGTCGACTTGCCGGTGCCGTGATAGCCCGACACCATGACCCGGCGGTTATAGGCAAAGCCGGCGAGGATCGCCATGGTCGTGTTCTTGTCGAACAGGTAGTCCGGATCGATGTCGGGGACATGCTCGCTCGTCACCGCATAGGCCGGCACCACCATCTTGGAGTCGAAGCCGAATGTCTCCTTCACCGACACCGTGGTGTCGGGCAGGTTGGCGATGTCGCGATCGACCTTGTTCATCTCTATCAACGTCTCCACAAGCGAAACGCCGCGTTTCGCCGGCAATCGATTTTGTTCGGGGGCGGTCTTAGAGCCTTTTCCAACCTTATGAAAGTTGGAAAGCGACACGAACCGTATGGTCGCTCAGCACAAACCTGCCTGCTTGAGCACGCGATACGCCTGGAGCACATCGCGGAACCGGTCTTCCGAACCTCTGTCGCCGCCATTCGCATCCGGGTGGTGGCGTTTCACAAGTTCCTTATAGCGCGCCTTGATATCCTTGCCACTTGCCTTTGTATCAAGGCCAAGCGTTTCCAGTGCCTTGGCCTCAAGCGGCTTGGCCTTGCGCTCGCGTGCTTCGCGCGGGTCCTTCGGGCCTTTGAACAGGTCGAACGGATCGCGCATGCGATTGTAGTAGCCGGCGCGGCCGGAGCGCGCCTGGGCGAAGTCTGGCGAGGAGCGTGTCGAGGCACCGTTGACGCCCATTTTCCAGGTCGGCCGGTGGCCGGTCATGGCTTCCTTCTGGAAGCGGGCGATCTCGGTGTCGGGAACGCCCGAGAAATAATTGAAGCCCTTGTTGTACTCGCGCACGTGATCGAAGCAGAACTGGAAATACTCGCCTTCCTTCATCCGTCCGACCGGGGCACGGTGGGTACCGGCCTCCTTGCAGCCATCCCACTGGCAGATCGGCGAACGCGACTTCAGCTCCGCGTCCTTCTCCGGGCGGATGCGAATCTTCTCGAAATATTTTGGGTACGGCTTCATCTCACCCATTTATGGGCTGTTCGCTGATGCGAAACAAGAATTGACATTTTCGCGATGATCGCCCTAACCGCTGAATCGCGGCATAAAACCGGCGAATTGCGAATTTTGTGCGATGACATAGATGTGGTGAAGGGAAGCGGCGATGTCCATACAGGCAACGATGGAAGATAAGCTGAAAAAGGCGTTTTCGCCGGAACGGCTGGACGTCATCAACGAAAGCCATCTCCATGCCGGGCATCATCATGTGGATTCCGGCCATCACGCCACCTTCGACGGCACTGGCGAGACGCATTTCCGCGTCCGCATCGTCGCGCCAGCCTTTGCCGGCATGAGCCGCGTCGAGCGTCACCGCGCAGTCAACGATCTGCTGGCCGAGGAGTTGAAATCCGGCGTCCACGCCCTGGCAATCGAGCCGGTGGCGCCCGGTGAAAAGACCCGCTGGTAAATTTCAGCCGAGGCTCGCCCTCAGGAAAGCCATCACCGCTGCGGTCAATGCATCGCCGTCGGTGCCGAAGTCGCGATTGATCGACATGTGCGAATAGGCGCCGCCGTCGAACAGCGTGACCCTGGTTCCGGTGGCGCGCAGACGCCCGGCGAAGGCCTGGGCGTCCGCCGCGCGGGCTTTCGCCCGCGAATGGGCGATGAAGGTCGGCGGGTGCTTGCGGCCTTCCACATAGGTGACAGGCGACAGCGCGCGCCACTGCGCCGGATCGGGAAAGGCGCGGGCATAGACCCCTGCAATGCCGCCGCTTCTGGCCAGCGCCTCCAGATCGTAGGCCCTGGTGTCGTCGAGAACCAGCGCCGCGACGCCGGGCAGGCCGCCGCGCAGCCCGGTCAATGCTACGAGATGGCAGCCGGCCGAATGGCCCATGGCGACGATCCGGTCCGGATCGCCGCCATGCCTGGCGATGTTGGCGCGGACGTAACGATAGGCCAGTTCGACATCTGCCGCCTGGGTGGCGACGTCGGCTTCAGGCAGCATCCGGTAGTCGATCGAGACGAAGCCGAAGCCATTGTCGAGCAGGAAACCAGGCTTGGAATTGACATTGTTGCGGTTGCCGACCCGCCAGGCGCCGCCATGGACGAAGAAGACGACCGGCAGGCCGCTTGCGCCATCGCGGGAATAGATGTCGAGCTTGGCCGGCCCATAGTCGAAGGTTTCGGGCGACGGCGAACGCAGCCGCAATGCCGCCGCCTGTCCCGGCAGCAGCGCCGCCATCGACGCCAGAAGCAGGCTTCGCCGATCGATCGTCACCAACTCCTGACTGCCCACGGCTGCCACAAGGTGCGCACTGTCATTCTCCAAGCATCGCCGGCTTGATCCTCAGCCGCGCGATACGGTTCTTGTCGCGCTTCATGACTACGAAGCGCTTGCCGTGAAACGTAAAGGCCTGCTTTTCGTCCGGGATCGACTGCGCCTCGTGGATGACAAGGCCGGCGATGGTGGTGGCTTCCTCGTCCGGCAGGTTCCAGTCGAGCGCCCGGTTAAGGTCGCGGATCGGCACCGTGCCGTCGACGACGACGGAGCCATCGGCCTCCTGCTTGACGCCCTGGATGTCGATGTCGTGCTCGTCGGCGATCTCGCCGACGATCTCCTCGATGATGTCTTCCAGCGTCACCAGCCCCTCGACCTCGCCATATTCGTCGACGACGATGGCGAAATGCGCCTTGCGGCGCAGGAAGGCATTGAGCTGCTCCTGAAGCGTCGTGGTGTCGGGCACGAACCACGGTTTCGACGCGATCTTCATCACGTCGATCCTGGAAAAATCGTTGCCGACCTCGTTCAGCGCGCGCAGCAGATCCTTCGCGTGCAGCACGCCGACAATGTTGTCGAGCGAACCCTTCCATAACGGCATGCGGGTGTGCGGGCTCTGCAGGATCTCGCGAACCACCGCTTCGGGCGGGTCGTCAGCGTTGACGGAGCGCATATTCGTGCGGTGGACCATGACGTCCGACACTTCGAGCTCCTCGAGGTCGAACAGGCCGCCGATGCGGGCGCGGTCCTCGCGCACCACCTGGCCGTCGCGGCGGAAATCGTCGACGGCGCCGCGCAGTTCCTCGCGCGCAGAGCGCTGCGGCTCGATGCGTTGCAGCTCGTAGCCGAAGGCGGCGAGCAGGCGCCGGCGCAAGACGAAGCCCAGCAGGCCGAGGCCGGCGAGCACGGCAGCCGCGATCCAGCCGGCCTGGCTCATCCCGGGCGGCTTTCCTGCCGACCCGGATGGTTCTCCCGGAGGAACGCCAGCACTTCCGAGGCCGGCACATCCCGGGCGATAAAGGCCTGGCCGATGCCGCGCGTCAGGATGAAGGTCAGCGCGCCGCGCGACACCTTCTTGTCCTGGGTGATGAAGGAGAACAGCGTCTCGGCGTCGGGCAGTTCGCCTGGAATGTCGGCCATGCGCCAGGGCAGACCGACGGCGCGAAGATGCGCCTCGACACGCGCCGCGTCGTCGGGGCTCGCCAAATTGAGCCTTGACGAAAAGCGGTGCGCCAGCGCCATGCCGATGGCGACGCCCTCGCCATGCACGAGCCTTGCGCCGTCATAGCCGGTCGCCGCCTCCAGCGCATGACCGAAGGTGTGGCCGAGATTGAGCAACGCGCGGTCGCCGGTCTCGAACTCGTCGCGGGCAACGACGTCGGCCTTGGCACGACAGGCCTCGGCGATGGCCGCAGCCCGCTCCGGCCCGCCGGCAAACACTTGACGCCAGTTTTCTTCCAGCCAGGCGAAAAACTCGGGCCGGTCGATCAGCCCGTATTTGGCCAGTTCGGCATAGCCGGCGCGAAACTCGCGGATTGGCAGCGTGTCGAGCACTTCGGTGTCGGCCAGCACCAGCCTGGGCTGGTGGAATACCCCGACCAGGTTCTTGCCGCGCTTGCTGTTGATGCCGGTCTTGCCGCCGACGGAGGAATCGACCTGCGCCAGCAGCGAGGTCGGAACCTGCACGAAGTTCATGCCGCGCCGCGCGATGCCGGCGGCAAAGCCGGCGAGGTCGCCGACGACGCCGCCGCCGAGCGCGATGACGACGTCGCCGCGCTCCAGCTTGGCGGCCAGCACGCCGTCGACCACCTCTTCCAGATGGGCAAAGCTCTTGGTCTTTTCGCCTGGCAGCAACGTGATGACGGCATGTTGGATGCCACCGCTTGCCAGGCCGGCCGCAAGCGTCGCGAGATGCGCGGCCGCGACGTTTTCGTCGGTGACGACCGCCGCCCGCGTCCCCGGCAGACGGCGCGAAATCTCGGCGCCGGCGCGTGACAGCAGGCCGGGACCGATCAAAATATCGTAGGCACGCTCGCCAAGCCCGACTTCGACAGAGACCGTTGCATCAGCGCTCACGACCGCACCTCGTCAATATCGGCAACGCCGAGATGGCCGCGCAGCGCGTCCACCACTTCGGCGGCAATGATCTCCTTGCGGTCGTCGCGGGTCGGCACGATGACATCGGCCGCGGCGTAAACCGGGTAGCGTTCCGCCATCAGCCGTTCCAGCACGGCGCGCGGATCGGCGCTTTTCAGCAGCGGCCGGTTCTGTTTCTTGGAAACGCGCTCCATCAACAGGTCGATCTCGGCTTTCAGCCAAACCGAAACGCCATGGCTGGCGATCGCCTCGCGCGTCTGCGCGTTCATGAAGGCGCCGCCGCCGGTCGACAGCACCTGCGGCCCGTGCTCCAGCACACGCAGGATGACG
Source organism: Mesorhizobium sp. M0522 (assembly GCF_040321085.1). Classification (NCBI taxonomy): domain Bacteria; kingdom Pseudomonadati; phylum Pseudomonadota; class Alphaproteobacteria; order Hyphomicrobiales; family Phyllobacteriaceae; genus Mesorhizobium; species Mesorhizobium sp. M0522. The sequence continues at coordinate 220,318 of NZ_JAMYQW010000001.1, forward strand.
CGCTGCTCCAGTGCCCGGAACTCCGCCTCGCCATAGCGCTCGAACAGGTCCGGGACGCTCATGCGCGAAACAGTTTCGATCTCCTGGTCGCTGTCGATGAAGGGCAGTGCCAGCATCGCCGCCACCTTGCGGCCGATCGCCGTCTTGCCGGCGCCCATCAGCCCGACAAAGACGATGGAACGGCCGCCCAGCCGGCCGAGCAGCGCGGCATAGCTCTCGCCCGGAGGATTTGCTGGTAGCGCGTTCATGCTTCTAGGGCCTCTTTGGCGGCGTATCGACATCAAAAGCCTGTTTGCGTCAAGCGCGGCGCAACCGGGACTATGGGCTTCACCCTTGAATTGGCCGGATTGGCGTCTCATAAGGGCACAGGGTTGGAAATGCAGAATAAGACGACGGGCGAAAATTAATGCCAACACTGTTTCGCTTTGTCGTGACGCTCGCGATTCTGGCCGGCATTGTCTATGGCGCGATGTTCGCCCTGGTCATGTTCGTCGAGCCGAGGAAGGCGGAAATGAGCGTGCGTATCCCTCCGGAAAAGCTCAATCCCAAAAAATGAACAGCGCCGCCCGCATCGAAGCTTTCCTGGAGATGATGAGCGCCGAGCGCGGCGCCGCCGAAAACACGCTTTCCTCCTATCGCCGCGACCTCGAGGACGCTTCCGCCGGGATCGGCGGTGGGCTTGCCGCTGCCACCAGCGCCGACATCCGCGCCTACCTCGACGACATCGCCGCGCGCGGCTTTGCCGCCACCTCGCAGGCGCGCAAATTGTCGGCGATCCGGCAGTTCTTCAAGTTCCTCTACGCCGAAGGCCTGCGCGGTGACGATCCGACCGGCACGCTGGACAGTCCGAAGAAGGGCCGGCCGCTGCCTAAGACGATGAGCGAGGCCGACACCGGCCGGCTGCTCGACCGTGCCGCGCAGGAGGCAATGGACCCCTCCCTGCATGACGGCGACAGCCTGGCGGCGCTGCGCCTGCACGCGCTGGTCGAGGTGCTCTACGCCACCGGCTTGCGCGTTTCGGAGCTGGTCGGCCTTCCCGTGACGGTGGCACAGCGCGACGACCGCTTCTTCATGGTGCGAGGCAAGGGCAACAAGGAGCGCATGGTGCCGCTGTCGGCCAAGGCGCGCACCGCGATGCGGACATGGCTTGCCGCACGGGGGGCGGTGCCGGCTCTTGCCGACAGCCCGTTCCTGTTTCCGGCTGCCTCCGACAGCGGCTATCTCTCGAGACAGGTCTTTGCCCGCGAGCTGAAAGGGCTTGGCGCTCGGGCCGGCATTGCCACGGCGAAGATATCGCCGCATGTGCTGCGCCATGCTTTCGCCAGCCATCTGCTGCAGAACGGCGCTGATCTCAGGGCCGTGCAGCAGTTGCTTGGCCATGCCGATATTTCAACGACGCAGATCTACACGCATGTGCTGGAGGAGCGGCTGGTGCGTCTGGTCAACGATCATCATCCGCTTGCCGACTAGGCGTCATGCCGCTATGTGAGAACGACGTTCCACCGCGCCCAGCCTGCATTTTCAGGCTTGCGTCAGTCATTGCCTTCCGACTTGCCGGTCCGCCCAAGAATGTACAATTACCTCGATTTCGAAAAGCCTGTGCAGGATCTCGAAGGCAAGATCCTTGAGCTGAAGAAGCTTGCCGAGAACGGCGAGGCGGTCGATGTCGGCGATGAGATCGCCCGTCTCGAGAAGCGCTCGCGCGATGCGCTGCGCGACGCCTACAAGGCGCTGACGCCGTGGCAGAAGGTGCAGGTGGCGCGCCATCCGGACAGGCCGCATTGCATCGACTACATCAAGGGCCTGCTTACCGATTTCACGCCGCTCGCCGGCGACCGCAATTTCGGCGAGGACCAGGCGATCGTCGGCGGCTTCGCCCGCTTCCGTGGCGAGCCGGTGGCGATCCTCGGCCAGGAAAAAGGTTCCGACACGGCAAGCCGGCTGAAGCATAATTTCGGCTCGGTCCGGCCGGAGGGCTACCGCAAGGCGGTGCGGCTGATGGAACTCGCCGACCGCTTCCAAATCCCGCTGCTGACGCTGGTCGACACTGCCGGCGCCTATCCCGGCGTCAACGCCGAAGAGCGCGGCCAGGCGGAAGCCATCGCCCGCTCGACCTCGGCCTGCCTTGGCCTGAAGGTGCCGTCGATCTCGGTGGTGATCGGCGAAGGCGGCTCCGGCGGCGCCATAGCGATCGCCACCGCCAACCGCGTCTACATGCTCGAACACGCCATCTATTCGGTGATCTCGCCGGAGGGCGCCGCCTCGATCCTGTGGCGCGACACCACGCGGTCCAAGGACGCGGCGACCAACATGAAGATCACGGCGCAAGACCTGGTGGAGCTGAAGATCATCGACGCCATCATTGCCGAGCCGCTCGGCGGTGCCCATCGCGCCCCCGAAACGGTGATCGCCGCCACCGGCGACCTCATCGCCAGGACGATGAAGGAATTCTCCGGCGCCAACACCGATTTCCGCGAGCATCGCCGCGAGAAATACCTGGCGATGGGCCGCAATCTATAACATCCGGCAGGCACGCGGCCCGAAATGTGGCGGCGTGAACCAGTTTCGCCACAAAAATGCCGCCGCATTCGGCTCAGTGGGGTTGCCGTAAGGGGACGCGCCAGCATGATTGCGGTAAGGAATTTTCAAGGTTAACGGGCTTAGGGTCCGTCAGTGGTCAGTTTAGCAGCCGCGGCATCCGCGGTGCAGAGATGAAGACGATAGCCATATCCATGTTTGCCAAGCTTGCCCGCACCGGAGTTCTGATCGCTGCGATCGGCGTCGCCGGCTGCAATGATGCTTCGATGAAGGATTTTGCGCCGCAAGCCAACAAGCCGCTGCCGGACAAGATCCTGGCCGAGATGAAGGCCAAGGGCATGGTCCGCACCTCCTCGGTGATGGCCCGCATCTTCAAGGAAGAAGGCAAGCTCGAAATCTGGAAGGCCAAGACCAACGGCCGCTACGACCTGGTCGCCAGCTACGACATCTGCAAATGGTCGGGCAAGCTCGGGCCAAAATTCACCGAAGGCGACCGCCAGGCGCCGGAAGGCTTTTACACGGTGCGCCCGGCACAGATGAACCCGCGGTCGAATTACCACCTGTCCTTCAATATCGGCTATCCGAACGCCTATGACCGCGCCAATGGCCGCACGGGTTCCAACCTGATGGTCCATGGCGCCTGCTCGTCGTCTGGCTGCTATTCGATGACCGACGCGCAGATCGAGCAGATTTACGCTTTCGGCCGCGACGCCTTCCAGGGCGGCCAGACCGAGTTCCAGATCCAGGCTTTTCCGTTCCGCATGACCGCAGCCAACATGGCGCGCTATCGCAACGATCCGAACTACGAATTCTGGAAGATGCTGAAGGTCGGCTACGACAATTTCGAGGTTACCAAGGTGCCGCCGAAAGTCGACGTCTGCGAGAAGCGCTACGTCTTCAACCAGGTTGCGGCCGACGGCTCGACCTTTAATCCGACCGGCGCTTGCCCTGCGACCACCCAGCCCGATTCGCTGAAGAGCGCCATCAACGCCTATCAAAGCACCTATGAGGCGGCCTTCAACGGCGCCATGAAGGCCAGCGTGCCGGCACCCAAGCCGACCATCGCCGGGATCAAGGAAGCCAGCATCGTTTCCGACTGGTCGAAACGGCGTGCGCGCGGCGAACGCGTTCCGATCGAGCCGCCTTCGCTCAACCCGGACGGCACCGTGGCCGAAACGGCGCGCATGGGCCGCATCGATTCGCCGGCCGGCCGCAAGATGGCGGCGCTCGATGCCGAAAAGGCCGCCAAGCAGAAGGCCGAGGAACAAAGGCTTGCCGCCATAGAAGCGGCCAAGGCCGCGAAAGAGGCAGCCAAGGCACAGGCCCTGGCCGAGAAGGAAGCCGCCAAGGCTCAGGCGGTCGCCGAAAAGGATGCTGCCAAGTCGGCGGCCGAAGCGCCTGTCGCGACCGCAACCGTCGCGCCATCCGCGGAGGCCGTTCCGGTCGCCGAAACGCAGGCTGCGGACGCCGAAAGCACGGCGACAAAGCTGAAGAAGAAACTGCTCGGCATGTTTGGCGGCTGAGGTTCATGCTTGAACAAGAAGATGGGGGCCAAGAAGACAGGCCCTCAACCAGCCCCGCCGCCGTCTACGACCTCAAAGGCCTGAACTGCCCGTTGCCCGTGCTCAAGGCAAAAAAGCGCCTGGCCGCAATGCAGCCGGGCAGCCGCCTGTGGCTCGAAACCACCGATCCGCTCGCCGTCATCGACATTCCCGCCTTCTGCGCCGAGAGCGGCCATCGGCTGATCGAAACGGCGGCGGCGGCAGGCGGCCACCGCTTCCTGGTCGAGCGCGGGATCGGCTGAGTCTCGACTTAGCTGGTTCTGGCGAAAGCGGCTGAGCGGGATAAGATGGCCGGCAGGCCAGAGGGGGTTGCCGCGCGTGAAGCGCCAACCTTTTCTTTCGTCCCACAGGGGGTCGCGCCAGCCGAGGCGACCCCCTCTGTCGCCTTCGGCGACATCTCCCCCTCAAGGGGGGAGATCACGATCCGGCAATAGCCAGCGGGTTGCTTTCCAGTGCTACGCGATCCGGCGTGTCGATCGACGGCCGGTTGGTGAAGGCGGCGAACAGCCGGCGAACATAGTCTTCGGGCATGTCGAGCGTGATCAGCACCAGCCTTGTGCCGCGCTGGCTGTCCGGCCAGGCCGGCAGTTGCACCGGCGGATGCAGGATCTTCTGCACGCCATGGATAACCAGCGGCCGCGACGGGTCTTCTGCAAGCTCGATGACGCCTTTCATCCGCAAAAGGCGCTCGCCATGCGCCGAGCGCAACAGATCGAGGAACATCTCGATTGCCGAAAACGGCACCGGCCCGTCATGAACCAGCGAATACGAACGCACGCGGGAATCGTGCCTGTGGTCATGGTGATCATGGTCGGCATGGTCATGCCCGTCGTGATCATGCCCGCCGTGGTCATGCCCGCCGTGGTCATGGTCGTGGCCGGCTTCTTCGCCGAGCCAACGCTGCACATCGACGGATTTGGTGGCCGGATTGTAGAGGCCGCTATCGAACAGGGTCGCGGTGCTTGCCTCGCCCGCGTCGAGCACCACGGCGCCCGGGTTGAGCTGCCTGAGCCGCGCCCGCAACGCCTCGACATCGCCTGCATCCGTGGTCAGGTCGGCCTTGCTGAGCACGATGCGATCGGCGACGGCCACCTGCTTCACCGCCTCGACATGCGCATCGAGCGTCGCATTGCCGTTGACGGCATCGACCAGGGTGATGACGCCGTCGAGCCGGAAGGCCTGGACCAGGGCCGGGTGTGCCATGATCGACTGCAGTACGGGGGCGGGATCGGCGAGCCCGGTGGTCTCGACGATGACGCGGGCAAGCCGGTCGATGCGGCCGGTCTGCAGGCGGTCGACGAGGTCAGCCAGCGTGTCGACCAGCTCGCCGCGCACCGTGCAGCAGAGACAGCCGTCGGAGAGCTGGATGATGCCGTCGGAGGCCTGCTCGACCAGGAGATGGTCGATCGCCACCTCGCCGAACTCGTTGATGATGACGGCGGTGTCGGCGAGCGCCGGATCCCGGAGCAGCCGGTTGAGCAGCGTCGTCTTGCCGGCACCGAGAAAGCCGGTGAGCACCGAAACGGGGATCGGGAAGCCGGCCATGCGGCTAGTTCAGCGCCTTGGCCGGCTGCTGGACCTGCGCGGCGGTGGCGGATCCGGCCACAACTGGCTCGGCGCCAGCCGGCGGCGCCCGGTCCGGCCGCCATGTCGGCAGCGGCACGTCGGCATATTCCTGCCCGGAGGCGTCGAGCATCGCCTTCGGCTTCGGTCCCGTGGCGCCGCCGAGGCCGACGGCGATCAGCGTCGGTACATGGTCGAGCTTTTCCTGATAGGGCGATTTCGGCACGTCCTTGCCCTTGTCGCCGACGGCGGGTGCGGTTTCCGACTGCTCCTCGACCGGCTTCTTCTTGCAGATTTCGTCATTCATGTCGTTGGCCGACATGGTGTCGCCATAGGCGGGCAGCGCCGCTACCGTCAGCCAGCTCGGCGCCGGCGTTGCAAAGCCCTGGTCGAGCAATTTTGCCGCCGCCTCGGCGCGGGTGACTGCCGATTGCTCGCCGAGCACTACGGCGACCAGGGTGCGGCCGTTGCGGGTCGCCGAGCCGATCATGTTGAAGCCGGACGAGCAGACGAAACCCGTCTTCATGCCGTCGGCACCCGGATAGCGGCCGATCAGCAGGTTGTAGTTGGAGATCGCCTTCTTGCCGACGGCAAGGCCTTCGATCGAGAACCAGGGGGCATATTGCGGAAATTCCTTGCGAATCGCCATCACCAGCAAAGCGAGATCGCGCGCTGTCGTATACTGGTCCGGCGAATAGAGCCCGTTCGGATTGACGAAATGGGACCCGCTCATGCCGAGCCTCTGCGCTTCGGCGTTCATGCGTTCGGCGAAAGCCGCTTGCGAACCGCCGATATTCTCGCCGACCGCCATGGCGATATCGTTGGCCGATTTGACCAGCATCATCTTCAGCGCATTGTCCAACCGCATCACCGAGCCCGGCTTGAAGCCCATCTTGCTCGGCGGCTCGCCGGCAGAATGTTTCGTTACCTTGATCGGCGAATCGAGCTGGACCTCGCCCGCGGCAATCGCACGAAACGCCACATAGGCGGTCATCAGCTTGGTCAGCGAAGCCGGGTACCAGCGCCTGAACGCCTCCTGGTGTTGCAGGATCTTGCCGCTGTTCAGGTCGAACAGGATTGTCGGATTGGCCAAGGCAGGCCCGGCCAGCGACGCAAGCACCACCGTGCCCGCCACCAACAGTTTGAGGAAATGCCTGTAGCGCATCATGAAAACCGAAATAGCCTCTTGCCGCAGTCCCACCTGGCTCCGTAAGATTTCGTTACACGATCGCCAGGATAATGGTCCGGCCCTCTGTTCCCGGACCACAGTCGCGGTGCTATTTACTCTATGTGACGTCAACATGGCAAAGTGCTGCCGATCACAATGTGGAAGCAGCAGCACAATGCAAAGCAGCGTGCATGGTTGCAAGGCAGCAGGCACAATTGCAAAGCAGCAGGCCAAGACCGCCTGCTCCAACAGCGAAATGGAACCATCATGCCGATCCTGAACCGAGCCGCCGAAATGCAGGACGAGGTGGCCGGCTGGCGCCGCCATTTGCACCAGACGCCGGAGCTGAATTTCGACGTCTTCAAGACCGCCGCTTTCGTCACCGAGAAGCTGAAGGCTTTCGGCTGCGACGATATCGTGACGGGTTTGGGCAAGACCGGCGTCGTCGGCATCATCCGCGGCCGCCACGGCGAAGGCTCGACCATCGGCCTGCGCGCCGACATGGATGCCCTGCCGCTCAACGAGATCACCGGCAAATCCTATGCTTCGACCGTCCTCGGCAAGATGCACGCCTGCGGTCATGACGGCCACACCGCGATGCTGTTGGGTGCCGCCAAATACCTCGCCGAAACGCGCAATTTCGCCGGCTCCGTCGCGGTCATCTTCCAGCCGGCCGAAGAGGGCGGCGGCGGCGGCAACGAGATGGTCAAGGACGGTATGATGGAGCGCTTCGGTATCTCCAAGGTTTTCGGCATGCACAACATGCCTGGCCTGCCGGTCGGCCAGTTCGCCATCAGGCCGGGCCCGATCATGGCGGCGACCGCCGAATTCACCATCACCGTCAAGGGCCGGGGCGGCCACGCGGCGATGCCGCACGGCACCATCGATCCGATCGTCATCACCAGCCAGCTCGTCGGCGCATTGCAGACGATCGCCTCGCGCAGCACCGATCCGGTCGAGGCAGTGGTCGTCTCGGTGACGAAATTCCACGCCGGCGACGCCTATAACGTCATTCCCGAGACCGCCGAGATCGCCGGCACCGTACGCACGCTGAAGAAGGAAGTCGCCAAGAAGGCCGAAGAGCGCATCCGCGCACTTTGCCAAGGCCTGGGCGCTGCCTTCGGCGCGACAATCGAGGTTGATTACAATGCCAATTACCCCGTCACCTTCAACCATCCAGAAGAGACGGTCTTTGCCAGCGACATCGCGGCCGACGTCGCCGGCGACAGCCATGTGCACCGCGCGATCCAGCCGGTGATGGGCGGCGAGGATTTCTCCTACATGCTGGAAGCGCGGCCGGGCGCCTTCATCTTCATCGGCAATGGCGATACCGCCGGCCTGCACAACCCAGCCTACGACTTCAACGACGAGGTCATCCCGCACGGCATGAGCTATTGGGTGAAGCTGGCGGAAACAGCGCTGGCGGCGTAGCCATTCGGCATTGGCAGTGCGGCAACCGCCGCACCTCTGGGCGGCAAAACCGGGCAGGACATGTTCTGCTGGTCACTTCCGGCCGGACGACTTCCGGGCAAGGCCGAAGGCAATGCCCAGAGCAATACCTATACCGATGCCCGCAACAATGTTGTCCAACACGACGCCGATAGCCACGCCGATCACGACGCCGAGTGTGAGGTGTTTGGCATCCATTATGCCCGGTCATGTAGCGTGGAAGGGAAGAGCCGCAACCGCTACGGTCCGCTCTTCGGATCCTCGACCTCCAGCGCCTCCATGATCGGCGCCAGCTCATTGTCGTCGGCAGCCTGCGGCTCTTCGCCTGTCCTCGCCTTCGTCAGGGCTGCCTCGATCGCCTCCTGGATATTGCCGAGTTCGTCTTCGCGAACCTCGTGGCCATAGCCGGCAGCATCGGCATCCTGCTCGAATTGCTGCGCCAGGACGGCGACGCTCACCTCGCTCTCGGCGGGCAGATTGCCGACATTCTCCTGCAGCCACGTTTGAAAGAACTCTTTGGTGGCGCTCATGCGGTGTCTCCTTCGGGACACTAAAGCGCGCCGGCGTCCCGAAAGTTCCGCTATCCCGACCTCTTTGGGGCCTGCTCCCACATTCGGCCAGGCGGCGTTGGCGCCGCCTGGCCCGGCTGCTTACTGGCTGGCAGCAGTCGTCGGTTCGCACGACACGTTCGGGTTCATATCCGCGAACGCGCCGGTCGGGTTGCCCTTCCAGGCCCAGACATGCAGCTCATAGAACGGACCGAGGCCATAGCGATTGGGCGCGCTGTTGAAGTTGAACAGATGCCCATCGAGCGAGGCCGGGCCTTTCGAGGTGATGTATTCGACCGCGATCAGTTTTAGCGTGCCGTCGGCCATCGGCTCGTACATCACCGCTTCCGGCTTGGCGACATCGACAGCGTCGTCCTTGAGGTAGCCGGGATTGACGTAATGGATGCCCATGGCGCCGCCGGTGATGCCGCTGGCGCAGGGGATCGGCGCATAGCCCTCGGCGGTCGCCGCCGCCACATTCTCGAAGCGGCTGTTGGCCGCGCGTACCTTGTCGGCCAGCGGATTGGGGCCGGACGCGGGCGCTGCCTGATGCGCCTGCGCCAACGCAGTGCAGGCCGACAGCAGCGCCGCGGCAGCGAGAACTCTATTGCGAAAGTTGATTGTCATAGTCATTCCATTCTTCTTGAAAAGCACAGCCCGGCCGGCCGCCGGAAGTAAGGAGGTCCGGCAGGTGGGCGCTGTGGCTGTTGTTGCTGGGAGATCCCTGGCCCGATGCGACGAATGCAGGGGAAGATCATCCCTTCGGCAGATACGGGATGGTTCCGGCCAGATCGGAGTTGTCGATCAGCTGGAAACGGCTGTCGCTGCCGCCCTGACGGGCCGAAACGAACGGCGCGTAGGCAGGATCGTCGGTGAAGGCGCGCGCCGCGGCCTCGGTCGGGAACGCCATCAAGGCAATCAGCGTCGTGTCGAGCGGCTTGCCTTCGAGCGTCTTCACATTGCCGCTGCGCGACAGATATCTGCCGCCGTGCTTGTGAACGAGGTCGTGGACCGACGCGGCATAGGCCGGCATCCACTTCGGGTCCCTCACCTTGATGTCTGCGATAACGTAAGCGGTCATGGGTCATGTCTCCTGGTCGTGCACAGGGGTATCCCGTGCAGCGGCAGAGGGGTCGCATGGCAAGGGTCGCGCCAGCCAGTCCCCGATCTGTACTGGTGTGGTACAGTTTCTGTACTCGCCGTGCCGCGGGGGAAGGCCTATGATCCCGGCTGAGTTTGAGGGGAAGGCAACATCATGACCCAGTCCGGATACAAGCAGTTCTGCCCGCTATCGATGGCCGCCGAGGTGCTGTGCACCCGCTGGACCATGGTTCTGCTTCGCGAATTGGTGGCGGGCTCGACCCGTTTCAACGATCTGCGCCGCGGCGTCCCCAAAATGTCGCCGACCCTTCTGTCGCAACGCCTCAAGGAGCTCGAGCTGGCCGGGATCGTCGAGCGCAAGGAGGTGCGCGGCGAGAAAGGCATCTTCGAATACCGGATGACCGAGGCAGGCAGGGATCTGCGTTCCGTTGTCGAGGCGATGGGCTTTTGGGGGCAGAAATGGGTCGAGTCGCGGCTGTCGCTGAAGAACCTCGATCCGTCGCTGCTGATGTGGGACATGCGGCGCAACCTCAACGCGTCACCGCTGCCCGACGGCCGCACGGTGATACAATTTCTGTATCAGGAGCTCCCCGCCTCCAAGCGGTCATGGTGGCTGATCGTCGAGAAGCACGGCGAGGTCGACCTCTGCTGGTACGATCCGGGCTTCGATGTCGATCTCTACGTCTCGACCGACCTGCACACCATGACCGAAATCTGGATGGGCCTGATCACCGTCGAGAAGGCCGGGGCGAAAGTCATCTTGACGGGAGACCAGAATATCGCCCGTAAAATGCAGACCTGGCTGGGCCTGAGCCCGTTCGCGGTCGAACCCAAGCGAGCTGCCTAGCTGCCTCTTGGCGAAACGTCCCGAAGCGGTTATGTGTCGGGCGCGATGGTCCCGTAGCTCAGTAGGATAGAGCGGCAGATTCCTAATCTGTAGGTCACAGGTTCGATTCCTGTCGGGATCACCATGTTTTTCAAGTACTTAGCGCGAAATCGCCGTACTTTTTTTGCAGGATTTTTGCGAAATAAGTACGGCGAATTTCGCAGACCTTCAGACTTTGGGCACCCATATTCCAAGGGCGAAGCGGCCCAAAACCGCTGCGAAGCGCGGCGCTACGATGCCTAAATCGAGGTAGGTAATCGTTGTTCCCAATCAACTTGCCCGTTTTTCGACGCACCGAGACGACGGACGACAGCCGCTACCGACCGTCAGCGTCGACGTCCTCCTTGGCAGCGCCGAAAGGTCTCGCTACTTCGTCGTCCAATCGAGACCGCGGCGAGTAAGAATGCGAACATCATCATCATCGATCACGAGGTCGAACTCGACTCGTGTGTCCATCCGTCCCCTTAGGGCGGATTGTCCACCAAAGTCCGCATCATAGGGGGAATGGACGCCCCCGGTCTGGCGGCTAGAGGAACGGAACGCTATCATTTTATTGTATTAGTAATGACGCATGAAATGGCCTACAATTGACTTTACCCGGCAGCGCCACTGGCAGCCGGTAGGCCCGGCGGCCCCCTGGAACCCCCGATCGGCTGTCGGCCCGTCCCCATGAAAGTTACGTGCGGTGGCGACCAACGTGAGACGAGATCGAACCAACAACCCCGCAACCGGCATCAAGGTCAAGCGCCACGGGCCGCCGGCCAACGACGAAGCAGGATATTTCGAGTTCTGCCCCGTTTGTGGCCAGACGTTCGACAAGCGAAACCTTGGCGAGGTGCTGCATCACTGTCTCCCCGACCATGAGCCGTTGAACTCGATGAATAGGTGACTAGCGTTCGAACAGATGGTTTCGCTCATCCAAGATCGTGATCGGTCCCAACCAGACGATCTCAAAAGTGATTGCGGATGTGGTCGTTAAAGTAGCGGGCTTGGCGAAGGCCGCTTTGAACCCGGCAAAGGTCTCCGGTGGTACCCGGAACCATTGCACATTGAGCGGAATTGGCTGAAAGTGATCGAACCACAGGACGGGGGTGTCGGACGGCCACGCATCCAGGTGGCCGAGGCGCGGATCGATCGGCGGGACAGGGGGAGAAATGCACCCTTGGACGAAGGCTGAGCTTGCGGAGATCACCGGAGGCATATGGGAAGGCGAGCTGCCGGAAGCCTGGACGACCGACTGCATAGCCTTCTGCGACGCACTGATCGGCCCCGGCGCGCTCGTCATCCCGCGCGTTGGCACCTACCGTTACGGCGTACACCCCAGGAAGATCAGGCGCTTCAGGCGACAGGGGCTCGCGCTCCTCGCGGACCGAGAGTACCGGCCCAACTTCGAAGACTTGCCGTTGCTCCGGGTGGCTTCGGTCCGCGTCGCCATGAAGTATCTAGCCGAGCGAGCGCGGTCTGCTTACGGCGGACGCCTGATCGCGGTTGGCGGCAGCGTCGGCAAGACGAGCACCACGGCGATGATCAACGTCATTCTCACCGCAGCTGGTTATCCACCTTTTCCGGGCGAAAACTTCAATACCGTCTCCGGCGTGCTCGGCCTGATCGCCAACCTTCCCCCTGATGGCATCCACGCTATCGAGGTGTCGATTGGCTTTTTTCGGCGGCTCCTTGAGGTATCTGCGCTCAAGCCGCATGTCGCTCTTATCACGACGATCGGCGACGCCCATCTCGAAGAGTACGGCTCGCGTGAGGCCATCGCCAAGTTGAAAGCCCGCCTGTACGATGTCGCTGAGGGCGGCACTGCGATCATGCCTCGGGATTCCGAGCATTTCGAATATCTCCGAGCCCGCGCGCTGTCGTTCGGGGCGAAGGTCGTGTCCTTCGGTGGACATGCTAAGGCCGACTACCGGCTCGTGGACTATTCGCACGAAGATCAACTGGTGCGTGCGGTCCTGAAGGGCCGGGATTTCGCCTACAAGCTAGGTAATCCAGGGCGGCACATGGCAGTCAACAGCCTCAGCGCGCTGGCGGCTGTCGATTCGCTCGGCCTTGATCTGGGAGCTGCGACCAACGCGCTCGGGGAGGTGCAGGCCATCCACGGACGTGGCGAAGTCATACGCATCGCCCTCGCGTCCGGCGAGGTCCATGTCGTCGATGAGGCCTACAACGCGAATCCGACATCGGTGGCCGCCGTGCTGGCGGCACTCGCTGAGGGGAAGCGCGCAAGTGGGGGCCGAAAGCTTGCCCTTCTTGGCGACATGCGGGAACTCGGGCCACGATCGGCCGAATTTCACGCCGGTCTGGCGGAACCCGTTCTCGCGGCCGATCTGGATATGGTGATGACGGTTGGGACGCAGATGACATATCTCCGTCGTGCCCTGCCGGAGTACCTCCTCGGCCCACACTTCGCGACAGCAGACGATGTGTTGCCCGAGCTCGCCACTATCCTGCGCGCGAAGGACCGCCTTCTTGTGAAAGCTTCGAATGCCATGGGTCTGCATGAAGTTGTAACTCGCTTGCGCCGGCAATTTGGACGCTAGTCCGCCGCGATATACGTCGAATTTCGCTGTTTTTTTGGACCAAAGCAGAAAAATTGACCGGAGATCAGCTCCGCCCATGACTGGTTCCACAACCAAACAGTCTCAGGCACTTGGCGGAAAATTGTGCTTCGCCGCCTGATTCGATCTGTGCTGCCTCCGGGTGACTAGGGTAGCGCCGGCTGGACGCCGCCAACCGAAGAGCTGCGCACAGTCATGCCCCGCTCGGTCATTTCGGCCATGCATATAACGGCAGCCGCCCGGAATGGTTGGTTGGTCCGAGCCCAATGCAGCAACAACAAAGATATAGCCCTGTGCCGAGCACTGACATCAGTATTGCTTCAGCGAAGGAGCACTATTCCTAAGTCTCCAAGGCCTTTCGGCGGAGTCGCACCATACCAGTCCAGGGCCACACTCGAGTTGCCACTATAGAAAAATTGCCACGCAACAATCCAACCTGAGTTGGCAGTCGACTTCAGGTCTGTTGTCCCTCTCATCCGAAAACGATGATGGGGCAGGTAGATAGCCCCTTCAATTAAGTAGTTTTTGTTTCCGGACAATGAGACCGTTGGCACAGAAGGCGTAACTGTGCGTGACCCGAAGATAGCGATGCCAGCGTAAATGCCGCTCGTGGGAGCCGAAATCCTTACGCCACCTTTGCCTGCTGACTGAATAATGCTTGACTCGGAGTCAACGAATATCGTGACTTCGTCGCCCGAGAGATTCACATGGCTGCCGATGCTCACTGTTGCGTTCTGAAAATAGTGAACTCCGGGAGAAAGAACGACATTTCCATCGAGGTCAATGTTTCCACAGAACACCCGGCCGGCCGGAATGGTAACATCGGTCAGCATCTGATCACTGTAGTCGCAGCCGTTCGGTGGAACGGGCTGCGGTAGATCGACAAGGGGGTCTGCAAGTTCGGGTTGGTTGGTTTTCGGGATGATGGTGTAACCGCCGCCTTGGTAATTGCCCACTATAGAGATTTTTCTGGCGACAATCTTTCCGGTTCCAACGTGCCTCAGTGCCCTTGGACTGGAGGAATTCACTTGGATACCGCAGTTTGGCACCGAAAGCCCCCCGGAACCCATTACCGTCAGCGCTCCATTTGAGGCAGGATCGAGGACATAGAAGCAATAATCCGGCGCGGCTTTTCGGGCCGTTGCCGCCGCGTGAAGGTTAATGCTCCGAATTCCAGCAAGACTCATGAAAGCGGTTGGCATTCCAGCTGAGATTTCAACCGCCGCCTCTCGCGTCCCAGCAGAAGGAGTGGTGATGCTCACCCCAACGACAGCGCCGGTCACGAAGGAGCCATTGGCCAGCGCCCAATTCTTCGCGGCCTGGACGGCTGCTTCGTTTCCTCCATCGCTCTCGACAGCAACAAGAGCCGCCGAATCGGCTATCTCCTGCAGCTTGGATCTCCAGGAAGCGGCGTTGGTAAAGTCAATGCTAAGGCCGAGGGCCAAGCCCAGTGGCACCACCATTAAGGCCATCGCGACGGCAAAGTTCCCCCGTTTTTCGGGCGGCAGATCTTTCAGTCTCCGCATCCAGAAGCCCTCTCTTAAGAGCACCTTAGACCGAAGATGGTTTAGAATTTACTAAATTAGAATAACAAAACGCAGCGGCAATTCACGCTCGGCAAAAAGGCGATGCAAGCTGTCTCGCTGCTCATTGAGCTGAGTGAAACGCGGCAGACCTTGAAGTCAGCGATGTGCTAATTCTTTACTTAAGGCCGAAGACTTGCTGAGCCTGGTCAGACTGCAACAAGTCGCGTGCCGAATGTCCGACACCCGGCAAAATCACGAGACGCCAATTGAAAGGCCACCCGTTAGCGGTCGCGACAGCTTGCGCCAGCTCAAAAGTGAACTGCCCCCGATCCAAACGCGTCTCTCCTTGGCGCATAGCAGCTGCGCTTTCGTTTAGATCGACATCGCCAGTGTCGTCTTCCCCAAGATAGATCGTTAGCGGCAAAGCCAGATAGGCCTTCAACTCCTGAGAGGCCTGATCCGGCGTATAGACGCAGCCCGAGGAGAGACATCCCAGCCCGTAGGCTGCCGCCTCTGCTAGCGAGGGCAAGACGTAGGTCGACGGATTGGCTACGACCACTCTCTTGGCATCCGACAAGGCAAATGCTGCAACACGCGACATGAATTGACCTCCCGCCGAGTGCCCAAAAAGGTAATACTGGGCAGTCGGCAGCCCCTCTCGGGCCCTCGCCCAGTTTACCAAGCCCTTCACGTACCAGACAGTCCACCTGTCCCGAGGTTGAATTGTGCCCGAGTTGACAATGCCTCCCCGCTGATAGCTCCAGCCTGGGAACCTTTCCAGGTCGAAAAGCGGCGCCATAACGATCAGGCAATTTCGATCCGCAAGAGGCTGCGCGTAGTCTCGGTAGGATTCGGCCGTTCGGCTTAGTCCATGGAACACGAACAGGATCGATGGATTGGAACAGTTCTTCGGATGATAGGTGTATACTGTCAACTTTATGCCGTTAATAGTTGCTGAGGTCGCACCTTTGCCGACCTTCCAGGCAAGTACTTGGCCTGAATACGTCAGACTACAGCCTAAGACGACTGCCCCTAACAGACGGATTAGAAATCGCACCTGTCGCTCCCATGGACGATCCCGCAGGGATGACATATCCCATTAGCGGCAGCTAAACAAATCAAAACCGGCTGAGCAGTAAAGAGTTCGTTTCTCCACGTCTGGTCCTCGCAATGTTCGCAAGCGACGCCTCCGCGGCACCTCCTGCGTGACAGGGTATCGGCTCCTTGTTTTGTCGGCACGTATCGCTCGCGCCGCCATTGCGATCGAGGAACCCAGTGCAAATCCGCGTACGGCATACGCATGAGCTTCGGAGCCTCACGCCAGTGCAGGGATGGCCAATCTAAGGCATCTGTCTTGAACGGCTACGACAACATCGGCGAGTCCAGGCGACAACGCCAGCAACCGATCGATTGTCGCGCGACCGGCTGCTCCTCCCATTATCTTTGGTTGGTAGTCGAGGCGCGGATCTCTGTTTTGAACGTAAACTGGATAAATATCTAAACGGATCTGCTTCGCACCAAAGTGGAAGCAAGGCAGAATGGACTCCCCTTTGCTGTTTCCGGACCCAAATGCAAAATTGCCGACACTGTATAATATCGGCCGACCATTATAAATCTCGATCGGCTGAAGGATGTGGGGATGATGGCCGATGACTGCGTCCGCACCCAGGTCGATAAATAGCCGCGCTTTCATGCGGTCTTGCTCGGTAGGTTGGCGCTGGTATGGCAAACCCCAATGTACCATCACGGCGATCCGATCGACCAGTGGACGAAGTTGGGCCAGATCACGCTCGATGAATTCGGGCACATCTTGTGCGGAGCCTGGAAGTTCGCCACGAGCCGCTGTTCGACGGTTCCAGTAATATCCGAGAAGTCCGATGCGGATATCTGCGCCATCAAAAATCGCCGGGTGGTAAGCAGAGCTCTGGTTCCTACCACCACCGTACGGTTGGATATACTGTCGCTCTAACGTGGCTAGCGTCTCAACCACGCCACCCCGACCGCAGTCTTGAATGTGGTTATTCGCGACAGTCATGGCAGCGAAGCCTGCACGACGTAAGACAGAGGCTGACTTGGGGTCGACTTTGTATGAGTAGTTCCGAGTGGTACCTGCTTTCTCAGAGATGGTGGAGAACGGCCCCTCAAGGTTTCCCGTTATCAAAGCGCAGCGTCTAAAGATCGGCCTGACCCAGGCGAAGGCATAGTCTGGGCCAAACCTGCGGATACGATGACGCATCCGCATCCCGGTCATCACATCTCCGACCGCCGCCAAATGGTACGGAGCGCTGGCGGACGAAGAGAGGAACTGTTCAAGTTGGTCCGGGTCGATGAGATCGATGTCATCCGGAATTATGACCTCTGAAAACTTCTCGCGAATTTTTACAACATGGCGCCGGACTTCTTCCGATTCACTGAGGCGGTAGAGGGGTGGCTGAACGGAGGGTGCCAACAACGTCTCAACCGCTGAAGAACTAAAGCCGATCCCACGTTTCTCAAAAACGCTTCGGATCAGTGTTTCGTAACGGCTGCTGAATCTCATTCGGTCTGCATGAAGCAAACACGAGGCAAAGTTCTCCGGAAGTGACCTGAGGGCACGCGTTCGAATTCCGGAAGGAGCATACGGGCTATCAGAAAGTCGTCCCAGCGCCAAAAGGGCAGCTACAACTAACGAAATACAAGTAAGTTCGTCTCCCGGAAAAGCCTTGTGTAGGTCCCACATTGTCGCCGCTATGACTTGCGCGACCAGCGCCTCCGGCGGTGGCAACTCGGCGTCGTCCATACGCGAATCATTGGCAAGAGTATCCGATGGTACGAACTCGGCATCATGACGGAGGTGCCAACACCATACGTAGGGAGTCGACAGCATCGCGGCCGCAAAGTATGCGCTCAAGGCGTACTCAAGGGGACCAGGCCTACTGAAACTGGCGCGCGGTGCATGCAGCCTGTCAGCTTGGATGTCAGCGGTATGGCGCACAACGTGAAACCCGAATGCCTGATATATGAAACTGGCATTGTGCGAGGGGTCGCACAGATAAGCACCGCCTGAAATTCGTGGAAGCCACCCTTCCGCTGTGACTGCACGCCCCGGGCCGAACAGCAATTCCCCACAGAGGGGGATCGAAAAATCATCGAGATTTTCGATTCTTGCTGGATATCGGTATTTGGTCCCTTTGACCGGCACCAACCTAAGCAGATCCCCGTTAACTCCCCCTTGTTTCGGCTGGTGCGCATTAACGATCGCTCTGACCTTCGGCAACGGGCCCTCGCCGAGTGAACGCAGCACTTCGTTCACTCGATGAGCTATCAAGGAGACGTGGTAGTAGACGTTGACCTGGCCGAAGCGTGCCGCGGCCTCACAACCTTCCTGTTCACCAAGAATTCCGCCGCCGAAAGGCTTGAAAACATAGTTACCTTGCTTGTCGGGCAGTGCTTCGCCCATCTCACCCGTGGGCCAGTGAACATCCGTGGCTGGATGACCGATTACGTCCACGTACCGCCCACGCAGCCCTTGCCTCCCCGTGTTTTGGCAAAGATAAGGCAGTTCGACCTCGGTTGAATGCACCCGGCCGCCAGTAAAATCTGAATCGCAACGCTCCCAGACGTAAACAGATCCAGTCGCCATCTTTTTCCCCAAAGCTACTGCTTCTTCTGCGAACGCTGAGACGCAAGAATTCACAAGTCTTGCGCTCCGCAATCCTGCGAACCTTTCGCCGGCGGGTACTGAAATTGATCGAAAGGACATGCCGTCGGTTGCCCTGAGGCCAACTCTCTACAGGGCGTGGAGATTGTCCTTCAACATGCTCTGAGGCCGCATTTTCGCTCCATGGTGGGAAGCTGGATCCGAGTCTGCAGCCCAGCTTCCGGCAGCGTTTTGGCCTCAATTCGCCTGCCCCTGATGGGGGCTACACAAATCAATCTCCTGACGAGGCACATCTATCCGATGCTTGCGACCGGCTTTTTCTTCTCTCCGCTTATTCGAGCTGCCTTACTGAGGCCGCCTGCTGAACCGTTATTCTCACCCGATCCAGCGAGCTCTTGCCGAGCACTCTCCAATGCCGTCGCCGCAGATCCCTCCTTAATCACCTTAAGTTCTTCCGCGACCATATTTGATTTTATGAGACGCCACTTGTCGAGGGAGGCGGCGCGCACGAAGCCGTAAGCCGATGGCATACGGACCATCAGCCAGCCTAGTTTCAACAATTCCTCCGTGAAGCCTCTCACGAACGCCGCCCCGCCGACACGCCGTCCAGTCAGGCGCCTGAATGTCTTGTACGACATTCTTGCACGGGTTCGCGGCTGTCCCGCTTTGTTTGTGGTGCGTTTCAAAGTCAAAGCAACGAGTGTCGCCGCATCACTTAGCGAAACACTCGGTGTTGCAGTCGGCGAAACAGTGTTCATAACCTTACTCTCCTTAGCTTGAGCAGAATCGATAAACTCATCACTGCTATCGAACGTCGTTCGTCTCGGGCCGAACTGAAGGAAACGGGGCCACTTCATCGAACCAGCCATCCTTTTTTGCCAAATACGACATTGCCATTGCGTGCATGGCAGACCTTATTTGCTGTGGCCGCGACTGAGACATAGATGCGAGGGGTTCCGCGGCTAGCTCACCAGATCTCGACAAAAGCGCCATTTTGGCACCCGATCCGTCAGTGCTCCATCTCAAAGTTAGAACCAAACCACCACTCTGTAGGTGCCGACGTAGGTCGGTATCAGTATCAGGCTCGGAACTGACCAATATTAGTCGTGTGGTCGGCAAGGTCGACAGCGCACGGCGGGGCCATTCATCTTCGCTGTTGACAATGAAATAGCCCTGGTTTCCGCACTGCAACACTCGCTGAGCGAGATCTTCGAGAACTGTACCATTGTCTGCATCCGTTCGAGTCATCGAGACCGCACGGCAAGCACCCAGACAAAGACCGCTCGCCCAAAGTCTGTCCGGAGAGGCTGCATAAACCAGGGCTTCCAGGAACGGGTCTCTGGCCAGCATTTGCGGGGTTGTCCGCCGCCCAAATTCCTGGGGTACAGTGTTGATGTAAGCGCCTCTTTTCGACAAGAGACCAACTCTTCGCCCTTCCGCCTGGAACCGATGATCGATTGCTGTCGCCACCGCACCAGTGTGTCGATCGCCGATGACGAGTACGGTGGCAATTTCCGAAGAGCCCGGCTCATTGTACATATTGGCCAGGATTATCTCACTCACATCTCTCGAGATCCCCGCTCGCGGCCAAAGATGAAACTCGATCCCCGGCCGTGCATTTACCTCGATGACAGTACACCCGACCTCTTTGTATGATCTTGCAATATCGGGCATGATGAGATCTATCCCGGCAATGTTAAGGCCGATGACTCTCACGATGCGCTCGCACAGTTGCCTGTTATCTGGATGAACGGAGTTTGTAACATCGACCGGGACGCCTCCACGGGCGAGGTGGCCGGTAGGTCGGAGAACCAAAGGCTGCCCGGAAATTGGGACGGACTCCAGCGTAAGACGACGCAAGGCTAGGTGCCGTAGCAGCTCATCGTCAATCTCTACAGGAGAAAGACGTCTCCCGTCTCTGTCGGGTTCTCGGTTCAAATCATGAATCAGGTCAACTATCGTTTTTTCACCGTCGCCAACGACTTGGGGGGGGCAACACATGACCGCCGCCACGAGATGATAGTCAACGACTGTCGCTCGAAATTCCGGGCCGGCGATGAACTGCTCAACCAGGACGCCAAACCGCTCTGACTGAGTGACGTCGTGCGCTATATCGAATGCAGCCTCAACTGCACGGCGTCCCCGCAGTTTAACCGAGACTCCCCGCCCCTGATTTCCCTGAACCGGTTTGACCACGACGGTCTTACCCAGCTGTTTGGCGGCAGCGACGGCCTCAGGTTTGGTGCGAACGGTAATCTGACGGGGTACTGGAATCCCCGCTTGCGCCAAAAGTCTGTTGCCCAGCCTTTTGTCCAAGGCCACCTTCGCCGACGCAAACGATGTAGAACCCGATATCGTCGAGAACAGCTGCTTCTGGTGCTTGCCTTGGCCAAGGCGAAGGTGGTTACGGGCAATGAATTCGAACGGGATGTGATTTCTCTTAGCTGCAGCTACAAGCACAGCGGTCGAATTTGAAAGACGTCGCCTCTTCGCCCTTTCCAGGTTTAGCTCCCGAGTCTGAGCGTATTTCGCTGCCCCGTCCTCGCCTCGCGCCGCCTCACCAATCGCGTCAACGACAGCCGAAGCAGCCGCGCGCGACATCTGCGGGTCATCCGACTCCCAAACGATTGCAAGATGGCTTTCGGACGGATCGCCTATTAGCGACGCCGTCGGCGAAAACGAATAGAAATTCATCGCGCGGCGAAGCTCAAGATCAGCGGACAGGATTGCGTCGGCAATGTAGCGAGGGACCAAAGCGTTTTGTGCACAACCGGGAAACATTTCGGACAGCGCTGAGCGAGCCAGCGCAGTAAAATCGGAGATGCAAGAAACCGCTAGCCGCCCGATATTCAGGGTTAATTTGACCACCGTGTTCGTGCTATGCACATTAAGTCCCGATAGCACCTTAAAACTGACAATCTCAATTTGTCCCAACTCTTCAGATAGGCTGACCATAACCCCACTTTTGACCCCGGATGTTCACGCTCCGCCTGCTTTTCGACCGTCTCCCACAATACAGACTTCCTGACCACGCTTCCGCTGCAGCCACTTCAAATGCATCTCGAAACGGGCACCGCATCGATGGGCATGAGCGGCTTCGGCAAGACCCGATGTGAAGGGGCGAAGATGTGGCGCATTCCACCACATTTAAGCACGCTTTATATCTGATCCCCCACGTTCAGTCGGCCTAAACGCTACGGCCGCAGCATCCGGAAGTCGCGTTCTTATTCTCTTGAAAGACCAGTGGATTTCCCGCCGGCCTGATCCGGACAATGCAACTGGATGGTATGTGGCCTCGCGGGGAGATGTCGTCATGCATTCGAATGGCAGAGATCCAGACATTATAGTGTTAATAGCCGTTAAAAGTCGTTAGCTTGGGTATGTATTTTAGGCATCTAATGCTATTTAGCTAATCATATTTATCTAATCATATTGGTTATTGGATAATCGATTGCAAACGGAGAGGAGTATAGAAAAGGGCTTAATCTTATACATAGAAAAGAAAAGACTTCTAAATGCCATCCAAATGTAAGTTGGGGGGGTCATGTCCGTTTCAAGAATTAAGCGCGGGCGCCTGAAGAGAGCTAAACGAGCATTCGCCACCCGCCGGGTCGCCGCATCTCACATGCGCACACTCGTCACCGGACCTATACAGCCCGTCGCTGGCGATCTTGTTTTGGCGCGCGTTGATGAACTCGGCAATCACAGCAGACTGGAGCTCATCTGCGGGCGAAAGGCGATCATGTTTCGCGGAGATGAGATAATCCTCTGTTATGGAAACAGGTACGCTCCTGACCAGTTCGAGGCGGTAATAGGCCCCGATCTGGGGCCGTGCGACTTGGTAGCGGGGGGCGGCATCGCGGCATGTGAGCTTTCCAGGCATGCTCGCATGCTGGCGCCAACCAAGATCACCCCGCTCGGCCTGATTGGCGACAAGTTCGGCCGCCGGCTAAACGTGTGGGATTACAAGGTCAGCTCAGACGATTTACCCCCTTCCCTGCCGATTGTTCTGTCGCTTGGGACGTCAATGAACGCCGGCAAGACATTGACGGCAACGTCATTGGTCCGAGGATTCAAAAAGGCGGGACTGAAGGTCGCGGCACTGAAAATTACAGGAACTGGCTCGGGTGGCGACACCTGGATTGTGCGGGATGCCGGAGCCGACATCGTTCTTGATTTCACAGATGCCGGATTTGCAACGACGTATTTAGCCCCGGTAGAGTTGATTGAGAAGGGTGCTTTCCGCCTACTGAACCATGCCGCTGAAAATGGATGTGACGTCGCTGTTATTGAGATTGCCGATGGGCTGCAGCAGAAGGAAACTTCCGAGCTAATTCTGGCTGAATCTTTTCGGAGCATGGCTCTTGGCGCGATTTTCGCTTCCTATGACGCGATGGGAGCAAAGTATGGAGTTGATACCCTCCGCGCTGCTGGCCACAAGGTACTTGCAATTAGTGGCAGGATCGGCCGATCGCCGCTCGGTGTGAGGGAGGCTGAAGAAGCCACTGGCCTGCATGTCTATTCCCCATGGGAGCTCCAGGATGGGGCACTCAGCCCCGTTCTAAAGGCTCGCGCTTCTGAAAAACTGGCTAACGGACAGGGCAATAATCCATATCTACGGCGTATTGCTGATTCCCCAAATCCAATGACGGCACTCGACCAAGGTCGAGCCTACTCTTCCCAGCTGCGAATTGATTTTTTAGGGAAGCTCGCGCACGAACTGATTCTGGCAGAGTTGGGAGAAACACCTGGCCCCGGAAGGCCTGCCAGTGACAGCAGGGCGACATGGCCGAGTCCCTTTGGGAGCGTCTCGGTCACCTTGCCCGAGTTGCTATCGCAAAGCTCGAACCCCGCATTTATGTCGATCCAGGCGCCCGCTGAGTTGATAGAAGCGGCAGTTTTGGCAAAAACCCGTGGAGCCCTCAAGTCATCTCTGGGCAGCCTGGTCCAAGCCCTCGGGTGCCCTCCCCTGTCCGCCACCCAAATGTACAACCTCGTGAGCGGAGCTTGGTCGATGTTCGAGGCAGTTGATCACGATGAACGCCTTTGGGCAGCAAATCGGCTTCAGCCAAATGTTCTTGCGGGACCTGCTTTGAGCCCTCATGACGATTTGGAGGGGATGATCATGAATTTCTCGGGAATTTTCAACGAGGACCCCGACCAGCATGCCCCGCTTGGACGGGCGTGAAAGACGGTGTCCTTGCTGAGAACACGAGGTAGGCGGCGGTACAGCGCCCCCCTCAGCGAAATGTGGCGAAGGTCGATACCTGGCCTTGCTGCGGTTGTGGGTTTTGGTGTCTGTATCAATGCGCTCCGATTTGCTGGGCCGCTTTATTTTATACAAATATTCGACCGGGTCATTTCCAGCCGCAGCGTGGAAACCCTCGTTATTCTGACCTTGGCCGCCTTGCTCGCTCTGGTAACCGGCGTCGTGCTGGAAGCCATTCGTCGTCGTATGCTTTCCCGCTGGAGCGTTTGGATCGAGCACCACTTGACCAGCCAGTCCGTGAAAGCCGGATTGACGGCAGGCGTCCCCAATCCGCCGCTTCTGACCAGCATCGAGAAAGTCTCCAGCTTTGTTGAGCGAGGGCTAGCTGCTTGGCTGGACGTGGTCTGGGCTCCCGTTTTCCTGTTATGTGTATACTTGATCCATCCTGTTCTCGGCCTGATCGCGTTGGCAGGCATGGCTGTGCTGACAGGTATGAGCCTGCTCAAAGAAAAGATCACACAAGAGCCCCGCCAAGCTGAACGTGAAGCTGCCAAGCAGGCGAAAGAGGTATTGATTTCAGCGGAAAGGCACAAAGACGTAGTCGGCGCCTTCGCAATGGCCGACGCGATCGCCGGTCGCTGGGGTAGGAACAGAGTAGATGGCTTTTTGCAGCGGGAGCGGCTTAATGCCAGAGGATCGAGCCTTGATGCAGCGATCCGGGCGCTGAACCGTTGCGTTTACATAGTTCTATTGGCATCGGGCATCTGGCTGTTCCTGAACGATTCGGCGTCCCTCGGAGGCGTATTTGCAGCCCGGCTCATTGCCAGATTTGCTTACAGAATGGTGGAAAAGGCAGTTCGGGAGCTCAGAAGCCTCAGGGAAGCGCGGGAGGGATACTCTCAGATCAAGGCGGAGCTTGCCAAACCGTTGGACGTAGAGCCGTCTCTGCTTCCTGGAACGCCGCAAGGCTCGTTAGTTCTCGATCAAGTTACATTCAGGCATGCTGGATCGCGAGCAGACGTATTTAGGAAACTGTCGCTTTCTCTGGCTCCTGGGGAATTGCTGCTGGTCATAGGACGTGCAGCCACCGGCAAGACGACGCTTTCTCGTCTTCTCATTGGTTTGCTCAAGCCCCGCACCGGTCAGATCCGCTTGGGAGACATGGACATAACCAGGCTTCCGGATAATGTTAGAGTTCGAGGCATCGGCTATTTACCTCAGCACGTTGAACTTTTTGACGGAACCGTCGCGGAAAATATTGCACGTTTTCAACAAAGTTCTATCGATGACGTGGTTTCCGCAGCAAAAATAGCCGGAATACACGAAGTTATCATTCGTCTGGGCCAGGGTTATGACACTTTGCTTAACGACTCGGTCGGCCTGTCCGGGAGTGAACGGAAGCGAGTAGCCCTTGCCCGCGCGCTCTTTCGCGCGCCGAGACTTATTGTCTTGGACGAGCCATTCGCCAATTTGGACGCTGCCTCGAAGAAGACCCTCGAGTCGGCGGTTAGGCTTATGAAGGATGCGGGAAGCTCGGTAATTGTCACCATATCCGGACAGACCAACCGTCTTGCCGGATTAGTTGATAGGTCGCTGATCCTAGGAAGTCGATCGCCTGAGCTCACCGAAGGTTCGGTTCCTCCCGTTCGCTTCGGGAAAACTGAATTGCGGAGCGTTAAATGATAGCTTCGCTCGCCCGTGACACCGAACACTCCGGCACCCAGCAAGCCGAGGATCCGCCGCCGTTTGGTAGGCGTTTAGTGATCTCTGGTTTCGCGATTGTCGCTGCCTTCTCGACTCTGACCGGCATGTGGCTTGTCGCGGCACCTATCCAGGGTGCGGTCTTGGCCACCGGGGTGGTGAATGTCGCGTCAAACGTAAAGACAGTTCAGCACCTCGAAGGCGGCATCATATCAGAGATATTGGCTCAAGAAGGAGATCGCGTGTCGCCAGGCCAGGTGTTGATACGATTGCAAAACACCGCTTCGGCGGCTGCTGCAAATGAAATCAAGGCGCAGTGGTACGAGGCGAAGGCTACGGAAGCGCGCTTGGTCGCGGAAAGAGATGGAAAGGACTCGATCGAAATTCCGCCT
Source organism: Mesorhizobium sp. M0522 (assembly GCF_040321085.1). Taxonomy (NCBI): domain Bacteria; kingdom Pseudomonadati; phylum Pseudomonadota; class Alphaproteobacteria; order Hyphomicrobiales; family Phyllobacteriaceae; genus Mesorhizobium; species Mesorhizobium sp. M0522. Next base: position 246,165 of record NZ_JAMYQW010000001.1, read on the forward strand.
GAATTGAAAGCGTCCGGCAAATTGGCAGCGGATGCTGCTTCCGGGCAGGAGAGTGTCTTTCGGACACGTCAAAACCTCTTCAGAGAGCAGCTCTCCCTGCTGCAGCAAGCAACCGGAAGCATGGCGAAGGAGATAGAGGGTTTTGAAGGGCAAGTGGTAGCGGCTACCCGGAAGCTCGAGCTGATCGAGGAGCAATTAGGTGATGTGCGCAGCCTGTACGAAAGGAAGTTGGTAGTCAGGACGCGCCTTGTAGATTTGGAAAGAGAAAAGGCGGACGTGGGAGGTGCCCTAAGCGGGTATGTAGCGTCGATCGGCGCGACCCAGCAAAAGATGGAGGAGACGAAATTCAAGATTGCCGAACTTAGCGCCTCGACGACGGCCGATATCGTCGAGACACTAGGAGAAACCCGCGCCAAAATATACGAATACGAGCAGCGAATGGCCGCTGCTGATGACGTGGCGACGCGTACCGAGATACGTGCTCCTATCGGAGGCACCATAGTGGGACTTAAGGTCCACACGAATGGAGGGGTCGTAACGGCGGGAGAGCCGCTGATGGACATCGTCCCTCAGGAGGATAGCTTCGTTGTTGTGGCAAACGTTGACCCCCTCGACGTCGATCAGGTGAAAGTGGGGCTGCACGCGACGGTGTGGCTTAGCGCTGTGAACAGACGTTACCAGCAACCGATGAGCGGTGACGTTCGCACTCTTTCAGCTGACCGGCTAATTGACCCTCGGACCGGTCAGGCTTTTTATTCAGTCCGAATTGTTCTGAGGCCGGAGTCTTTGAAGCCTGGAGCATTGCAAGCTGGAATGGGCACACAGGTCATGATCGAAACTGGAGCGAGGTCAGCATGGGAGTATCTCAGCGCGCCGGTCTATGCCGCTATGGGACGTGCTCTTCGTGAATAAAGAGAACGAGCAATAGACAAAGACTGTTACGCTCCCGTTCGAGTATAATTGGGGGCGAGTATCGAGTATTATGTCTTCTTCCAGATTCGCGGCCACCAGTCGACGCGTCGCCGCCGCTCGGCCCTGTCGACGCCGCGCATGCGCAGGCCGAACTCGACATTCTCGCGCACGGTGAGGAATGGAAACAGCGCCAAGCTCTGCCAGGCCATCGGCGTATCCCGCCGCCAGGTGACGGCTTTCGTCGATCAGCACGGCCATTGAACACCAAGTGCCTGGATCGCTGCCATTCGAATGCACGACGACATCGCTCCCGACAGCCACATATCATCCAACTGAAACGCAATTTGTATTTCATTTCTTTGATTAAGGTCATCTCAATAAGGGTGGAAACCATGGCCAGCAACGCCAAACTCGCTGAATCAGCTCGCGAAACGCCAAAGCTTAACATGAAACCGATCGAGGAGATTGACAGCAAGCAAATCTCCACGGCAATCCGACAAAATCGGCCGTTTGTTGTTCGAGGCTGGGTTGCAGCCTCCGACGGCTGGGGATTGGATGACCCCAAATGGGCGCGGCATACCGGGCAGGTTACGGTGGTTCCAGGGGACGAGACCACGGTTTCCACTGCATCCTATGTCTTACGCAAGAGCGGGATGACACACGAAATGACCTTCCGTGAGTTGTTCGAGCGGATCCTAGGCCAGGGGGAATGGCAACCACTGATCGATGCAAACGAGCGCTACTACATGTTTGGTGGGAAAGTCCCGAGCAGTCTTCTGGAGGCATTGCCTTGGCCAAGTGACCTGGAGTTCGTTGGCTCGTCTCCCTATGTTGCTTCCGAAGGGGTTACCGCCAAGGCGCATTATGATCATTGGTACGCATTCCTGGTGCAGCTACACGGGACAAAAGCCGTAAAAATGTTCCCCCCTTGGGATTATAGTTTCATCTATCCGCAGCATGAAAAGACGGCCGACAAGCCCAGGCGGGCGCTTGTGGATTTGAATAATCCCGATTTTGACCAGTTCCCGCTGTTGAATCAACTGCATGGAGAGATTGCCGTACTGAATGCAGGTGACGTTTTGTATATGCCGGTCGATTGGTGGCATGAGGTTGAAACCGAGGGATTCTCTGTCAGCATCAACCGGCGTTTGAGACGGAGTGCGCTGGACTGGGCCGGCGCTCTGCTTGTATTCGGCTATCAGGTCCTGCAAGGCGCATACCGTTACGGCATCGAACCGATCCCCACCGACGAAATTAAGACTCTGGCCCAGCATGCCTATGTTGAGTGGAAGAGCGACACCGGCAAAACCGAATACGATCAATGGTGCGCATTCCTGGCGCAGTTGGGGCGGGACCAAGCAAAGGCGTTGCGGATCCCCGAAGATCTCGGAGTCCTCATGGCGCGGTGTTTTCAGACCGAGCAAGACCTAACGAAGGCAGAGTTTGAGGCGCTCTCGCATCCCGCGGTTGGACTACCTGTTCGGCAGTGACCTGCATTCCGGATTTCTGACCGTTCTGAGCTGGAATTTTCCACTGAGTTGAAGTTTTCGGAGGTGCAGATCGCCTTCATCCTGCGACAAGCTGAGGAGGGGACGGCGGTTACGCGATGGTTTGGCTGAGCGCTGTGAGCAGACGTTACCAGCAAGCGATGAGCGGCGACATGCGCACTCTTTCAGCTGACCAACTGATTGATCCTCGGACCGGTCAAACTTTCTATTCAGTTCGAATTGTTCTGAGACCGGAGTCTTTGAAAGCAGCGCCTGTAGCATTGCAAGCTGGGATGGGCACGCAAGTCATGATCGAACCTGGAGCGAGGTCTGCATGGGAGTATCTCAGCGCTCCTGTCTACGCCGCTATGGGTCGCGCGCTTCGTGGATAAAGAGACGGGCAAAAAGAATTTGGAGCTCAAGTTAAAGTATAATTTGGGCGAATATAATGTCTTATTCCAGAATTCGCGGGACTAAAAGAGAGCTAAACGTGAATTCTCTACCCGCCGGGTCGCGGCATTTCACATGCGCACACTTGTCACCGGACCCATACAGCCCGTCTCTGGCGATCTTGTTTTGGCGCGCGGAAACACCGCTTACGATTTTCCCTGCTATAGTGCTTCATATGGCGCGCCGGCAAGCGGACTCTGCTCACCGGCAGCAATGCAGCTTGAATTGGCAGCTCGACGAGTGTGGGGAAAGGCGGTAGCGCTCTACCGACTCGACCCCCCTCGTTTGATGCCGCTAATCCTTGCCGCTCATCAGCTCAGAAAGCAGACGCCTGCTGGGAAGGACGGGCCAGGCGCGAAGCCTCGTTTGATTCCCTCGCGACCGCCCAGCTTCGAGCATCCGACGTTAGATTGCTTCCTATTGCTGTCGCAGGTGATCGCTTCAGCAGCTTGTTGGGCGTGATGTAGCCTGCGTTAACCCCCGGGATCGAGTGGTTCATCAGAAGATGGACGTCCAACTCCGCAACGCCTGCAGCCTGGGCGATTGTCCGGAAAGTCTGCCGCAGGTCATTCCCCCATTTCGACAGATCGCTGCGTTTCTCCTTGTGCTCGATGACGTGACCGCGTTCGCTCTCTGCTGGGAATAGCCAGTCACGCGATTGCTCGGGGTAGAGAGCCCTACCGATGCGCATCACTCGAACCAGGCAGCGGACGCAGACCAGGACCATGGAGCGCAGTCACCTGGCCAATGTTTCGGCTTGAGAAGCAGGGACGGAAGCCGCACCGAGCTTCGTATAAGCCGAAGGAACGCCGCGTTGACTAGCCGATAACCCACTAAAACCGTGGATTTATTGAAACGCACGAGCATATTACGGGTCGGGCGCGCAGTGGTTGAAAATGCTTGCGTCGCGCTATGTTATTTGCATGCTGCGCCGTTTCTTTCTCTGTCGTTCGTGGCGCTGGCATGCTCTGATCCCTCAAAAAGGGTGTGTCATTAGTTTTCAGTTTTTGAGACCGGCGGTGGGCCTATCGTTTGTCCGCTTGCCGAACAGGGAGGAAGACAATGGACGGAGAATCGCATTCCAAATCAAGGCGAAGCTTTCTGAAGTCGAGCGGACTTGTCGCCGGGCTGACGGCGACGGCGGTTACCGCTCCCTGGGTTCGAAGGGCAGGAGCCGCTGACACAATCATCTGGAAAATTCAAACCTCGTGGCCGGCTGGCGTCGGACTTGAAACTTTCCAGAGCTGGTGTGGGGCCATCAAGGAAAAGACCGGAGGCCAACTCGAATTTCAGCCGTTCAAGGCAAAGGACATCGTTGGTGACTTCGAACTCCTCGACGGGGTGAAGAACGGCGTTCTGGAAGCGATGAACTCGTTTTCACTTTACTGGGCCGGTAAGCTTCCCGCTGCGGCGTTCCTCTCCTCTTACACGATGGGGCTACGCTATCCGCACGAATGGGACATCTTTTTCTATTCGAAAGGTGGTCTGCAGGCCGCGCGCGACCTTTATGCGAAACAAGGTCTTTACTACGTCAACCGCATTCATCACGGCCCGAACATCATCCACTCAAAGACACCGATCCGCTCGATCGAGGATTTCAGAGACCTGAAGCTGCGCGTACCTGGCGGCATGATCGCCGAGACATTCGCAAAAGCCGGCGCCAAGACGACGCTGCTGCCGGGCGGCGAGGTGTTCTCCGCGCTGGAGAAAGGCACGATCGATGCAGCCGATTACACTGGGCCGGCGGTAAACTGGGCGCTCGGGTTCCAGCAGGTGACCAAGTACATTTCCATGGGCCCAGCCGGTCTGATGTCCGTATACCAGCCCGTCGACCTGATGGACTTTGCCGTCAACATGAATGTCTGGAACCAACTCCCGGACAACCTCAAGAAGTTCGTGGAAGACGAAATCCAAGTCTATTCCAATGTCCATTTCGGGGCCATCCAGAAGGCCGACATGGAGGCCTGGCAGAAATTCCTGGATGCCGGCATTGAAATCAATCGGCTTGGACCGGAGGACCTCCAGAAGTTCCAGGAAATCGCGGTGCCAATCTGGTTCGAGTGGGCCAACAAGGATAAGGACGCGGCGCGCATCTTCAAACTGCAGCTTGAGGTGATGGAGAACCCGACCGTCGGTTACGTGACGCCGGACATGTATCAGGGATTGTCGATCAACCTCTGAGGCTCTCCGCGCCCGTCCTGTCCGGGCGGGCGCACTCTCCTGCAAGAGGCAGTCGCCGATGCCCTCACTCACATTTGTGCTGCCGCACTGGCTATACTGGTCAAGCCTCGTGCTTTTCCCGCTCGTTGCGGTCTTCCTTGTCCATCGCGAGCGGGCACAGCGCGATGCCGGCCGTCCAAATCTCTTTCTTGCTTACCTGTTCCTGGTCACTGCAGGCTTCCTCGGCATGCACCGGTTTTATCTGAAGAGCAGGTGGGGATTCATTTTTATCCCGCTGTTCATTGCAGTGCTTTGGACGAGCGCCCAGGTACGCGACGGACGTGAGGCAGTGTCGCTCGCGCGATCCCAGAGCGAACACGCCGAAAGGCTGTTGCCGCGTGCCAAGGCAGATGTAGCAGCCAGCAAAGAAGGCGCTGCCGATCGCCTGGCGAAAGCTGAGGCAGACGCCACGGTGGCGCGCGATAATCTGAGCGCCGCCGCCCATGGGCTCGAGCGCGCCAACAGCATTGGCCGAATTGCCGGACTTCTGCTTGGTCTCGCTCTCGCAGGCGACGCCCTTCTAATACCCGGTCTTGTGCGGCGCACCCGCACCCGTGAGATCGAGCGCCCCTCGGCCGACCATCCGCTCGTAGTCGATGTGCCAGCCACGCCCGTCAAGCAACCGCTCGCGTTGTTCCAGCCGGTCGACTGGTTGGTACGCGTGACGGGCGAGTTCGTCGCGTATTGGTCGGTTCTCGCAGTGGTGGCGTACTACTACGAAGTGGTGGCCCGTTTTGTTTTCAACTCACCGACCAACTGGGTACATGAAAGCATGTTTCTTATGTTCGGCATCCAGTACATGCTGGCAGGCGCCTATGCCTACCGTGACGAAACGCATGTCAGGGTAGACATCGTCTACAGCCATCTCTCCGAACGCGGTCGTGCTGTCTGCGACATCATCACCTCGGCCTTCTTCTTCTTGTTCACCGGCACCATGCTGGTCACAGGATGGCGATTTGCGAGCGATGCCACGGCGGTTGGCGAACGCTCATTCACCGAATGGGGCATCCAATACTGGCCGGTAAAGCTCGCGATCCCCATCGGGGCAGCGCTCCTGTTGCTTCAGGGCCTATCCCGGCTGATGCGAGACATCGCCACTGCATTTGGAAGGATCGGCTGAGCGATGGGCCTCGAGCTTCCGATCCTGTGGCTCAGCATATTGATGTTCGGGGGTCTGGGCGTACTTTTGCTGCTCGGATTGCCGATGGCCTTTTGCACCGGCAGCCTTGCCGTGCTTTTCCTCTTTCTGTTCGGCAATTCGGCCATGCTGAACATGCTGCCGTCTCGGGTCTTCCCGTTCATGACGGATTATCAGCTCTCGGCGGTGCCGCTTTTCATCTTCATGGCCGCGATTCTCGAGAAGGCGGGCATCATCGAGGAGCTGTTCGATGTCGTCTACAAATGGCTGGGCGGACTCAAAGGCGGGCTCGCATCGGCCACGGTGATCTCCTGCACGCTGCTGGCCGCGATGGTCGGTGTCGTCGGGGCGACGGAAGTGACGATGGGCATGATCGCGCTCCCGGCCATGCTGCGCCGCAACTACGACGCCAAGCTCGCCTGCGGCTCGCTTCTTGCTGGCGGGACCCTTGGCATTCTCATACCCCCTTCCGTCATGGCGATCGTCTATGCCGTCGTGGCGCAGCAGTCGCTGGGCGAGCTTTTGATCGGGTCGGTATTTCCCGGGCTGCTGCTGTCCGGGATGTATGTCGCCTACGTGACGGCGCGCTGTTACATCGACCCCAAACTCGGCCCGGCGTTGCCGCCGAACGAGCGCATTGACTTCGCCCAAAAACTCAAGCTTTTGCGCCGGACGTTCATGCCGATACTGCTGATCCTGCTTGTGCTCGGGGTCATCTTCATGGGCATTGCCACGCCGGTCGAAGCCGCCGGCATCGGTACGTTCGGGGCTTTCATCGTCTGCGCCGCACATCGGCGCCTGACCTGGGACACAATCCGGGAGGCCTGTGTCGCGACGCTCAAGGCCACGGCGATGGTCATGTGGATATTCTTCGGCGCCACCATGTTCGTCGGTTTCTTTATCCTGAAAGGTGGGCAGAACTTCGTAGCCGAATCGATACTCGGAACAGGCTTGGCGCCTTACGGCGTTCTTGTTCTGATGATGATCATTCTGTTCGTCCTGGGCATGTTTCTGGACTGGGTGGGCATTCTCCTTCTCACCGTACCGATATTTCTGCCCATCCTAAAGCCACTCGAATTCGGCGGCACGTTTGGGCTAGCCGGTGTGGCTCCTGAAGACGTGCCACTGTGGTATGGTGTCATTTTCATGGTCAACATGCAGATGGCGTTCCTTAGCCCGCCTTTCGGCTATTCGCTGTTCTATCTGAAGAGCGTTGCGCCGCCGGAGATCTCGATGGCGACGATCTTTCGATCCGCAGTCCCCTTCTTGTGCCTGCAGGCGATCGGAGTGGGACTGTGCATCGTGTTCCCCTCAATCGTCGTCTGGCTCCCGAAGGTCATGTACGGAGGCAATTGACCACATTTGCGGCTTGCCGACACCGAGGATCAGTCGAATTTGATAGCTTTTCGCTTGAACGGCGTCACCTTTTTGCCTTCCTTTGCGCGTCGTCATGAAGATCGCTTCTTGAAACAATCCTGGCTGCGAGTGCGGGTGTATCGCACTCGACCAGTCTTGGTTATCTCGCCTACGCCGCCCCGGGAATGCCGCGCCATCTGTCCTTGCCGAGATGGCCAAGGAACCCGCCGCCGATCAGATCGTTTCGCGATAGATCAACCGGACGAGGAGAGACATGCTCGAAATTCTGCATGCTCACAATCGCGGGACACCGAACACGGGCCGGTTCGGGGCTTGGCGCGATGCTGCGTGACGTCGATTATGTCCTGCAAAAACTCGACTGGATGCGCGGCGAAGGCATCTGGCCCAACGGCTTGCGATATCTGTGGACCGATGCATTCGGGGTCGTGCTCTATGTCTCGCTTTATGCGGAAACTGGCGAAGAGCGCTGGCTGGGCGAAGCCGAGCGGCTGGTGGCCGATGTCGAGCGTGTGCTCGGCCGCCGGCGCGGACTGAGGATCGGCGAAGCGGCGGATCGCGACGGCCAGTATTTCCACTATCTGGCGATGTGGCTGTTCGCCCTGGCGCGTCTCGGCGATCTGAAGCCGGAATACCGCAAGCGCGGCATTACGCTGGCGCGGGACATTCACCCGGCGTTTGTGGTCCCCGGCCGCGGCGTGATCTGGAAGATGCAGGAGGATTTGAGCGGTCCTTACCCGGCTACGGCCTCGGCAGCATGGATGCCTATGACGGCTACGTCTCTTACCGAATGCTCGACGACGAGGAACTGGCGCCCGAGATCGCGCAGATGCGTGACCTGATGGAGCGCGATTGGCGCAGCCTCGACATCGACCAGGACCTCGGCCTCGGCATGATGCTGTGGCTCGCCCATTTCTTTCCCGACGAGCCGTGGGCCGAGGCCCAGACGAGGCGTTCGCTGCGAACCCTGGAAACGATGTGGGTCGACCCGCCCGGTTATTTCAGCCGCGCGCCATGGCTGCGCGATACCAAGTTCGCCTTCACCAATTACGGCGTTTCGCTCGGCCTGCAGGCCGCCGGTATCTGGCCGGGGCGTGTCGATAGGCTGAACGCCTTCTTCGAGGACTGGCGCTCCGGCGACGAATACGACCGCGAGGCGATCACCTGGGTGATGGCCTGCACCTCGCACCTTCCCGGTGCTTTTCTGACCCGGGGTGGCGAGAGAACGATTGAAAGCGACCAAGCTCGGGAACGTTCCTCCGCCGGCGCGGTTGTCGATGGAAGTGCATCGAAAAGCAAAAGCAAGGAACGCGGTTGAAATGGCCACTCTCTTGGGAAGCTGTTGGGTGGCGGCAGCCACCTCCACGAACCATCCCCAGCTCGAAGGTTCGATCCGTGCGGACGCCGTTGTCGTGGGTGCTGGAATTGTCGGGCTGACGACGGCGCTTCGGCTTTGCGAGGCGGGCCGATCGGTGGTCGTCCTCGAAGGCCTGCGCACGGGCGGCCAGGTAACCGGCCGCTCGACGGCCAAAATCACTACGCAGCACGCGCTGATCTATCGTCATCTCATCGACACTGTCGGCCGGGAGTTGGCCCAGGTCTACGCCGATGCGAATTCCGCCGGCGCCCGACAAATCCGCGACTGGGTTAACAACTACGCCATCGCCTGCGATCTCGAGAGCAAGGACGCCTATAGCTACACCTGCGATGAAAGCCGGCGCGCGGAGGTCGCGGCCGAGGCGGAGGCCGCGCGCCATGTTGGGCTGGAGGCCGATCTCCTCGACCGCGCGCCGCTGCCTTTCGAAACGGCCGCGGCATTACGGTTCCCCGACCAGGCGCAGTTCAATCCGGCGATGTATCTGGTTGGCCTGGCCGAAGCGGTGACGGCCCGTGGCGGTCGGATCTTCGACAACAGCCGCGCCACCTCGATCGACGAGGCAAGCCGCTGGCGCGTCGTCACCGATGGCGGCGCGGTTGATGCCGGGCACGTCGTCATCGCCACCAACATGACGGTGAAGAGCCCGATCGGCATGGCGAACCGGACGCAACCGCGCTGCCACACCGCCATGGCCTTTCGGATCGATGATCCCCTCCCTGTCGACGGCATGTTCATCGGCATCGACGACCCGACGCGTTCCATTCGCACGGGCCGTGATGCCGAAGGTCCACTGCTGGTCACGCTTGGCCCCAAGTTCAACACCGGCTGGGACGGCGACGTGGCGAGGCGGTTTGTCGAACTGGAAAAATGGGCGAGAAAGAACCTTCCGGTCGGCGACGTCGCCTGGCGCTGGTGCAATGAGGATTATGATACGGCCGACAGGATTCCATATGCCGGCGAGCCCGATCCCGCCAAGGCCGCCGGCTTCCACATTGCCACGGGCTTCAACGCCTGGGGGATCACCAACGGGACGGCCGTGGGCGCGATGATCGCCGACCTGATCTGCGGCCGCCCGAGCCCATGGCAAAAACTCTACGATCCGGCCCGGCCCTATCCTGAGGACTTCCACAAGAACGGCCGCAGTCAATCGATCGTCTCGAGCACCCACGACATTGCGCCTGGCATGGGTGGCGTGATCGTCAGGGGAGACGAAAAGATTGCGGCGTGGAGAGACACCGAAGGCGCACTCCAGGCGGTTTCGGCGATTTGCACCCACAAGGGCTGCACCGTAACCTGGAACAATGCGGACCACACCGGGGATTGTCCCTGCCACGGCTCGATCTTCGCCGCCGACGGTTCGGTCATCCACGGCCCTGCCCGAAAACCGCTTGCCCAGATTACATTGTGAAGGCGGCGACCGACACGGCCCGCGTCACGCCGGCCGTTCGTAGGTTCCGACCAACTCCGTCTCCTCCAATGCGTGTTTCTGGGCTTGTTTCCAGACCTGATGCACGCCCGCCTGTCCTGGTACGCTGAGGCTCGGCACATCGAGCGCGGCCAGCAGGAAGTGGTAATGGTGGACGCCGTGCCCTGCAGGCGGCTGCGGACCATCGTAATAGGCATTGCCGAAATCGTTGGTGCCTTGCCTGAGTGCCGACGGGCCGGGCTTGCCGTCTTCGGCCTCGGCGAGTCCGCCGGCATCCGGCGGGATGTTGAACACCGCCCAGTGCCCGAAAATCCCGCTTGGTGCATCGGGATCCCGCACGACAAGAACAAGGCTCTTGGTACCATCCGGGACACCGGACCACTTCAGCGGCGGCGAGACGTTCTGGCCGTCACGCGCATATTTTTCGGGAAGTCTTCCGCCTGCCCGGAACGCCGGGCTGATAAGGGTGAGTGGCATTGCTATTTCCCCAAGGAGGTTGCGACCGAGAAGCCCGCGCCTGCGCCGTTCACGCCGCTTGCTGAGCTTCGGCGACGCGTCTTATCTCGCCTGGCAGGGATTCCCAAACCTTGTGCATCTGTCCTTCTCCGACGTGATGGGCGAGCACCTTGGACACGACCCTGAATGCATCCTTGGAATCGACCGGACGGGTAAATTCCAGCTCCGCCTTGATCTTGGCCAGAAACTCGTCGAGCGACCGCATCTTCTCGGGAGCTTTGGAAGGCTGATATTGGTCATAGAAGGCGCCGCGCACCAGGATCGGCAGCTGCGAGCCGAGGTGGGCTGCAAGATCCGGCTGCATACGGTCGCGCAGGGCGTGCAGCACCGCTCCGAGAACGTGCCAGGCGACCTGCCGATCCGGTCCAATCTCGTCCATGATCTCGTCGAGCCAGATGTTCGTGGTCTGCAGTGTCTTGTCGAATACGTCGAGTCCGGTGGCATTCATCGAAATCCTCCTTCCGTTCAAATCCGACTAGGTGATGTGACCAAACAGCGGTACCTGCCCGTTGTTCCCCGATGCGTATGTCCTGATGCGCATTTATTGTCGGAGGTCCCGTCATGAGGGAATTCGGGCCGGCATTTTTTGCCGCTGTTTTTCGACCACCTTTCTTGGCCGGCACCCGGAACATCCTCATGGGTGGACGAGTTTTGTTTGCCGTCGCCGATCACATGGCGACGAGTGATGCAGACACAAAAAACAGGAGAAGAACCATGGCACATCACATTTGGCGCCCCGGACGCCATCGCGCAGCCTCTACCCATCCGCGCGCGACCCGCTCACGTCATTCCACCAGATCGACCGCCTGTTCGACGACTTCTTCGCGCCGATGGCCGAAGCGACTACGGCCGGCGATCTTTGGCCGAGCGTCGACGTACATGAAACAGACCAAGCCTATAAGGTCACCGCCGAATTGCCGGGGCTCGAGCAGAAGGACGTTGAGCTCAAGCTGCGCGACAACATCCTCTCCATTACGGGCGAGAAGCGTTCGGAGCACAAGGAAGGCGACGGCGGCCGCACTTACAGCGAACGCAGTTATGGCCGGTTTCAGCGGACCATCCCCCTGGAAGCGGAGATCGATGCCGACAAGGTGCAGGCCACTTTCAGGAACGGCGTTTTGGTTGTCGAGCTTCCGAAGAACCCCGCTGCAAAGGACAAGACACGCCGCATAGAAGTGAAAGCGCGATAGTTGCCAAACTGAAGGCTGCCTGAGCAGGCGGCGTTCAGCCCAGATGGAGAAGAACGGCGAGCACGGCGGCAACCGCCCAGGCGAGCGTCTAGCGCCGGGGATCGTCCGTCGCCTCGGAAACGCCTTCGAGAGCGATCTTGGCGGCTTCCTCATCGGTCCGCCCGAGGTCGGCCAGGGCAATGACGCCGACGAGGCGCTTGTCGTGATTGATCACCGGAAGACGACGCACCTGATGCTTGGCCATGATCTTCGCCGCATCGGTGATATCGGCGTCGTCGAAGCACCAATAGACATGCTCGGACATGACCTCGCGAACGGTCGTGTTGCCGGCTGAGCGCTCCTCGGCGACGCCGCGCATCACGATGTCGCGGTCCGTCACCATGCCGACCAGCCTGTCATTCTCGCCGACCGGAAGGGCGCCGAGATTGTCGGCCCGCATTTTCCGGGCGGCATCCCTGATTGTCGTGTTCGGGCCGACCAGTTCGGTCCGACGGCTCATGATCTCCTGAACTTGCATGGGATATTCCTTTCCCTGATTGCTGAGGCAACAAGCCGCCAAACGCGCCTGCTGCCACGCATCGCTAGATTGCCAGCTGGCCGGACGAGGCAATCTTCGATCTTCCCGATCCGCGCTGAGCCGCGTGCCGGTGCCGGCACCTCGCGATCGAAACTATTCTTGGAACGTCCAGGCAGCGAGCGAGTTCCAAAATGGTACCGGTGCCGCAGCCATCCCACGGAATGTGGCCGCAGGCTGGTGAAAAAACATCCACCGGGAAACAGATGCACGCGGATTGAAGGTCATGGCTATCATCTTTTCAGATCGCCGCGAGGCCGGGCGGCAACTCGCCGGGGAACTCGTTCGCTTTGCCGGCCGCGACGATGTGATCGTATTGGCGCTGCCCCGAGGCGGCGTGCCGGTCGGCTACGAGGTCGCGCAGGCACTCAAGGCACCGCTCGACGTCTTCGTCGTGCGCAAGCTCGGCGTCCCCGGTCACGAGGAACTGGCCATGGGGGCGATCGCGCCCTCAGGTGTACGTGTCCTGAACGACGAAATCGTCAACGGTCTCGCGATCCCGCCACATGTCATCGACGCGGTCGCTGCAAAGGAGGAAAAAGAGCTTCTGCGCCGCGAGCACCTCTATAGGGACGGGCGACCCCCACCGCAGTTGAATGGACGAACCATTATCCTCGTGGATGACGGGCTTGCGACCGGATCGACCATGCGGGCCGGGATCAAGGCGCTGCGAAAAAACCACGCCGCCCATATTGTCGCGGCCGTTCCCGTCGGTAGCCCCGACACTTGCGACGCGATGCGGGCGGACGCCGACGAGGTCGTTTGCGCGACGACACCAGAGCCATTGCTGGGTGTCGGGCGCTGGTACGTGGATTTCTCGCAGACGAGCGATGAAGAGGTCCGCGCGCTCCTCGCCAGGTCCGTGCCCAAGCCTGCGGCTTCCCACAAGCCTGCCGCTTCCGAAGAGGAATTGGCTGGGCGCGCGAGCGCGGGTCCGGCGCCTGGCACCAGATCGACATAGCGGAGGTGGATATGGACCGGGATAGCGAGCACGTCGTGCATGTTCCCGCGGGACTTGTCACGCTTGAGGGCAATCTTTCGTTGCCCCCGGATGCTCGCGGCCTTGTGCTCTTCGCCCACGGCAGCGGAAGCAGCCGCCACAGCCCGCGCAACCGCCACGTGGCCGAAAGGCTGAACGAGGCGAACCTCGCCACCTTCCTCATCGACCTGTTGACGGCCGAAGAGGAGCGGATCGACCAGGTCACGGCCGAGTTGCGCTTCAATATCGGACTGCTCGCCGACCGGCTGGTCGGCGTCACGGATTGGCTCGGCGCCTCGCCGGACACGTCGGGGTTGCGTCTTGGCTATTTCGGCGCGAGCACGGGCGCCGGTGCCGCCCTGGTGGCGGCGGCCGAGCGGCCCGACCAGGCCGCGGCCGTAGTTTGGCGTGGTGGCCGGCCCGATCTTGCAGCGCACGCCCTGCCGCGCGTCCGGGCGCCGACCTTGCTCGTCGTCGGAGGCGCGGACACGCAAGTGATCGCACTCAACCGCTCGGCGCTGGCGGCGCTCCTCTGCGAGAAGGAGCTCGCCATCGTCCCTGGCGCGACACATCTGTTCGAGGAGCCCGGCGCCCTGGACGAAGTCGCGGGTCTGGCGAGCCGATGGTTCTTGCGCCATCTGATTTCGGACAGATCGGCGTCGACGTCCTAACAGCTGGGGCTTGGATCACCAGTCCCGGGATCATTTGCGTCCTCAACGCGTTATGATCCTCATAAGACCGCGCGCAGCAACCCGAATGGCTGTCGCAACCCGTATGTGGGAGAAAGACAATGCCGGACAAGAAAACCATCGAGAAGGCCCGAAAGGACAAGCGCGAGGGCAAATCGCCGAGCACACAGGCCGGCGAGTTCGTGCACGAGGAGATCGATAAAATCCGCCGCGGCGAGCACGGCGCGCGCTCGACCCAGCAGGCCATCGCCATCGGGCTTTCCGAGGCAAGACGCGCAGGCGTAGACCTGCCCCCGCCCAAAAAGGGCAAGGTGAAGGAGAGCACGCGCAAAAGCGCCGAATACGCCTATGAGGCCGGCCAGGGTGAACGCACGCCGAAACGCCGCCCGCGGGTCTCGAAAGCCGTCTCCAAGGTGCTCGAGCACGAGCCGAAGAGCACGGCGTCGCACGAGGCGCTGGCGCAGCAGGCCAAGCGTGCGGCCTCGCGCCGGACGGCTGAGGAGCGCTCGGCCGCCGCCAAGAAGGCCGCCGAGACGAAAGGCGCCAGCGGAAGGAAGGCGGCGGCGCAGAAGGCCGCCAGAACGCGCGCACACCACGCATAGTTCAAAGACGGCAGTTCGCCTCCTGGAAATCCGATATGGCCCAAACGACCGGTATCGAGCTCTGCCCCGGCAGCGCGGGACAACGCCGCTGCCCAAGGCGAACCAGAGCCTGCATCTGCGGGACAACATCGACTTCGAAATCACCGCTGACGACACGGTGGCGCTGAACGAGCAATACTCGTCGCTCGCGATGCTGCCTGACGCGTGACACCGACCGGAGGTACTCGGCGGCAAGGGCAGCGGGAGACCGGTCAGGAAAGCGCAGCCTGTTTCTTGAGCATCATGCGTATCGCCCATAACGCGGAGAACTCTGATCATGACCTCAGCTGCCAGCACGACATTCTCGCAAGCCACCACTCAGACGAGACATATCGCTTTGCTCGGCGCGCCCTCTAATCTTGGGCTGATGCCGCAGGAGGGTGAGCCGGAGCCCGGCGTGCGGAAGGCGCCGGAGGCACTTCAATCGCTTGGTCTCGCCGACCGTTTGGGCGCCGGTCCGATGCGCTCGGTTCGGGCTCCGCTTTATCGGCCTGAGGTGGATCCTGCGACGGGCGTGCGCAATGCCCAGGCCCTGCGCCAGTATTCCAAGACGCTTGCCGAAGCGGTCGACGAGGAGCTGAACTCGGGAGGGTTCCTGCTCATGCTCGGCGGCGATTGCAGTGTGTTGCTTGGCCCTGCGCTCGCGCTGCGGCGTCGTGGCCGCTACGGCCTTGTCTTCTTCGATGGGCACACCGATTTCAAATGCCGGATACCTCGCCGTCAAAAGGAGCCGCGGGCATGGATTTGGCCTTCGTGACCGGCCATGGCCCGACGCTCCTGACCGATTTCGGCGAGCACACTCCTTTGGTCCGTGAGGCCGACGTAGTCGCGTTTGGCTATCGCGATGTGCAGGACCCCGCGACTTACACGTCCAAGGCCGTCTTCGACACCGATGATCACCGGATGGATTTGGTGGACGTGCGGCGGCGCGGCTTCGCCGATGCGGCACGCATAGCGCTTGACGCGGTCGCAGGGAAGGACGTCGAGGGTGTATTCGTTCACTTCGATGTCGATGTGCTGGACAGCGAGATCATGTCGGCTGTCGATTCGCCGGAGGCCGGCGGTGTCTTGCCCGACGAAGCTGTCGAAGCCCTTCGCACATGGTGCAACGATCCACGCGTGATTGGGATGGAGGTGACGATCTATGATCCCGACCGCGATCCGGATCGTCGCTGCGGCAAGCTGCTGATCGACATTCTGGTCGCTTCCCTTCGCGGCCGGTAGACCAATGGGAGTCCTGCACTTGTGCACGAACGCAATCCGCCGGCACGAATGGCCGTCGGTCTGACGGATCGCCGCGCGCACCCATTCTGTGGTGCTACCTCATCGGGAACCGTTCTCAACGAACATGGTTCCGAGTGTGCGACCGAAGCATTCGGCTTCTTCTACCCGGCTATCGCCAAGGAGATTCGCCATGACCGGCAAAACCCGTCCCACCGTCCTGATCACAGGCAGCAGCGGGTTTCTGGGCCAAGCCATCGCTCGCGGCTTGATGGAGCGCTACGACATCATCGGCCTTGATGTTGCCAGACGATCCTTGCCCGGCGTCGAGACGATCGAGATCGACCTTACCTCGGACGCGAGCGTGGCGAAGGCACTGGCCGAGGTGCGCGAGCGGAGCGGCGGCCGCGTTGCCTCGGTGATCCATCTTGCGGCCTATTACGACACGACCGGCGAGGATAATCCGAAATACGGCGCGGTGACCGTCGAGGGAACGCGCCGGCTGCTGAACGCGCTGAGAGGGCTCGAGACGGAGCAGTTCGTGTTTTCGAGCACGTTGCTGGTGCATGCGCCGAGCCCGGCAAAGGGCACCAAGATCGACGAAGAGTCTCCGATCGATCCGGCCTGGGCCTATCCGAGATCGAAGGCGAGACCGAGACGCTGATCCTGAAGGAGCACGGCAACGTCAAGGTTGCGATCCTGCGACTGGCGGGCGTCTATGACGAGGATTGTCACGCGGCCTTCATCGCCCAGCAGATCGCCCGCATTTTCGAGCGCATGCCGACCGCCTATCTTTTCACCGGCGACATCACCACCGGCCAGCCCTACCTGCATCTGGACGATCTCGTCGACGCCGTGGTGCGCACCGTCGACCGGCGCAGCGCGCTTCCCGACGAGACCGTACTGCTGATCGGCGAAGAAGAGACGCCGTCCTACGACGAGATGCAGAAGCAGATCGGGCAGCTCCTGCATGGCGAGACCTGGCGGACCCTGTCCCTGCCGAAAGAGGTGACGAAGCTCGGCGCCTGGATGCAGGAGAAGGTTTTCGACCAGGAGACCGACATCAAGCCATGGATGATCGAGAACGCCGACGATCACTACGAGATCGACATCTCCCGCGCCAGGCGCCTGCTTGGCTGGAAGCCGCGGCACAGCCTGACCGCTACATTGCCGGAAATGATCCGGCGGCTGAAGGCGGATCCTACCGACTGGTACAAGAAGAACAAGCTTGAACCGTCGGCGGTCGCCGCTTCCGCGCCCGAGCTCGACCAGGCCGCCGAACGGCTGCAGCGCCCGCTCGAGCGCTCGGACGACGAGGTCGCGGCCGAAACCGAACGCCACCGGGCCGCAACGCTCTGGGCGCCGCTGACCAACGTTGCGGTCGGGCTGTGGCTCGTGGCGTCGCCCTTCACGCTCGGCCTGTTCGATCCCGCTTCAGCACCGATTCCGCCGGCGCTCGGACATGAGATCGCCTCGCCGGAGACGCGCGACGGCAGGCTCGGCATCAGTGAGATTGTATCCGGCCTCGCCATCCTGTCGCTGGCGCTTGTCGGCATGCGCCGGCGCTGGCACGGGCTGCAATGGATCACCGCCTCGATCGGGGTTTTGGGTGATGTTCGCGCCGCTGCTGTTCTGGACCACCAGCGCCGGAGCCTACGCGACCGACACGTTGGCCGGCATGCTGATCGTCGCGTTCGCGGTGATGATCCCGCCGACGCCGGGTATCAGCCGGCGTGCCCTTGCCGCCGATGACGACCGCCCGCTCGGCTGGAGCTATTCGCCCTCCCTCTTCACCCAGCGCATTCCCATAATCGGCCTCGCCTTTGTCGGCCTGTTCGTCTCGCGTTATCTCGCCGCCTATCAGCTTGGCCATATCGATGGCCTTTGGGAACCGTTCTTCGGCCCGGGCGAAACGCCGGCCGGCAATGGCAGCGAGGCGGTGGTCACCTCATGGGTCTCCAAGGGCTTTCCAATCGCCGATGCCGGGCTGGGCGCCTTCGCCTATGCGCTGGACATCCTCGCCGGCGCGATCGGCGACCGCCGCCGCTGGCGCACCATGCCATGGATGGTGCTGCTGTTCGGCTTGCTGGTCATCCCGCCCGGCGTGGTCAGCGTCGGCTTCATCATCATCCAGCCGCCGCTCATCGGGGCGCTGTGCACGCTCTGCATCGTCCAGGCCGCCGTCACGGTCGTGCTCATCCCCTATTCGGTGGACGAGGTGCTGGCGAGCTGCCAGTATCTTTGGCGTGCGAAACAGGCGGGAGAGCCGTTCTGGCGCACATTCTGGTGCGGCGGCCCGGCGCTTTCGGAGGACCAGACGCCGACGCCGGATCTCGACCGGCCGCTATCGGCAGTGGCGCGGGACTTCGTCACCGGCGGTGTGAACTTCCCGTGGACCCTTGTCGCCAGCACGCTCGCCGGCGCCCTGCTGATCATCACGCCGCTCAGCTTCGGCACAAGCCCGCCGCTCTACTTCAGCGACCATGTCATCGGCTGCCTGGTCATCATGGTAGCCGTTACCGCGATGGCCGAGGTGGCGCGCGCCGTCCGCTTTCTGAAAATCGCGCTTGGAGCCTGGATTGCCCTCTCTCCGTTCATCCTCGCCGGCGGTGCGGCCGCGAGCCTCGCCAATCTGGCGATCGGAGCCCTGCTGGTCGGGCTCAGCCTGCCACGCGGCACGCGCAGCGCTGCGCATTATGGCGGCTGGGACCGGGCCATCATCTGAGGATGTTCCGCAGCGCTGGACGATCGGCCAGGTGACTGCAAAGATTGATCCGCATCAACCTGTCGAACATATCGAGCGGGAAGTCGGCGAAAGGCGCAAAGGCGCCGTACCCTTCCAACTTGAATTTTCCGCGTATCTGGGTTTCATAAGTCGGCAAATAACTTAGGGAGGAATTTCAACATGATAAAAAGGGCAATTCTCGGCGCCGGCATCCTCGCCGCCGGTATGTGGGCCGCGTCGTCATCGGCGTCCGCCGAAAGCCTGACCATGTATTGCGGCGTTGACGAGGTCTGGTGCCAGCAGACGGCGCGGGCGTTCGAGGAGAAGACCGGCATCACCGTCAATATGACCCGCAAGAGCGCTGGCGAAATCTATGCGCAATTGCGCGCCGAGGCCGCCAACCCAAAGGGAGACATCTGGTGGGGCGGCACCGGCGATCCGCATCTGCAGGCAGCCGAGGAGGGCCTGACAGTGGAATACAAATCGCCGCTGCTCAACCAGTTGCAGCCCTGGGCGATCAAGCAGGCGGAAACGTCCGGCTACCGCACGGTCGGCATCTATTCGGGTGCGCTGGGCTTCGGCTACAACAAGGATTTGCTGGCCAAGAACAATCTGCCCGAACCGAAATGCTGGGCCGATCTGATCAAGCCCGAATACAAGGGGCACATCCAGGTCGCCAACCCCAATTCCTCGGGGACCGCATACAATATGCTGGCGACCATCGTTCAGCTGTTTGGTGAGGACAAGGGTTTCGAATACATGAAAGCCCTGCACAAGAACGTCAACCAGTACACCAAGTCGGGTTCGGCGCCGATCAAGGCCGCCGGTCTCGGCGAGACCACCATCGGCATCGTCTTCATCCACGACGCCGTGTCGCAGGTCGTCGCAGGTTTCCCGATCGTTCCGGTCACCCCTTGCGAGGGAACCGGCTACGAGATCGGCTCGGAATCGATCATCAAGGGGGCGCGGAACCTGGAGGCTGCGAAAAAATTCTACGACTGGGCGCTCGAGGCCGACGTCCAGTCCATGGCGCAAAAGGCGGGGTCGTTCCAGGTTCCGTCGAACAAGGCGGCAAAAACCTCCGACAAGGCGCCCGACCTCTCCACCATCAAGCTGATCGACTACGACTTCAAGAAGTACGGCTCGAGCGAAGAGCGGAAGCGGCTGCTGAAAAAATGGGACGAGGAGGTCGCATCGCTGCCGCAATAGCAGATGCGCTTCCGCGAAACCCGCTGGCCGATTGAACCGGTCGCCGTCCTTTGGATGGCGGTCGGATGGCTGGGGTTTGCCGTGCTGCCCTGGTACGGCATCGAGGACGGGTTCTTCGGCTTTTCCTGGCTGTTCGACGGTTACCCGTCCGACAGCGAATTCGCGCCGGCACTGGTTCTGGCCCTCAAGGGCGAGAAACTGTGGCTGGCGCCGCTCGGCCTGCTGCTGGCGGTGCCGCTGCTTCTGTGGGGCCGCACCAAATCCGATCCGGTTTTCAGCCGGCTGCTGATCATTGTCGGCGCCGCCGGATTTGGCTGGCTGTTGTTCCAGGGCTTCGCCATCGGGCTGCGCGGTTGGCAATTCGGCTGGCTCACCAGCCTGTTCGGCGAACTTGGCGACCGCCAATTCGGCATGGGCTACGGCGCCTTGCTGGTCAGCGGTGCCTTTCTGTTCCTTTTCACCCTGGGTGTTGCCGCGCGCGGCGCCGTCTCTGGCGACGTCTTCGTCGTCGGCTCGATCGGCTTTGTCGTCGCCATGGTTGCCATTTTCATCTTCATGCCGATCCTGATGATGCTGGCCAATGCCATGCAGACCGACGACGGCGGCTACTCGCCTGTCGCGTTCCTGGCCAAGCTGTTCAGTTCGCGGCTGTGGAGCCTGGCTTGTCTTGCCGGCGGCAGCCGCTGCGGCGTGGCCTGGAATTCGCTGCTGCTGGCCGTGCTCGTCGGCCTGCTGACCATGTTTCTGGGGCTGGTGTTCGCGCTGGTCGTGACCCGTACCGGTTTCCGCCACGGCAAGCTGCTCCGCGCCCTGACCGTGTTGCCGATCATCACGCCGGCTTTCGTCATCGGCCTTGCCATCATCTTGTTGTTCGGACTGTCAGGGGCAGTGACGCAGAGCGTGGCCGGTCTCTTCGGTTTCCAGCCGACACGCTGGGTATATGGACTTCCCGGCCTGCTCATTGCCCAGGTTCTCGCCTTCACGCCGATCGCCTTCCTGGTGCTGATGGGCGTCGTCGAAGGCGTCAGCCCGTCCATGGAAGAGGCCTCCCAGACGCTCCGAGCCAGCCGCTGGCAGACCTTTTGGACCGTATCCCTGCCGCTGATGCGGCCGGGCCTTGCCAACGCCTTTCTGCTCGGCTTCATCGAGAGCATGGCCGATTTCGGCAATCCGCTGGTGCTGAGCGGCAATTACGACGTGCTGTCGACAGAAATCTTCTTTGCCATTGTCGGCGCGCAGAACGATGCGGCACTTGCCGCGATCCTGGCGCTGGTGCTGCTGGCCTTCACGCTCGGCGCCTTTTATGCGCAGCGCTTCTGGATCGGCAGGCGCTCTTACACCACCGTCACCGGCAAGGGCGACGCCGGCGTCCATCCGCGCTTGCCTGCCGGGCTGACATACGCGCTCTATGTCATCGCCGGACTGTGGACGGCATTCACCGTAGTGGTCTACGCGGTGATCTTCTATGGCAGCTTCGTCAGGCTGTGGGGGGTCGACCAGAGCCTGACACTGGAGCACTACCGGAAGGCGTTCTCCGTCGGCTGGAACGAATTCGGCATCCACTGGTCGGGCTCGGCATGGAGCTCCTTTTGGACGACCATGGAGATCGCGCTGATATCGGCGCCTCTGACGGCCGGGATCGGGCTTCTGACCGCCTATCTTCTGGTCCGCCAGAATTTCCGCGGCAAGAACGCCTTCGAATTTGCGACCATGCTCTCGTTCGCGATTCCGGGAACCGTCATCGGCGTCAGCTACATCATTGCCTTCAACGTGCCGCCGATCGAACTGACCGGGACCGGCATCATCCTCGTACTGTCGTTCATTTTCCGCAACATGCCGGTGGGCGTGCGCGCCGGCGTCGCCTCGATGTCGCAGATCGACCGTAGCCTGGATGAATCCTCGCTGACGCTTGGCGCCAACTCGTGGCAGACCTTCAGGCGCGTCATCCTGCCTTTGCTGAGATCGGCAATGCTGGCGGCGCTCGTCTATTCCTTCGTGCGCGCCATGACCGCGATCAGCGCCGTCATCTTTCTGGTCAGCGCGCGCTACGATCTCTCGACCAGCTACATCGTTGGACGTGTCGAGAACAATGAATACGGCATCGCCATCGCCTATTCGACGGTGCTGATCGTCGTCATGCTGATGGTAATCGGCTTGATGCAGCTGCTTGTCGGCAGCCGCAATATCGGCCGGCGCGGCATCCAGCAGGGCGACGGCGGCTGGAGCGTGCGCACCAATGTCAGCCTGCCCGGAACGGCCGGCGGCCCGACCACAATAGCAGGAGCCGGGTGATGGCCGAAATTCGCAGCAATGCCGCCTCGGTAACCTTCGACCATGTCACCAAGACATATCCGGGCGCCAGCATGCCGGCGGTCGACGACATCTCGCTTGCGATCGAAGCCGGCAAGCTGGTGACGCTTCTCGGGCCCTCCGGCTGCGGCAAGACGACGACGCTGCGCATGATCGCCGGCCTTGAAATGCCGTCCAGCGGCCGCATTCTGATAGGCGGCAAAGATGTCACCCGCCTGCCCGCCACCGACCGCGACGTGTCCATGGTTTTCCAGTCCTATGCACTGTTTCCGCACATGACGGTGATGGAGAACGTCTCCTATGGCTTGCGTTTCTCCGGCCATGACAAGAAGGAGGCCGCATCGCGCGCCCATGCCGGGCTGGAATTGGTCGGCCTGACCGGTCTCGAGGCGCGCCTGCCCAGCGAACTGTCTGGCGGCCAGCAGCAGCGCGTGGCGGTGGCACGCGCGCTGGTGCTCGAACCGCAAGTGCTGCTGTTCGACGAGCCGCTGTCAAATCTCGACGCCAAGCTGCGCCGGCACGTGCGCGAGGAAATCAGGGAAATCCAGATCAAGCTCGGGCTGACGGTGGTCTATGTCACACACGACCAGGAAGAGGCGCTGGCGGTTTCGGATCGTATCATCGTCATGAACAAAGCGGTGATCGCACAGGACGGCACGCCACGCGAACTCTACGACGCACCGGCCAACGCTTTCGTCGCCGACTTCATCGGCGAAGCCAATATCCTCGATTGCGAGGTGGTTTCGGTAGAAGGTGATGAAGCTGCCGTCCGGCTGGGTTCGCTGGCCTTGAAACTGCCGGCGCGAGGCCAGCTGGTCGGCCCGGCGAAGCTGGCCGTCCGTCCGAGCCGCATCGAGATCGGCCCTGCCGGTGCACCACGGACGATCGCGGGCAGGCTGGAAAAGGTCACCTATATCGGTAGCCATCTCGAGCTTGTCATCGCCACGCCGCACGGCCAGGTGTTTGCAATATCGCACAACATCGATGCGCCGTTTCAGGCAGGCGACAGCGTCGGCATCGGCTTTCCGGAGCGCGGACCGGTTCTGATCAAAGCTTGAAGGATTGCACGCAGAGCTGGCGGACCTGGGCGAACACACCGCTGCCGGCGCAAATCACCAGCGCGCCGTTTTCCAGAACCGTCTTTGGGTCGGGCTTGACGATCGTGCCGCCGGCTTCTTCCACCAGCAGCATGCCTGCCAGGCAGTCCCAGGCGTTCATATGCTCTTCGACATAGCCGAGCAGCCTGCCGGCGGCCGCATAGGCGAGCATCAACGCGCCGGATGCGTTACGGAAAAACACGCCGCCTTTTGAAAACAGCAAGCCGATGAGCGTTGCGACGTTTTGCATTTCGGCGCGGTTGGAAAAGCCGGTGCCCAACGAGCCGTCGGTCAGGCTGGTGGCCGCGCTTGCCCTGATCGGCTTGCCGTTGAGAAAAGCGCCGCCGCCCTTGCGGCAATGGAACGTTTCGCCGGTAGAGGGCTCGTGGATGACACCCACGACAGTGTCGCCGTCCTTGGCGCAGGCGATGACCACGCACCAGGCCGGGATGCCCCGCACGAAGTTCGCGGTGCCGTCGATCGGATCTATCACCCAGACATGCCCGCTCGATCCGGTGACCGAGGCATGCTCCTCGCCGACAATTCCATCGGTCGGGTAGGCGGCTTTCATTGCCGCACGGATGAACAGCTCGACCTCGCGGTCAGCCTGCGAGACCATGTCCTGATGACCTTTGCTCTCGATGGCGAGGCTGTCGAGGTCGCGAAAATACTTCAGGCCGAGCGCGCCGGCGCGCCGCGCGAGATCGATGGCGAACTGTTCGCGCGTTGCTGTGTCGGGTGTCATGATATCCTTGGGATGGCGAATGTGATCTGAGGAAAATACCCCAGCCAGAGAAGCTTAGCGGTGAAGATAAGAGTGTGCAAATGACGAGCCCTGCCTTTTGCGGGGCGGGCCCGAGGCCGACCGATCTTCCATGCGCCCGACAGCGACAGTCACGCTCATACGGGTCCGGTCATGTCGCCGTCGACATAGATCATCTGGCCGGTCATGAAGCTCGACGCGTCGGAAACCAGGAAGATCGCGGCACCGCCCAGTTCATCGACCTCGCCCACGTTGCCAGCGGCCGACCAATGCCGCGGCTCAATCCGGAAATTAAGGCGGTTTTACCGGCGAGGCCGAACAGGCCCGATAGGTCATCAATGCTTTGTTTCCCCAGAGATGCGGCCAGAGACAGGCGATCGAGGCCCCTGCCGGACATCGTAGGCGCGGACGATCGTTGTCAGCAATGGCGAGATTGCCGGCGATAAACGCCTATCCCCGCCAGGCACCTTCGCGGCGCAGATCGTCCATCGTGCGCGAAATGCCTTCGCGCAGGATCGACACCATGTCGTCGATCTGGTCGCGCGTGATGATCAATGGCGGCGACATCACGCACATGTTGATCAGTGGCCGGACCAGCAGGCCGAGCTCGTGGCAATGCGCGTCGATGCGCTCGGCACCTTGATCCGCCTCGCTTATGACCCCGAGGCTCTGCTGGCGATGGCAGACTGAATAATTCTTAGCGCAGCAATGCGGCCGGCGACGATGGCGCCCTCGACGTAGCCCGGAAATGATGGCGACAGCTCCGACGAGGCGAAATGGATCCGCGACGCGCCGGCGCGGATAATGCGTTCGGCATCGGTTGCCGTCGCATCGACGATCAGATCACTGTAACCGCCGCCGCTCCAGCGATCCCCAGTCCAGTCGCGATAACTGAGATCGATGATGCCGGCCGCCTCGATACCGAGCGCCTCTTCCAGCTTTGACGTCACCTTTGCGCGCAACGCCGCGTCGTCCAGATCCCACCAGCGCTGCGCCAGCGGCCCGCCGATGAAGACGACAAGGGCTGCGTGATCCTCGTCCCTGCTGGCATCGCAGGCAAAAAGCCCGTGCGGGTCGCGCCACATCACCATGCCGCTCAAGCCCCTGTCGCGCCAGAAAGCCTTGGGGTAGCGCACCAGCATTTTGATCACCGCGCCGCTTTGCCAGACGCCGAGGGCTCTCTTCAGCACAGCCGGCAGCGGCGGCACGAAATCCACTCTCGAGGCCATCATCGGCGGTACGGCGACCAGTACCGCTCGTGCCTCGATCGCGCCGGCAGGCGAAACGACGCGAACCCCTCCCGGCCCGTGCTCAATGGCCTCGACAGCTGTATTCAGCCGCAGTCGATCGCCGAGATCCCGCGCAAGATCATCCGCTAGCGAATGCATGGTTTCGCCCACGAAATACTGCAGCTCCGACACCTCGTTGGTGATGCGGCGATCATTGTCGATCAAGTACCACAGCGGCAGCCTTTCCATTGCCAGGCACCACAGGCCCTCGATCATCGACCGAAAGGCGGCCTTCGCATCGTCGGGATCGGCCTGGCGATCGAGCCATGCCGCGACCGTCAAGCCGACAATGGTCGGGTCGGTCGGTGCGATCGCATTCATCCGCTCGCGCATTCGCATCGCGGTGCCGTTAGTGCGCCCGGCTTGCGCCTCGCTCATTCGCGGCTGCGTGACGAATTCGCCTGCGACATGGGTCTCGACCAATGTCTTGCCGCGCGCTCGCACCAGCGCCATTAATTCCGGCATGTCTTCGCACAGGAACTGGCCGCCGCTGTCGATCCGCTCGCCGAGCCCGTTCTGCACGGCTTCGACGCGGCCGCCGACACGGTCGCGGGCTTCGAGCAGCACGACATCGATGCCGGCGTGGTTCAATTCACGCGCGGCCGACAGGCCGGTGAAGCCGGCGCCGACGATGGCCACATCGGCTCGTTCAATCTTGAACTTCATTAGCCGGCCTTGCTCTTCTCGAATGTCAGGGGCCGGATCATTGTCTTCATTGCTGGTCCACCCTCTTTTTGATGGTTCACGCCGGCCTGCCACCGCGGGCTGCAGAGTTCGGATAGTGCTTGGGGAATGCCGCAGACAGGAACTCGTTCGCGGCCTGCAGCGCCGTCTCGCGTGTGGCGTCCTCGGTGCCCATCATCAAACGCAGCCACAGACCATCCAGCATGGCGCTGAGCGCCAGCGCCATGACTTGCGGCTCATAGGCATAGAAGCCGCTCTGCTTGAGCGCCGCGCAAAGATCGATGAAGATGTTCTGGTAGACGGCATCGCGTGCGCTGCTCAGCGCCTGATATTTCGGTCGCGATTTGGCCTCGCCCCAGAAGGCACACCAGGCAGCCAGCTTGCGCTTGTTGCAGATCGAGCGGTCGAAATCGGCCGCCACCAATGCCTGCAACTGGCAGGCGGGATCATCGCCGGCCTTTTGCAAGGCGCTGCGCCAATGCGCCGAATACTCGTCATACATGTATTGCAAGGTCGCGACGAGCAGCTTCTCCTTGCTCTCGAAATGGAAATTGACGATGCCGCGAGACAGGCCGGCGCCGTCGGCAACGTCGGCCATCGTCGTCTCCGAATAGCCGCGCTTGGCCAATGAATCGATCGTCGCTTCGATCAATTGAAGCTGCCTGGTCTCTTTCGACGCCTTGCGGCCGCGCTTATCGGAATCGCTTTTTCGCGCCGGTTCGAGGAGGGCTTCGCGCGCCTCTGTTGTCTTCATCGGGGTGATGGTCTCCAGCATCGCCGGCTAGCCGATCGGCTTCGGCCGCGAAGATCAGTGGGACGGTGTTTGCCACTGTCAAGCACCTTCTGCACGGCTGCCCATATTCGAATGTTCTCGTCGAGATTGCATCCTTGGAGAAAACGACGTCGAAGGCACCGTCGGCGAAAGGCAGCGATCCCGGCGATGCAGACCAGATCAGCGCCGCCGAGCCCGCCTGCAGCGGACCTTGGGTCGAGATCTACGCCAGGCGCGAGCTGCAATATCAAAAGCTGCTGAGGCGTGCCAAACTGGCGCCGCGGCTGGTCATCAAACTCGACCGCCGCACCAGTCCGCCCGCGGATTTCTAAATATGGCCGACGACACCGACAGTCCCGAACTCGACACCGAAGCCGCCGAACAGTGGCAGCTGATCAACACGCCGCTCGGCGAAAAATGGTCGGGCCGCACCCGCTATGCCGCGGCCATGTTCTTCTACAAACGCGGCGAGATGAACGCCGAGACGCTCGAGGTCTACCGCATCTGCGCACGCCTGGATTCGACGGATCCGCTGCCGATCATCCGTGATCGCGGCATTGGCCAGGACTGGCTTAAACGCATGGGTTTCGAATAGTCCGCCCCCAAAACGCGTTCCGGTCAAGCCGGCATCACCCGCTTAGCCGATGGTCCTTTCCAGCATGCCTAGCCAGTTGCGATAGGCGATCTTCTCGATCAGCGCGCGCCCGAAGCCGCGTGCCGCGAATGCGTCGAGCAGTCTTGGCAGGCCGGCAACATCGCCTATCACGGCCGGGATCATGGCGCCGTCGAAATCCGAGCCTAGGCCGACGCCGTCTTCGCCCAGCGCCTGCAGCAGCGAATCGACATGGCGCACCATGACGTCGAGGCCGGTGTCGGCGTTCATCCTGCCGTCCTCGCGCAGGAACCCGGTGGCGAAGTTCAGCCCGACCATGCCGCCGGAGTCGCGGATCGCGCCGAGCTGCCATTCGGTGAGGTTGCGCGAATGGCCGCAGATCGCGTGCACGTTGGAATGGGTCGCGACCAGCGGTGCGTCGCTGATCTCGACGACGTCGCGGAAACCTTTTTCGTTGAGATGCGAAAGATCGATCATGATCTTCAGCTGGTTGCAGGCTTTCACCAGCGCCTTGCCGGCATCGGTCAGCCCCGCCCCTGTATCGGGCGATGACGGGAAACGGAACGGCACGCCGTGGCCGAAGGCATTGGGACGGCTCCAGACGATACCGAGCGAGCGCAGGCCGGCTGCGTGGAGAACGTCGAGCAGGGTGAGCTCAGGGTCGATCGCCTCGACCCCTTCGATATGGAAGACCGCCGCGATCGAGCCTTGCGCCATCGCCTTCCTCACATCGCCGGCGCTGCGGCATACAGTAAGTGCCGAAGCCCGCTCCAGCCTGAACAGGATCGAGGCCATCGCTACGGTGGAGTTGAGCGCATCGGCGCGCGGAATCTCGGGTGGCAAGGGCTCGCTGTCGCTCGGCGCCAGCGGCACCGCGCCGCGTTTGGATTTCTCGACAGGCGGCGGGAAGATCGCGAACATGCCGCCGGCAAACCCGCCTTTCTTCGCGCGCGGCAGGTCGATGTGGCCACCTGGCGTCCCCTCGACGAACAGCTTTTCGACGTCCGCATCCTTCGACTGGTAGAGCCGGAGCAGCGTGTCGTTGTGGCCGTCGAAGACGGGAACGAGATCGGATTCGGTCATGGAGGGCCATTCGGTTGAAGTGGTCGGGCCGCGGATGGCGAGCCGGTTGCTGGCAATACTTAGGCAAGGTTGGCGCTCTGCGCAAATCCCGCATGTTGCCCCTTGCGTTTGTACGCCTCCGATAGCCAAAGGGGCACGCGGTAAAGCCGCGCACCCCTTCTCCTGTCATTCATCGAGGGGCTGTGCTTACCGCTTCAGCACGTCCGCCCATTCCGGATGGCGGCGGAATTGGGCATTGGCGAACGGGCAAAGCGGGATGATCGTCTTGCCCGCCGCGCGTGCATCCTCGACGGCACGGGTGACCAGGCGAAGCCCCGCGCCCTGGCCGCGAAATGCATCCGGCACTTCGGTATGGTCGATGATGATCTGGTGCTCGCCGATCTTGGTGAAGGTCATCTCCGCCTCGGCGCCGCCCGGCCCACGCAGGAGATAGCGGCCCTTCGAACCGCGGTCCTCCAGTTCGATCTCCGGCAATAGGTCAGACATGGCTTGCGGTCCTTTCGTCCGGCGCAAGGGCGAACAGTCGCCGCGCCGCCTCGATCTCGGTCGGCCGCACCTCATGGCCGCCGTCATGCCACTCGACTGTGACATCGGCGCCATCGGCGCGCAAATAGGCTTCAAGCCGCGCCGTCAAATCAGGCGAACAGATCGGGTCCCGCCTGCCGGCGGTGACCAGGATGCGGCTGCCGCCAAGGCTGCCCTTGACCTCCGGCTCGAACGGGATCAGCGGATGCATCAGCACCGTTGCGTCGAACAGCGACGGTTCGGCAAACAGCACCGAGGCCAGGATGTTGGCGCCGTTGGAGTAACCGAGGCCGAGCACCGAAGATGGCCTTGCCGTCTCGACATGTGCCTTGACGAAGCCGGCCATCTTGTCCGTCGCTCGCGTGATGTCGCCCATATCGTAAACGCCCTCGCCGGTCCGGCGGAAGAAGCGTGCGGCGCCTTGTTCCGAGACATCGCCGCGCGGAGCGACGACCGTCGCTTGCGGCGCAAGATCGCGCCCAAGCGACAGAAGCTGGGCCTCGTCGCCGCCGGTGCCATGGAAGACGAAGAGCAGCGGTCCGCCCGGCGAACCGGGCAGCACTTTGTGAATATACGAATCCTTGCTCATGACGTCGCCCTCAGTCTTCCAGTTTCTGCAGATGCTGCTCGAGATAGGGCCGCAAATGCTGGTGTTGCGACGGCAGCTTCAGCGCCTCGCCAAGGTGGGCGGTATCCTCGTCGCGGTCGAAGCCCGGCTCGTTGGTGGCGACTTCGAACAGCACGCCGCCCGGTGTGCGGAAGTAGATCGCCCAGAAATAATCGCGGTCGATCACCGGCGTCACCTGATAACCTGTATCGAGCAGCGCCTTGCGCACTTCGAGCTGCTTGGCGCGGTTCTCGACGGCGAAAGCGACATGGTGGACCGAGCCGGCGCCGAGATTGGCGAAGCCGGCCCCTGGCAGCGATTCGATATCGACGACGTCGGCGCCGTTGCCGTTCCTCACCGCCAGCCGCCTGACGTTGCCGGACTTGTCGACCTCCTCATAACCCATGAATTTCAGCAGCTCTTCGGTGGCGCCGCCATCTTTCAGCCTGAGCGACACCGAGTGAAAGCCGCGGATCGCCTCGTCGGTGGGAATGCCACCCTTGGCCCATGGCGCACGGTTGTCCGCTCTGTCCTCGACCAGCGCAAACCCGTCGCCGTCGGGACCGGCGAAGACAAGACGCTTCTCGCCGAACGTCTCCTCGCCGGACAGCCCAGTGACACCTTGCTCGGCAAACCGTTTCTCCCAATAACCGAGCGTGCCCTCGGGCACCGAGTAAGCGGTGGTACCGACTTCGCCGACTCCATGGCGGCCTTTGCCGATGTTCGGGAAGGGGAAATAGGTCATCACCGAGCCGGGCGTGCCGACCTCGTCGCCGTAATAGAGGTGGTAGACGTCGGGTGCGTCGAAATTGACTGTTTTCTTGACCCGGCGCAGGCCGAGCGTGCCGGTGAAGAATTCGTTGTTCTGGCGCGCATCGCTGGCCATCGAGGTAACGTGATGCAGGCCCTTGACCTGGTCGAGCATGTTTCTGCTCCTTCCCTTGTGCTGGTGCGGCCCTTGCCGCTGTCCACGCAAATATGAGCATCCGCCTCCTGGCCGCAAAGGCGGCAAACACAGAATGGACTGTGCTGTTAAAGTGAACGACGAAGCAGGTTTTGTTCACCATTCGGCAAACTGGACCGGCTTGCATACTCGCCGAAATTGCGCTCCATGAGCGACGCATGTAGCCAGCATGAGGATACAGCGGTTGAGTGGAAAACGCCCCAATATTCTCCTGATCACCTGCGACCAATGGCGGGGCGACTGCCTATCGGCTGCTGGCCACAAGGTGGTAAGGACACCGAATGCCGACGCGCTGGCTGCCGAGGGCGTTTTGTTCCAGAAGCACTATGGCGGCGCCGCACCTTGCTCGCCGGCGCGCGCCTGCCTCTACACCGGCCTCTACCAGATGAACAATCGTGTCTGCCGCAACGGCACGCCGCTCGACGCCCGCCACGGCAACATAGCCCTCTGGGCACGCGCCCTCGGCTATGATCCGGCGCTGTTCGGTTATACCGACATGGCGCGCGACCCGCGCACGCTGGCGCCTGGCGACCCGCAGCTGAAAAGCTATGAAGGCGTGCTGCCCGGCTTCACCGTGCGCCAGCTTCTGCCCGAGCACCAGAAGCCCTGGCTGTCATGGCTCAAGGCGCGCGGCGTCGATGCCGGCGCCGGCTCCCCCGCCATTCACCGCCCGGCGGGCGAAATCCTGGAAAACGACGGCGCGATCAGCAACGGTCCGCCAATCTATTCGAAGGACGAGACGCCGTCGGCCTTCCTGGCCGGCGAATTCATCCGCTGGCTCGGCGAGCAGGAGCGCGATGCCCCGTGGTTCGCGCATCTTTCCTTCATCAGCCCCCACCCGCCCTTCATCGTGCCGGCGCCTTACAACGCCATGTACGATCCGGCCATCGGTCCAGCTTTTGACCGCGCGGAAAGCTGGCAGGCCGAAGCAGCAAGCCACCCTTATCTCGCCTATGAACTTGACCGGCAGGAACGGTCGAAATTCCGTCCCGGCTCGGAGGGCAAGGTGCGCGACTGGGGCGACGACAATTTTCGCCGCATCCGGGCGCTCTATTACGGCATGATCTCGGAGGTCGACGCGCAGCTTGGCCGCGTCTGGCAAGCGGTCAAGGCGGCCGATGCATGGGACGACACCGTCATCGTGCTGACCTCCGACCACGCCGAGATGATGGGCGACCATTTCATGCTGGGCAAGGGCGGCTTCTTCGACTGCAGCTTCCATATTCCGCTGATCATTCGCGATCCGCGCCGCCGCAAGGCTGCCGGCAGCAGCGTCGACCGCTTCACCGAGGCGGTGGATTTGGCGCCGACCTTGCTTGAGCTCACTGGGCTCGAGCTCACTGGCGGCGAAGTGCTGCCGCATCTCGACGGCCGCTCGCTGGCGCCTTTCCTGGACGCAACGGAGCCGGACAATTGGCGCGATGCGGCGCATTGGGAGTTCGATTTCCGCTCGATCGCGGATGGTGATGCCGAACGGTATTTCGGCGTCGGTCCGCGCCAGTGCAATCTCGCCGTCGTTCGCACGCAAAAATTCAAATATGTGCATTTCGGCGGAGGCCTGCCGCCCTTGCTCTTCGACCTGGAGAAGGATGCGCGCGAGTTGACCAATGTCGCTGACGACCCAGCCTATCTGCTGGCACGGCTGGAATTTGCCGAGAAGTTGCTCGCCTGGCGGGCCGAGCATCTCGACCAGTCTTTGGCGCTCGCCGAATTGACGGACAATGGCGTTGCCGGCCATGTCGCCGGCTTCCCCTCGAGATAAGCAAAGCCCGCGCCGTTGCCGGCGCGGGCTTCTCTGTCGGCCTGTGCGCAGCTTAGCGCATGATCATGCGCTGTTTCTCGCGATTTTGCGCATAGCTGGCCTTGTCATAGGGGGCCTGCGCCTCAAGCTGCTCCTTGGTGAAGTTCGTGTAGAGATAGCGCTTGCCGTTCTTGTCGGTCATGAATTTCAGGTTGTCCATGCCGACCGCCACCTCCTTCTCGCCGATGCCAAGGAAGCCGCCGACGTCGATGATGACTGCGTCGACCTTCTTGTCGCCGCCCAGCACGATATCGCCGATCTCGCCGACGTTGACATCGTTGGCGCCGTAGACGGTTGTTCCGACCAGATCCTCGGCCCGGATTTCGCCTATCGGCATTTCAGTCAGTGTCGACTTGTCGATCGACCCGGTCTTGGTCTGGTCTGCCGTCGTTGCGGGCGCTGGGGCATTTTGAGCCGTCTTACTGGCCTGGTCAGTGTTGTTGGTCGTCGCAGTGTTATCGGTCGTGGCAGTGTTGCTGGCCGTCACAGTAGGCGTGACGACGGCTGGCGCATTAGCCGCGGCATCGTTCGACGCTGTGGTCGCCGGGGCCGGATCATAGGGCTTGCGGTCGAAATCCGGCTGCGCCGTCAGCTCTTCCTTGGTGGTTTGGGCAACCAGCCAGCGATCGCCGTTCCTCTCGGCCCACTGCGCCTTGTCGAAATCATAGGCGACGTTCTTTTCACCTATGCCGAGGAAGCCGCCGACACCGATGACCAGCGATTGCGCCTTGGCTTCCTTGTTGATGACGATGTCGTTTACGTCGCCGATGTTCTGGGCGTCGTCGCCGGTACCGTTGTAGACGGTCTCGCCGATGATATTGGTGGCAAGATTGCCTTCCGCGCGCTTCACGACCGGAGCGGGGTTGTTACCGGCCGGCGCCGCCGGGGCGTTCTGCGCCGTATCGGTGGAGGTCGACGGAGCGGCAGGAGCCGTAGCCGTGGTGTCTGTCGCCGCAGGCGCCGGATCATAGGGCTTGCGGTCGAAATCCGGATGAGCCGTCAGCTCATCCTTCGTCGTTTGCGCTATCAGCCAGCGATCGCCATTTCTTTCGGCCCATTGCATCTTGCTGAAGTCGAAGGCGACGTTCTTGGTCCCAATGCCGAGGAACCCGCCGACGCCGATGACGATGGATTTTACCTGGCCGCGTTCGTCGAAGACGACATCGGTGACCTTGCCGATATTCTCTGCATTGTCGCCGGTGCCGTTATAAACCGACTCGCCGATGATATTGGTGACAAGACTGCCCTCGGCGCGTTGCACCGGAGCGGCTGGAGCGGAATTCTCTACGGCGGGTGCTTGCGCCGGCGCCGGGGTCGTCGCCGATTGCGCAAATGCACCCGTCGCAATCAATGTTGCGACTGCTGTCGTGGTTAAAAGGGTGCGGATCATCTTAGTGTCTCCTCGTCGGTGATTTCGTGCACGCCGTGCCCGCATAGCGTCGCTGCGGGCGCAGCGTCTTCTGCATGTTCACAACGTTGTGACCACACTGTTGTTCCGAAAAAAGCCGTGGCGCACCCGGTGCCATGTCGAAGGTTCTCGGATTCGCCACGCTGGTCGAAAGGAACATTTTCTCGGCCGCCCCGTTCCACTCCCGGCTGGGACCCCGTCCCGGCCGGATAGGTGTTGGAAAAATGGAGCGGCCATGCGGTTTGCAGCGGTGCTGAACAAGGACGGCGGCACCCTGCGCACCATCGATCTTGAGGCCTTCGCCGGCCGGATCCGCGGTACGCTTGAGGCTGCTGGTCACTCGATCGATATCGACATCGCCGCCGGCAAGGATATCGTCGCCACGCTGGACGACATAGCTTCCAGGCGCGGCATCGACGTCGTGCTGGCTGGCGGCGGCGACGGAACCATTTCGGCCGCGGCAGCCCGTTTGATGAATGGGGAGAAGGCGCTGGCAATTCTGCCGGCTGGCACAATGAACCTTTTTGCGCGCGGCCTCGGTATTCCGCAGACCCTCGATGCGGCACTGAAATCGTTTGCCGACGGCGAGGTGATGGCGATTGACATTGCAACAGCCAACGGCCGGCCTTTCGTGCATCAATTCTCGATCGGCATGCACGCCAGGATGGTGCAACTGCGCCAGAAGATGGAATTCGGCTCGCGGTTGGGGAAGATGCGCGCCTCGGTGCGAGCCGCTTGGGCGACGATCAACAATCCACCGGCGATGAACGTAACGCTGACGATCGGCGAGGCCGAGATCAGAACCCGGATCACCGGTATCGGCATCACCAACAATCTGTTTGGCGAGGGCCACCTGCCCTATGCCGATAATCCGGCAGGCGGCGTGCTGGGCATCTATGTCACCGTGGCGCGGCGGCGCGGCGAGTTGATCAGGTTCCTCTTTGACGTCGCCCGTGGCAAATGGCGCGGCAACGAGCATGTCGAAATTCATCAGGCAAACCGCGCCGTTTTGACAATCCATTCGAGGAACAGGAAAGTTCAGGCCGTCATGGACGGCGAACTGGTAAAGCTCGATCGCGAGACGACCGTCGAAATCCATCCGCGCGCGTTGAATGTTCTCGTCCCTGCGCGCGCCGCCGAGGCAAAGGTTGCCTGACGTGGGATGCGTGATGTGGGGTTGTGTGATGCAAACTGGCGCGAGCGATGGAGAGAACCTAGCCGCTGGGCGTGTTGCCCTGTTCGGTCTTCGGCGTCTCGATCATCCAGCCGTAGATTTCGGCGACGCCCCAGGCGATAAAAGCCAGCAACAGCGCGGCGATCAGGATACGAAGGACATGCCGACCCCGCCGCCCTTGACGGGCTTTGTTTTCAGGAATGGTTTTTGGCATTGTCTGGCTCCATATTTGGCGCCGGCAGGCGTAACTGGCGGGGCGTTGGCTGGTAACGGTCCCCCGCCGCGAAAGTTCCGGCTCTGCAAGGCGGCAGACGGGCCGGTTGGCCTGACCAATCAGCGGAGCCGGCCACCGGGGGCATAGTGGACGACAATAGCCAGAACACGCCGGGCCTGCCGGCCGATATTCGCCGTGTGGTGGGCGCCGCGGACCGTCTTGCCGTGCTGCACGGCCTCGACACGCTGGACGGGGCTGCCGACCCTGATTTCGATCGTATCGGCGGTCTTGCCGCTTCGGCGATGCAAACGTCTGTCGCACTGATCACGCTGGTCGATGCCGAGCGGCAGTGGTTCAAGTCCTGTATCGGCCTCGACGAGACCGAAACCGCAACCGAGACATCGTTCTGCGCCTATACCATCGCAGCCGGCAACGTGCCGATGGTGGTGGCCGACGCGGCGGCGGATCCGCGGTTCAAAGCCAATCCGCTGGTCACCGGCGAGCATCATATCCGCTTTTACGCAGGCGTGCCCATCGTAATCGACGGCGCGCTGATCGGCACGCTGTGCGTGCTCGACCGGAAGCCGCACGCACGTCCCTCCTCTGTCCAGCTCGACCACCTGTCGGCGCTGGCCGGCCTTGCCGCCAGCCTGTTCACGCTGAAGGATGCAACCCGCAGTGCGGCGATTGCCAAGGCAGCACTGGTTCGAGAGGAAAAGCGGCGCGCTATCGCGCTCGACGCGGCTTCGCTTGCCAGCTGGGCATGGGATATCCGCAGCGATATGATCGACTGCGATGTCCTGCTGTCCGAATTATTCAACCTGCCGAAATCGAACAGGCTGAGGGCGCGCGACATCCTGACCGCCATCGACCCGCGCGACGTTCACCAGACCGAAACACGCTTTCGCGACGCGCTGACCGGCAGCGACGATTATTTTGGCGAATACCGTGTCAAAGGCCTCGATCCGCCGCGATGGATCGCAACGCGCGGCCGCGTCATAGAACGCGACGGCGAGGGCAAGCCAACGCTTATCTTCGGCGTCAACTACGACATTACCGAACGCAAACTTGGCGACGAACGTCAACGGCTGTTGCTGCGCGAGCTCAATCACCGCGTCAAGAACACTTTGGCAACCGTACAGGCGCTGGCGACGCAGACCGTTCGCCATGCCCGCCAGCCAAGCGAATTCCTCGAAGCCTTCAGCGCCAGGCTGCAGGCACTGGGCGTTGCGCACAGCCTGCTGTCGGACCGCGAGTGGCGCGGTATCGGCATCCGCGAGCTGGTGGAGATCGAGCTAAAGCCGTTCCAAGCCGCCGGACAATCGCGCATGGCGATCTCCGGCGCCGATGTCCTGCTCTCACCCGACCAGGCAGTCGGGCTCGGGCTGATCCTGCATGAACTGGCAAGCAACGCACTGCAATACGGGTCGCTCTCGGTTTCCTCCGGAAAGGTCGATCTCGATTGGAGGGTACAAGGCAGGAAGGGCGCACGGCGTCTGTTGCTGGCCTGGCGTGAAAGCGGCGGCCCGCGGGTTGCGCCGCCCGAACGCCATGGCTTCGGCTCGATCCTGATCCGCCGCAGCCTGGCCAAGGTCATTTCCAGCGAGGTGACCCATGAATTCCGGCCGGACGGCGTGGTCGCCGAAATATCGATTCCGCTCGAAGATTTGTGAGGCCAGCATTTTGCGACCGGCGCCGGAATCGTTTGCCCCGAACTATCCCCTCCGAACTATTCCCGTTTGCCGGTATCCGGATCATCGGAGCCGCGCTTCACGTTCTCGCGGTAGATAGCGTAGGCGGCGAGTGCTATCGCCGGGCCGAGAATCGCGCCCAGTCCGGCCTTCCCCGGGCCACCTTTGCCCTTGAGCAGCGCCGGCAGCACGGCGAGTGCCGCAGTGATGCCGATAGCCTTCATGTCGGCGTTGCGTCGCTTCGCCCGGCGCCTGGCGCGCGAGCCGGCCGACATCCGGTAGACGAGCAGGATGAGACCGGCGATTGCGAGAAAGCCGATCCCGAAGCTCAGGGAAGCTGCCATCGGCCCATAGCGGGCCGCCGTCCAGATATAGGCCGCCCCGACGAGGAAGCCGAGGCCGCACAGCGCCGCGAGCGCTGCGATCGAATAGACAATCGCAGCGACGCGTGCGCGTTGCACCGCCGCAATGGTTTCGCCCGAGGCGAGGCCCGAGATCAGCGATGCAAGCATTCCCATGCGTGCAGAACTAACGGCGCGCGAGAAGCGCGAAGAGGAATCCGACGCCTGCGGCGATCGCCAGCGAAGTCACCGGTTTTTCGCGCATATGCGCTATCATCTGCGCCTCGATATCCCTGGCGTTGCTGCGCAGGCTGTCGAAGGCTGCCTCGCCCTGGGTTCGCAACTGCTCGACGCTTTCGGCGGCGGCTCGCCGTGCTGCCCCGTAGCCATGTTCGCCAGTTTTGGCCAACAGCTTGGTAAGTTGGTCGATGTCGGCCTTCAATTGTGCGATGTCGGCCTCAATATCGGAATTCGTGCGGGCTTCGTTCGCGGCCTTTCCTGCGGCAGTCGCCATTGCTTCACTCTCCATGCTTTTGCTCGGTCGAAACGCCCGACAGACCCCAAGGTTCCGGCACGAACCTCTTCTAACCCTATCTCCGGCAGCGCGCGTTGCAAATGCCTTGCACGGGCCGAGGCCGACGCATCCGCGCCGGCACGTCTTTTTTAAATGACAGCATGCCAAATAACGATCATGACTTCCCCCGTTTCACGTTAGAGACGCATTTAAGGAGATATTGCTGCGTGCGCGCATCACTTGAGGGTTTGCGGATTCTTATCCTGGAAGATGAGTTCCTGATTGCCATGGATATCGAGCAGCTTTGCCGCGACTACGGCGCGCTCGATGTGGTCATCGCCCGTGATCTGACTGAGATCGAACAGCAAGACGTTGCCGCGCAGTTCGATGTGGCCATCGTCGACCTCATGCTGAGCGGCGTTTCGACGCTCCAATTTGCTTCGCGGCTGCGTGAAGCGGGCATCCCGTTCGTCTTCGCCTCGGGCTATTCGGATACCGACGAGATCAAGAAATCCTTTCCCGGCGTCAGGCTGGTCACCAAGCCCTATTCGGGAGACGATCTCGTCGAGGCAGTGGTAACGGCCTGCAGGCGCACGCCTCTTCGCTGAGGCGCGGAGCGGTTCGAACACGCCGGCGCTTCACGCAGCAGTCGACCCAGTTACCTGAGCCGAAATTGCGTCCGGGCCATACTCGTCTTCACCGGAGATCTTCAGGATTTCCTGCAGCCGTGTGCGGGCGCGGCTGACGCGGCTCTTGATCGTTCCGACGGCGCAGCCGCAGATCTCGGCCGCTTCCTCGTAGGAGAAGCCCGACGCGCCGATGAGGATAATGGCTTCGCGCTGGTCTTCTGGCAGCAACTCGAGCGCGCCGCGAAAGTCTTCGAGGTCAAGCTGGCCGTGCTGGGCCGGGTGAACGGCAAGCCTGGCCGTCATGACGCCATCACTGTCCTGCACCTCGCGGCCGCGCTTGCGCATCTGCGAATAGAATTCGTTGCGCAAGATCGTGAACAGCCATGCCTTCAGGTTGGTGCCGGGCTGGAAGCTTTCATGCTTGTCCCAGGCCTTGACCAATGTTTCCTGCACCAGGTCGTCGGCCTTGTCGGCGTTTTGCGTCAGCGACACGGCAAAAGCCCGCAGGCTCGGGATCGAGCCGAGCAAGTCGGTCTTGAAGCCCTGGGAGACGGCCGCCATGCCTCAGTCCTTCTTTTGTACAGGTTCGGCCTTTTCCAACTGGCTGAGCAGTTGGGCGAAGCGATCCGGCACATTGTCGGAGACCAGCTCGTCATAGTATTGTTTGAGTTTGCGGCCGATTTCCGAGTTCGGCCCAAGCGGGTCGCGGGAAGCAGCCCGGCGCCCGTTGCCAACGCCACCCATGGTAGCTTTCGTCATGTTCTTCATTTCGCCCTTTTGTCCCAGCCTTAAGCCGCCCTTCAACACATAACGCAATGCAAGCGGCAGCCTCGTCTGGTTGCCCAACCCGCCTTTAAACGCCAGCCTCACATATTAGTTCCGCACGATTGGAACCTTTTTCAAGGAGCCAGCGTTTCAATAGCTAGGCTTGCAAACCGTTTTTAGCTGTAACATGCAATCACGTCATATGAGGGAGACGTCCACTATGAGCCTATCAGCAACCATCGCTCCGCACCTGCCGTTCCTGCGCCGCTTCTCGCGCGCCGTATCCGGATCGCAAGAGAGCGGCGACGCGCTGGTCGCCGCAATGCTCGAGGCCATCATTGCCGATGTCGACATCTTTCCGGACGCATCGAACGACCGTATCGCGCTCTACAAGGTCTTTGCCAAGCTCTTCACCTCGGTGGCCATTCGCGTTCCGCAGGAGCATGCCCAGTCGGCATGGGAACAGCGCGCCGCGGCCAATCTGAATGCAATTGCGCCTCGTCCCCGCCAAGCCTTTCTGCTGGTTGCGGTCGAAGGCTTCAGCG
This sequence comes from Mesorhizobium sp. M0522, assembly GCF_040321085.1. Lineage (NCBI taxonomy): Bacteria > Pseudomonadati > Pseudomonadota > Alphaproteobacteria > Hyphomicrobiales > Phyllobacteriaceae > Mesorhizobium > Mesorhizobium sp. M0522. The sequence continues at coordinate 286,083 of NZ_JAMYQW010000001.1, forward strand.
AAGACGAGGCGGCGGAGATTCTCGACGTCGACGAACAGCAATTCTCCGAACTTCTCGCGCAGGCGAGCAACGAGATCTCCCGTCAGGTGGCAACCGACGTGCTGATCATCGAGGATGAGCCGCTGATCGCCATGGATATCGAGGAAATGGTCGAAAGCCTCGGCCACCGCGTCGTCGGAACGGCGCGCACCCACGCCGAGGCGGTGGCGATGTTCGGCAAGGCGCGGCCAAAGATGGTGCTTGCCGATATCCAGCTTGCCGACGGAAGTTCGGGCATAGCGGCCGTCAATGAGATCCTGTCGTCGACCTCGGTACCGGTGATCTTCATCACCGCCTTTCCCGAGCGCCTGCTCACCGGCGAGCGGCCGGAACCGGCTTTCCTGGTTACCAAGCCGTTCAATCCGGACATGGTCAAGGCTCTTATCAGTCAGGCCCTGTTCTTTGACCGGCACGCGAAAGCCGCGGCATGAAACAGCGGACGGCCGAACTGCGGCCGCCGAGACAGCCGCTCTCTCGGATCAGATGGGCGTGACGCCGGCTCAATTCACTGGCAACCAACTGGGGCAACCAACTGGACCTTTCCACACACCGCGGCAATTCGGGCCCTGAAGATTTTCAGCATCGTCTTTTTCGGAAAATGGTGGAACAAACGGAGGCGAATCACGTTTTCACCGCAGCATTGGAAGGAGATCGATCATGCTTTACTGGGCGCTCGTATTTCTCGTCGTGGCGATTATCGCCGGTGCGCTTGGTTTCGGCGGCATCGCTGGCACCTCGGCCGGCATAGCGCAGATATTGTTCTTCATCTTTCTCGCCTTCCTGATCATATCGCTTATTGCCGGCCTGATCAGACGAGCGTGAATGCCAAGCGGCCATTCAAGCGAACACTGGAAGCCGCACCCCTCAAACGGTTTCCAGCCACCGCCGGGCAGTGTCCTCCAACGGGATGCCGCTCGGCGGACCGCTTTTTAAGGCTTGATACGAACCTCCTCCTTTTGGAACCCATTTTTCCGCGAACCGTTCAGCCCGACATGGGTTGAGCAAATTGACCGATGCGTTCCAGAGTCGGAAAAATGAAAGACCGCGGCCAGAGTGATGAGATCATCGCTTTGCATCCCGCCGAAAGCGGGATGCAGCTTGGCCGGGCCCTTCTCCATGCACTGCACAATGCCGGGATTTCCGTCCTGTACCAGGATCGCGAGATGAAGACGGTGTGGGCGCGCAACATGCGCGCGCCCTGGACTTCCGATGCCTCCGACAACACCGGCATCTTGCCGCCGGCGCAGGCAGAGCGTATCGGCGCCGCCAAGCACGACGTCATCGTCTCCGGCAATCCTCAACATCTTGAACTCAGCGTGCCGGCCGATGACGGCGCCCGCTGGTTTCAGGTGTGGATAGACGCCGACCGCAGCGAGACCGGCGCGGTGCAGGGCGTCGTGACCACCATGGTCGAAACAACCGAGCAGAAACGCCGGGAGCAGACGTTGAAGGCGCTGCTGCGCGAAGTCAGTCATCGCTCCAAGAACCTTTTGGCCATCATCCAGAGTATCGCCACCCAGACGGGCCGTTATTCCGGCAGCATTGACGATTTCCTGACGCGCTTCCGCGGCCGATTGCAGTCGCTGGCCTCCTCGCAGGATTTGGTTACGTCATCCAACTGGCGGGGAGCGGCGCTGCGCGAGCTGGTTTCCGGTCAGGTCGGCAGGTACGGCGCGGATCCCTTGCACAGCCTACGCTTCCGCGGCGCAAATCCATATCTCAACCCCAATGCCGCCTTGCACATCGGCTTGGCCATGCATGAGCTCGCCGTCAATTCGGTCAGCTATGGCGCACTGTCGCGCAGCGACGGTTTCGTCGAGGTGACGGCCGATCTGACGGCAGCTTCCGCTGGCGAGCCTGCGCTGTCGCTGACATGGGCCGAAGTGATCGGAGCCAACGACAATCAGCGCAGTGAGAAGCGTTTTGGCAGCGTCGCGCTCGAACGCGTCGTGCCCACTTCATTGAATGGAACGGCGACACTTGAGATCACCGGGAACCGCCTCGAATACCGCCTTGTCGTTCCTCACGGCAATTTCGAGACGGATTAACGAGCGGCGGTCGCCGCGCGAAGGCTTGCTGCGCATCGCCATCTTTAACCGACTGTTCACCATAAAGTCCGATCCTGTGCGAACGTGTCGATCCACCGGATTGAGTTTGGCACAAAATGAAGGGAATGGGCCTTGACGGCTGCCGACTTGAACAGACTGGAACAGGCCGCTCGCGTCTCGATGGGCGGTTTTCAGGATCCCGACGCGTCCGCAGCGCCCGCGCCTCGTGCTTCGCCCCTCCGCTTCGCCGCTATCGCGCTTATGGCCGCGATCGTCCTGACCGCCGCGTCCCAACTGATCTGAATCGAACTCGCCTCTGCTTGATCGCTTTGAAACCACTGCCCGAGTGCTCGGCCGTGCCCGTTCGCGGTCACCGACCTGCCGGGCCAGGCCCAACATGTCGTCGCCAGATGCCTTGCCGTCGATCCGGTGCTCGAGGACGACTATGACAGGATCGTCTGGAACGTGCGTCCCAGCGGCACGCTCGATGCGTCCTTGGAGATTTCCGGGTTCGTGGTAGCATCGAACGGCGCACGCCCCGAAAAAGACTATCTTAATCAACAATGAAATCGTGCGGGCAAAGGCCGTACTTTCATGCTAAATGGCGGCTGGAGCTTATTAAAGTGAGGACAAAAGTGAGGATGACTCCATGCGGAAGATGATTATTGCCATGGTTGCCGTGGTTGCGGTCAGCGGCTGCACCACCACGGAAGAGAACGTGGGTATCGGCACTGTGGGCGGCGCGCTCATTGGTGGCGCTGTCGGCGGCGGCAAGGGCGCTTTGATCGGCGCCGGCGCTGGTGCGATTGGCGGTCTGCTCGTTCGCCGTCTGCAAAATGGCTACTGCCAATACAGAGATCGTCACGGCCGGATTTACACAGCTCGCTGCAACTAGTTTCGAGCTCCAGGCGAACAGCAAACGCGGAGGCAGGCCACCTGTCTCCGCGTTTGCCCTTTTAGAGCGCTGTTGCGACGCGGCCCACGAGACGGCGTTTCAGGCCGGCAGCGGAACCTTGATTTCCACGTTCAAGCCATCTTCGCGAAAATCGCGCCTGATTGTGCCACGCAATTCGCGCGTGACGTTGAGATCGATCAGTCTGGTGCCAAAACCGCTCTTTGCCGGTGTCTCGAGCTTCTTCTGACCGGCCTCGCGCCAGTTGAGAGCCAATGTCCGGGTGCCGCTACGGGCGTCGAGCGACCAGTCGACCTTCAGCGCACCGACTGAATTGCCGGCTTCGCCATGCTTCAGCGCATTCGTCGCCAGTTCGTGAAAGACGAGGCCGAGTGCCTGCGTCGTCTTTTCATCGAGAAGAACCTGCGGTCCCGACAGCAGCCCTTCAGGAAGCTCGCTGCCGAACACCTGGCCTAGCTCGATGCGCAGCAGGTCGCCGAGATCGGCTTTCTGCCAGCGTGAGCGCGTCAGCATGTCCTGGGAAGCCGCCATCGCCTGCAGCCGGGCCGAGAAAGAAGCCGAGAATTCCTGGACGTCGGTCGTGTGCGATGCTGTCTGGCGCGCGATTGCCAGCACCCGCGTGATCGAGTTCTTGATGCGATGCTTCATCTCCTGCAGCATCAGGTCTTTTTCCAGCAGGCTCTTTTCGGTCGTTTCGTGAAGCAGCGAGACCGCCTCATAGGCCCGCTCCTGATAGCGGGCCACCAGCGCGATGGCGCCCGCAAGCAGCAGTCCGAACAATCCGAGCATCACCGGGATGGCGCGCGAGGAAGGTTGCGAGAAAGCACTTGTCGGCCTGAACAGGACGACCCACGGCCGGCCGGCGACGGTGATCTTGCGGGTGACCAGCAGCCTGTCGCCGAGGCTCGAAACAGGCGGCGTTTCCGATTGGAACAGCAGGTTGTCGCTGTCCACCGTGCCGTCATAGATCTCGGTGTTGACCGGCAGCAATGGTGCCCGGCTGAGCGCAGCCTGGAACAGATCACGGGCGCGGAAGGCCGCATAAAGGAAGCCGGCAGTCGAGGATCTCGTCGCGTTCACGGCGTCCGGCGCGGTTTCGACATTGAGCCGGACGAAGACGAGGAACCCGGTAAAGGTCTGCGCGGCACCCGTATCCTTGCCGAACTGCACGAGCCCGCTGGCGTGCTGCTGGTCGTCGGTCATCGCCTTTTCGATCGCCTCGCGCCGCGCCGGCCCGGTGAACATGTCGTAGCCGATGCTGGATTTGTTGGACGGATCCAGCGGTTCGAACAGCACGATGGGCGTACGCCACGGTAAGTTCGTGTCGGGATAGATCGGATGGCTTGCGCCGTGATCGTGCAGGATGTCGCGCTCGACCGCCGCCTCGTTGCCAGTTTTCGCCAGGCGAAGGAAACCGATGCCGCGCAGGCCGGCGAAATTATTCTCGATGTCGAGCGCGTTGAAGAAGGCCTTGAACTCGCCCTGCGAGATACCGCCATTGCGTGCGTCGAACAGCGCCCGGGTCGAACGCAGCAGCGACAGGTCCAGGTCGATGCGGCTTTCGATCCGGTTAAGCGCGTCGTCTGCCGTCGCCTCGAATTTAATGCGGGCCGCCTCCTGGGTGGCAAAATAGGCAAAACCCGCCATCGTCAGGCTGATCAGCGCGACGGCGATAAAAGCGACGGTCGGAAAAAGCTTCTTCAATTGCTGATACGTCCCGTGGACGGTTCGGCATCTTTATGGGCAAGTCCTGACGCCAACACAATGGCGAGGCCAATGCATGGTGACGGCTGGCACATTTTGGCGGCTTGTGATTAGCCGGCTAATTCTCGTTCATGCGGCGATCTTCAGCGCGCCCGGCCCCGGAATGGCGCCGGGTGGGCACTTGCCGAGGATGATCATGCCGAGCACCTCGTCCTGGGTGACGTCGGTTGTGCGCGTCGTTCCGACAACCCGACCGTTCTTCATGACGCAGACACGGTCGGCAAGCTCGAACACGTCGTGAATATCATGGCTGATCAGGAAGATGCCGATGCCGTCGGACTTGAGCTGCCTGACCAGTTCGCCGACCTGCGCCGTCTCTTGCGGCCCGAGTGCCGCCGTCGGCTCGTCCATGATCAGGATGCGAGCATTGAACAGGATGGCGCGGGCGATCGCCACCGACTGCCGCTGGCCGCCCGAAAGCTTTACCACCGGCTCCTTGAAGCGTTGGAAACGCGGATTGAGCCTGCCCATCACCTTGCGCGCCTCGGCCTCCATGGCGACGTCGTCGAGCGTACCCCAGCCGGTCATCAGCTCGCGGCCGAGAAACAGGTTGGCGGCCGCATCGACATTGTCGGCCAGCGCCAGCGTCTGGTAGATCGTCTCGATGCCGTACTTCTTGGCGTCGCGGGGATTGGAGATCGAAGCTTCCTCGCCGTTGACGAAAATCTGGCCCGCATCGCGCTTGTAGGCGCCGGACAGGATTTTTATCAACGTCGATTTGCCGGCACCGTTGTGACCGAGCAAAGCCATCACCTCGCCCGGGAAAAGGTCGACAGAGGCATCGTCGACGGCGCGAATGCCGCCGAAAGCGATGGAGATGTTGCGCATGTCGATCAGCGGCGTGGGAGCGGTTTTGTCTGCCATGCTCGTCCTTCCTCCCTATAGATCCTGCTTGAGCATCAAGTTGTACGAAAACCGGTTTCCACCTTGCGGGATCATGCTCAGACCCGTTTGCGATAGACGGTATCGAGCCACACCGCGACCACCAGCACGGCTCCGACAACGATGCTCTGCAGCGGCGAATCGATGCCGAGCAGCACCATACCGGACTGCAGCGACTGCATCAAAAGCGCGCCGAGCATGGCGCCGAGCACTGTGCCGGAGCCGCCGGCGAGCGACGTGCCGCCGATCACCGCCGCCGCGATGACCAGGAGCTCGTCCAGCGTGCCCAGCGCATTGGTCGACGAGTTCTGCCTGGCTGACGAGATCGCTGCGGCGATCGTCGCCAGCACGCCCATGATCATGAACACCTTCATGGTCACCCAGCGCGTGTTGATACCGGCAAGGTTGGCTGCTTCCGGATTGCCGCCGATGGCGAAGACATAGCGGCCGAAACGGGTACGCTTGGCGATGAAGGTCATGATCAGCCCTACGGCTACAGCCATCAGCACGGGTATGGCGATGCCATGGGCGATGAACAGCCCGCCTTCGGGAACGGTTATATTGTTGGCCGCCGCATATCTGTTCACGATGCCGACCGGCCAAGGATAGGAATTGGCAAGCCATATGGCGCCCATGATGACAAGGCAAGTGACGGCCCCGAGGAACGTCTCGGCCCAGATCGGGCGTAACGGGAAGCGGAACCGCTTGCGCTGCACCCGCCCGTTGAGCAGCATGAACACAACCGCCAGGCACGCGACAATTCCGACGATCCAGCTCCATCGCGCACCGATCGAACCCGTCGGTCCGCCGCCCATCAGCTGGAAAGTGGCATCCAGCGGCGCAATCGTCTGCCCACTGGCGACCCACCATGCGGCACCCCGCCAGACCAGAAGGCCGCCCAGCGTCACGATGAAGGCCGGCACCTCGAGATAAGCGATGATGTATCCCTGGAACGCTCCGATCAGAAGGCCAAGCGCGAGGCCGATGGCCAGCGCCAGGATCCAGATCCAGGGGTTGCCTAATTGCAGACCGACCATTCGCACCAGGAAATGCACCTGCGCAAAACCCATGACCACGCCGATCAGGCCTTCGGCGGAGCCGACCGACAGGTCGATATTGCGCATGACGATAACCAGCACCATTCCGGCGGCCATTATGGCCACGGCCGAAGTCTGCACCGACAGGTTCCAGAGATTGCGTGGCGTCAGGAAGGTCCGGCTGTCGAAGTCGAACGGATTGACGCCGAGCCGTACGCTAGAAATGACATGCAGGCCGACCCAGATGACCAGCAGCGCGCCGACCATGCCGAGCATGCGCGTGTCGAGTTCGGTTGCCTTGAGAAATCGGGCAACAATGCCGAGTTCGGATTCCCGTGCCCGGTCTGTCGTGCTGTCGACCGGCGTGTTGGACGTCGTGTCGGTCATGATGTTTCTCCCGCCGGGTTGCCGTCTGCCGCGGATGCCGGAAGCAGCCTAGAAGTTATCCGCCGGAAGCGGAAAAACAACTCTTGTTGGAAAAACGCCGCGGCGAGCGGCCGCGGCGTTCGGACTTTTCGGAAACGTCGGCTCAGTTGCAGACTGCAACAGTGCCAGCCGTCACCCCGGCGCAGACCTCTTCTTTCTTGATCCAGCCGGCGTCGATGACGACGTTGAGGTTGTCCTTGGTGATGGCGACCGGGGTCAGGAACAGCGACTTGACGGTATTGCCGCCGGGCGTGGTGAAATCCTTCACGCCGGCAATGTCGGTCATCTGCTTGCCGTCGGCCAGTTGCGAGGCGATCTCGGCGGCATTCTTGCCGAGCTCGCGCGCATCCTTCCACACCGACACGGTCTGTGTGCCGAGCGCGATGCGGTTCAGCGCGGCGTGGTCGCCGTCCTGGCCCGAAACCGGAACCGATCCGGCCAGCCCTTGCGCCGTCAGCGCGGCGACGACGCCGCCGGCAGTGCCGTCATTAGCGGCGACCACGGCATCGACCTTGTTGTCGTTGGCGGTCAGGAACTGTTCCATGTTCTTCTGAGCGTTGGCCGGCAGCCAGCCGTCCGTATAGGCCTCGCCGACATTCTTGATCTTGCCGCCGTCAATGGCCTCCTTCAGCACCTCCATCGAACCGGCAAACAGGAAATCGGCATTCGGATCGGAACCCGAACCCTTGATGAAGACGTAGTTGCCTTCCGGCTTCACCTTGAAGACTTCGCGGGCCTGCATGCGGCCGACTTCCTTGTTGTCGAAGGTCAGATAGAACACGTCCTTGTTCTCGATCAGCCGGTCATAGCCGACGACCGGGATGCCTTCGTCCAGTGCCTTCTGCACGGCCGGCCCGATGGCCGAGGCGTCCTGCGCCAGGATGATCAGTGCGCTGGCGCCCTGCGAGATCAGGCTCTCGACGTCGGTGAGCTGCTTGCCGGGGTTGGACTGTGCGTCGGCGGAAATATACTTGTCGCCTGCGGCCTCAATGGCCGCCTTCATTGCGGCCTCGTCGGTCTTCCAGCGCTCTTCCTGGAAGTTCGACCAGGAAACGCCGATGACCTTGTCTTTAGCCTGCGCCACCGACGCCAGCGCCAGCGTCATGGCGACACCCGCCAGAATGGCGGTCGTGAATTTCTTCATCATATCCTCCCTGCGCCGCGTACGGCGTGACCAATTGGCTCAAAGACCAGCTTAGAAGCTCTAATTTTTTCGAGCCTCGAAAAAATACTGGCCCGATCTCCGGCTGCTGTCAACATCGATTCTGATGGATTTTGATGACTCTGCGAGTTTTTTCGAGCGTCGGAATAAACGATGACAGCGCAACCTGCATCTGACACTATTTGCCTGCGTCCGACACTATTTGTCGGACATTACCGACGGCTTCCGGTTCATGAGCGGCCGCGGCAACCGGGAGGAAAGCAAAACAATGTCGGTCGGAATCCGCCATGACGATTTGCGCCGGCGCAACCGGGCGATGGTGATCTCGGCGGTGCGCCGGGCCGGCCAGCCATCGCGTACTGAGATCGCAGCTACTACCGGCCTCAGTCATTCGACCATATCGGCGATCTCTTCCGACCTGATACGGGAAGGCATCCTCGCCGAGAGCAAGGCAAGTGAGCCCGTTTCGTTGAAACGCGGTCGTCCGCAGGTCGGCCTCGCCCTCAACCCGGAAGCGGCGGCGGTGCTGACCGTGGTGTTGTCGCTGAATTTCCTGTCGGCCGCCATTATCGACTATACGGGACAGGTGGTCGCCGAGGAACAGCGCCGGCTGGACACGCTGACCATGCCGCGCGACGAGCTGATCCGTGAATGCATGGCCATCGTCCGGCGCCGGCTGCAGGATCCAGACCTTGACGTCCGCAGTGTCGCCCGCATCGCCCTGGCGATTCAGGGCATTACCGACTCCCCTGCACGCGCCATGCTGTGGTCGCCGATCACGCCGCAGACCGACATCGCCTTTGCCGACATGCTGGAGGACGAATTCGGCATCCCGGCAACGGTGGAGAACGACTGCAACATGATGGCGGTGGCTTTGCGCTGGCGCAATCCGGATCGCTATCGCGACGACTTCATCGCCATCCTGCTTTCGCATGGCATCGGCATGGGGCTGGTGCTGAAGGGCGAACTGTTCACCGGGACGCATTCCTCGGGTGGCGAATTTGGCCACATGATCCATCGTCCGGGCGGCGCGCTCTGCCGTTGCGGGCGGCGCGGCTGCATCGAGGCCTATGCCGGCAACTACGCCATCTGGCGCAACGCCAGGCAGATGAGCGAAGAAAGCGAACCGATCGCCGACGTCAGCGACGCCGACATGCGAGCACTGGCGGCCCGGGCGCGCGAGAAAGATGGGCCGGAACGCGAGGCCTACCGCAAGGCCGGCGAAGCGCTGGGTTTCGGTCTCGGCTCGCTGTTCGCGCTGATCGATCCGGCACCGGTCGCGATGGTCGGCGCCAGTGCCGCCGCCTTCGATCTGATCGAGCCGGCCTTGCGGAAGGCAATCGCCCAGACCGCCGGCGGCCAGCATTCGGGCTCGATCTCCTTCGATACAGAGCCGAACGAATTGCCGCTGATCCGCGAAGGCTGCGCGATGCGGGCGCTAAGCTTCGTCGACCAGGAGATTTTCGCGCCGGGCGCGCAAATGAGGCCCAGCGTCAGAAAGAACGTAGCCTGACCAGGCGGGTCAATCTTCCCTGATCGCATAGCCGGCACCGCGGATGGTGCGGATGACATCCGGCATCCGGCCGTTGTTGACGGCTTTGCGCAGCCGCCCGACATGCACGTCGACGGTGCGTTCGTCGATGTAGATTGTCTCGCCCCAGACATTATCGAGTAACTGGCTGCGCGAGAAGACACGGCCCGGATGCCGCATCATGAACTCGAGCAGCCGGAATTCGGTCGGCCCGAGCCTGATTTCGCTCTTCTTGCGATAGACCCTGTGCGATTCGCGATCGAGCACGATGTCGCCGACCTTCAGCACGCTGGACAGCACTTCCGGCTTGGCGCGCCGCAGCAGCGCCTTGACCCTGGCCATGAATTCCGGTGTCGAAAACGGTTTGACCAGATAGTCGTCGGCGCCGGTCGAAAGCCCGCGCACCCGGTCGCTCTCCTCGCCGCGCGCGGTCAGCATGATGATCGGCAGCCGCTCGGTTTCGGGGCGCACCCGCAACCGACGACAGAGCTCGATGCCGGAAACCGCTGGTATCATCCAGTCGAGCACCAAAAGGTCGGGCACATTCTCCTGCAAACGGATCTCGGCTTCGTCGCCGCGTGTCACCACCTCGACCTGGTAGCCTTCGGATTCGAGATTGTAGCGGAGCAGCACACCCAACGGCTCCTCGTCCTCCACCACCATTATGCGTGGTGCGATCATCGGCTGGGCACCCCCATCATGTCACCGGTGCGGACATTGTCGTTTCGTCCTGCTTCGGACGATTGACCGGCAATTGCTCGCCGGTCAGCACATAATACGCATTTTCGGCGATGTTGGTGACATGGTCGCCGATCCGCTCCAGATTCTTGGCGCAGAACAGCAGGTGCGTGCAAGCGGTGATGTTGCGCGGATCTTCCATCATGTAGGTCAAGAGCTCGCGGAACACGGACGTGTATTTGACGTCGATGCGCTCGTCGGCGGCACGCAGCTTGGCCAACGCGGCCGCATCGCCTGCAGCATATTCCTCGATGACACCCTGCACCTGGATGAGAACCAGCTGCGCCATCGCGTCGATGGAATGCGACAGGTCCCGCGGCGTGGCGCTGAGGCCGACCGCACTCACGCGCTTGGCGATATTCTTGGCAAGGTCGCCGATGCGTTCGAGGTCGCCCGCCATGCGGATCGCTCCGACCACATGGCGAAGATCGTGGGCCATCGGCTGGCGTTTGGCGATCAGGGTGATGGCGCGGTCGTCCAGTTCGCGTTGACGCGCATCCATGATGGCGTCGTCGGAAACGACGCGTTGCGCCAGCACGTTGTCGGAATTCAACAGGGCCTTGGTCGCCCCGCCGACCATCGAACCGGCGAGGTCGGCCATGTCGCGGATCAGCTTGCTGATCTGCTCGAGATCCTCGTCGAAAGAAGCGACTGTGTGTTCGCCCATGGTCCTGTCCTCATATGCATGATCGGAACGGCTCAGCCGAAGCGGCCAGTGATGTAGTCCTGCGTGCGCTTCTCGCGGGGCGACGTGAAGATCTTCTCGGTCCGGTCGAACTCGACCAGTTCACCCAGATACATGAAGGCGGTCTGGCGCGACACGCGCGCCGCCTGCTGCATGTTGTGGGTGACGATGACGATCGTGTAGTCGGCTTGCAATTCGTCGATCAGTTCCTCGATCTTGGCAGTCGACAGCGGGTCGAGGGCCGAAGCCGGTTCGTCGAGCAGAATGACTTCCGGCTTCACGGCCACGGTGCGGGCGATACAGAGCCGCTGCTGCTGGCCGCCGGACAGGCTCAAGCCGCTGGCGTTGAGCTTGTCCTTGACCTCGCTCCACAGCGCGGCGCGCTTCAACGCCTGTTCGACGCGGCCGTCCATCTCGGACTTGCCGAGGTTCTCGTAGAGCCTGACGCCGAAGGCGATGTTCTCGTAGATCGACATCGGGAACGGCGTCGGCTTCTGGAACACCATGCCGATCTTGGTCCTGAGGAGGTTGAGATCCTGCGACCGGTCGAGAATGTTCTTGCCGTCGAGCAGCACCTGGCCCTCGGCCGTCTGTTTTGGGTAGAGCTCATAGATGCGGTTGAACACACGCAGCAGCGTCGATTTCCCGCAGCCCGAAGGGCCGATGAAGGCCGTGACACTGCGCTCAGGCAGCGACAGGCTGATGTCCTTCAGCGCCTTGCTCTGGCCGTAGTAGAAGTTGAGATTCTTGACCTCGATCTTCGTCTTCTCGGCGACCGTTTCGGCCATCGTCATGTCTGGGGACAACATCTGTGTCATCTGTCCTCTCTGCGTCCGGTAAGGCTGCGGGCGAGGATGCTCAAGCCCAGAACCGTCAGGGTGATTATGAGTGCGCCGGTCCACGCCAGTTGCTGCCATTCCTCGTAAGGGCTGAGAGCGAACTGGAAGATGGTCACCGGCAGGCTGGCCATCGGCGCGTTGATATTGCTGCTCCAGAACTGGTTGTTGAGCGCGGTGAAGAGCAGCGGCGCCGTCTCGCCGGAAATGCGTGCTATCGCCAGCAATATGCCGGTGACGATGCCGGACAATGCGGCGCGGTAGGCGACCGAACGGATCACCACCCAGCGTGGCGCGCCGATCGCGGCACCGGCTTCACGCAACGCGTTCGGCACCAGGTTGAGCATGTCTTCAGTGGTGCGCACGACCACCGGAATGACCAGGATGGCAAGCGCAACGGCGCCGGCAATGGCCGAGAAATGTCCCATTGGCCGCACCATCAGCTCATAGACAAACAAGCCGATGATGATCGACGGCGCCGACAACAGGATGTCGTTGATGAAGCGGACGACGGTGGTGATGCGCGAAAAGCGTCCATACTCGGCCATGTAGGTTCCCGCCAGCACGCCGATCGGCGTGCCGACGACAACGGCGATGATCGTCATCAGCAGGCTGCCCGCGATGGCATTGAGCAGGCCGCCGGCCTCGCCCGGTGGTGGCGTCATCTCGGTGAAGACGGCGAGCGAAAGCCCGGCTGTGCCCTTATAGACCAGTGCGCCGAGAATGAGCGCCAGCCAGGCAAGCCCGATGCCGGCGGCGACGACGCAAAGCGCCATCATCACCGAATTCCTGGCTTTGCGGCGGCTGTGGAGCGATGAGGATGTCGACATCGGTCAGGCTCCCGTACGGGCGTCGATCCGCATCAGCATATAGCGGGCGGCGGCAAGGATCAGGAAGGTGATGGCGAAGAGGATCAGGCCGAGCGCCACCAGCGAGGAGGTGTAGAGGTCGCCGTCGGCCTCGGTGAATTCATTGGCGATGGTCGCCGAGATCGTCGTGCCCGGTGCGAACAGGGAGGCACTGATGCGATGCGCGTTGCCGATGACGAAGGTCACTGCCATGGTTTCGCCGAGTGCCCGGCCGAGGCCAAGCATGACGCCGCCCATGATGCCGATGCGGGTATAGGGAATGACCACGCGCCGGGTCACTTCCCAGGTCGTGCAACCGATGCCGTAGGCCGATTCCTTCAGCACCGCCGGCACCGTATCGAAGACGTCTTTGGTGATCGAGGTGATGAAGGGCAGCACCATGATGGCAAGGATCAGCGCCGAGGTCAGAAGGCCGATGCCGTAAGGAGGGCCAGCGAAAAGGCTGGATAGTCCCGGCACGCCGTGGAAGACGTTGATGATGAAGGGCTGTATCGCCGTCTGCAGGAACGGCGCGAACACGAACAGGCCCCAGATGCCGTAGATGATCGAAGGAATGCCGGCCAACAGCTCGACCGCTATGCCGATCGGGCGCCTGAGCGGGCGCGGGCAGAGCTCGGTGAGAAAGACTGCAATGCCGATGCCGATCGGAACCGCGATCAGGATGGCGATGGCCGCGGTGACCAGGGTGCCGTAGATCGGCGCCAGTGCGCCAAATTTTTCCGTGACCGGATTCCAGCTTTCAGTCGTCAGGAAGGAGAAACCGAAGGACGACAGCGCCTGCCACGAGCCGGCAAACAGCGAGATCGCGACACCGCCGAGGATGACCAGCACAAGAATTGCGGAAGCGCGGGTGAGTCCGCGGAATATGGCATCTGTGAGCGCGAAGCGCCGCACCGTAGCTTCCCTGGCCCGGGCTGCTGCAGATGATGGCATGGCATCGGAAGCGATGGTCATTGGGTCCTCGCGATTAAAGGCAACAGGGAGGGCGCCATCGACGCCCTCCCTGGAGGAGATTACATAGCCGAGTAGATCGGCTTGCCGTCGTCGCCGACGACTTCCTTGGCCCACATGGCCTTGACGCTCTCAACCACCTTGTCGGGCATCGGAACGTAGTCCAGCTCGCCGGCCATCTCGTCGCCCTTGTCGTATGCCCAGGCGAAGAATTTGAGCGCTTCGCCGGTGGTCGCGGCATCATCCGGCTTCTTGTAGAGCAGGATCCACGTTGCCGCCGTCATCGGCCAGGACTCGGCGCCCGGCTCGTTGGCGAGGATGACGCCATAGCCCGGCTGCGAGCTCCAGTCGGCATTGGCCGCTGCCGCCGAGAACGCCGCCGCGGTGGGCTCGACCTTCTTGCCGTCCTTGTTGATCATATCGGTGTGGGTGAGCTTGTTCTGCTTGGCGTAGGCATATTCGACATAACCGATCGCGCCGCCGGTCTGGGCGACGTTGTTGGCAACACCCTCATTGCCCTTGGCGCCGATGCCGACCGGCCATTCCACGGCCTTGTCGACGCCGACCTTTTCTTTCCAGTCCGCGCTGACGTCGCCGAGGTAATAGTTGAAGTTGAACGTCGTGCCCGAACCATCGGAACGGTGAACGACCGCGATCGCCTGCGAAGGCAGCTTGACGTCGGGATTAAGCTTCTTGATCGCTTCGTCATCCCAGCTCGTGATCTTGCCGAGGAAGATGTCGGCCAGCGTCGGGCCGTCGAGAACCAACTCGCCCGGCTTGATGCCTTCGAGATTGACGACGGGAACGATGCCGCCCATCACCATCGGGAACTGAGCCAGTCCGGACGCTTCAAGCTCGTCGCCCTTGAGCGGCGCATCCGAAGCGCCGAAAGTAACGGTCTTGGCCTTGATCTGCTTGATGCCGCCGCCGGAACCGATCGACTGGTAGTTAAGGCCAACGCCGGTGTCTTTCTTGTAGGTGTCGGCCCACTTCGCATAGATCGGGTAGGGGAAGGTGGCGCCGGCGCCGGAGATGTCCGCGGCGAGCGCGGCGGACAGGGTGAGGGTGGTCGTCGCCGCAGCCATTGCAATCGCAACGGCCGCCGAGCGGATGAAATGTCTCATGTGGCCTGCTCCTGTTCGGAATATGGTCTCTCGGCGCCATTCCTCCGGCGCCCGCTGAGGCCAATAGCCCCCGATTATTACAGTCGCATGACAGTTTCATGTCGCTCCGGTAACGTCGTCCAGCCGGGTTAAGAAGGAGCGGCCGCGGGCTTTGTCGGCATGGGCCGCGGTTTGCCGCTGGAATCAGCAGCTTGCGTGAATTCCGGCCGGCATCGTCTGCTCGGCGATCGTAGCCACCGGCTGTAAAAGAAAAAAGCCGGACGGGAGCGCGTTGCATGCAGCCAGAACGTGTCATGGCCGCGCCATCGCCGAAACAGGTCCGTTGGGGTAAATCTGACCCTGTTTCTTGCCGGCGGTCGCTGCTCCCGCCCGTAACTGGAGGAGCGGGACTTCGAATATCCCATTGTCGCCACTGAGCGCGGCTTTGGTATGGTGCGATCGCACCATGGCCTTACGCTGGAAACGTTGACGAATCGCAAGGTTCTAACTCGCGCTGGACCTCCATCCGCGCCCGACCCGGCGCTCGATCTTCGAGCAACGCCTTCGACTGGAAGTGCGACGACTCTACTTCACGGTATCTACTCCCTTCGCCCTATTCCGCCGGTTGTCGGTTAGGCCGAAGCAGCGTTATAAGCTTGCAGGGGTATTGCTGATGTCTCGACGGATTCTGCCTGTCTTCCTGTGCCTGGCGCTGCCTCTGGGAAGCGGCTGCGCGCGCAGCTATGACGGCACCGTCATCATTCCCAAGCCGCTCGATGTTCGCCGTTTCTGGGACAGGCCTTCGCCGCAGGCGCAAGCCGAACAGTCGCAACTGGAGACCGACGTCTTTCCAGTGGCGCCGCAAACGCCGAAAAGGCCGGCGGTGCGCAGGAGCGCGGCTTCCGTTGCAGCGCCTCGGGGGAGGATCACCAACAACCCGCCCATGCTGTCGCCGGAGCCGACGAAGCCGCTAACTTGCAAGAATGTCAGCGAGCCCGGCAAACGGGCCCGCATGGTCTGCGAATAACCAGCCGACGTCGGTCGATGCGCACGGCTCCAGGCCTTGAAGCGGCTATCCGGCCAGCCGTCTCGGAACATCGCCCGCCCTGGTCAGTCCGCCGGGAAGAAGGCTGGCCCGACCACTCTCACCGGCCTCGCGCCGATCGCTCTTTCGATCGACTGATGCTGGGCAGCTCCCTGCACTTCGGCAGCCTGCGTTTTGCCTCTGCCGGAGCGGCACCGGCGGTTTCGATCCCGGATTCAGGAATTT
Organism: Mesorhizobium sp. M0522; assembly: GCF_040321085.1. Taxonomy (NCBI): domain Bacteria; kingdom Pseudomonadati; phylum Pseudomonadota; class Alphaproteobacteria; order Hyphomicrobiales; family Phyllobacteriaceae; genus Mesorhizobium; species Mesorhizobium sp. M0522. Next base: position 302,337 of record NZ_JAMYQW010000001.1, read on the forward strand.
CCGCGACGATGCCAAAATCCGGCTTTGACGTCGGCAACGGTATGATGGCGTTGGTCATGTTGGCCGGTGTCACGGTTCGTGCCCTGAGCTCGGCGACGCGCCGGTAATAGCGCTTGACGTCGCAGGCCTTGAAGTTCGAGTCGTCGCGGTACCGGAACGCGGCAGGTAGCTCCACATAGAGTTTTCCCGACTCGAGCGCGACCATCTCCTCGGTCTCGCGAGTGGCGTCGCTCAGCGTATAGAGGTCGACGCCGGCATCGTCGCAGATGTAGCGACACTGATCGACCGTTTCCTTCAGATCGTCGCTCTTGGCGAACTGCGATTTTGGCGCGGGGAAGAAATATCCGTCCGACAAGCGAACGCAAAACAGCATCCGATTGCCGCCAATTGTTGTGCCTGCGGACTGGGCCTTGGGTGCCGTGCGTTGCTGCGCCGGCTGTTTCTTGGCAGCGGGGGCGGCGCAGCCCAGCGCGACAAACCTGGCCTTCAATCCGGACGTGTCCCTGCTCGAATTCGACAGTCTGGCGATCTGCCGTTGCACCTCCGCCTTGCTGCTGACCAGGTCGGCGCAGGGATTGAAGAAGAAGCCGGCCGTTTTCGCCGTGCATCTGCGTTGTCTCTCAAGCTTTTGAATCGCGGCGAGTTGCCGACGCAGTTGGGCAAGCTCGGGGCTGGTCCCGCCGCTGCGCCCCGCCGAAAGCAATTGGCTCCTGATGGCACCGCAGCTATCCGCGTAGGAGAAGGATGTGCCGAGCGCAACGGCTATTGCCGACACCAGCATCAGAATCGTGAGGGGCCAGAAGCGTGTCATTGGAACGACCATTATCCTTGTTGCACCGAGAACAGGATTTCTTTGTCGACTATGGATAAGTACTAGCTAAATCAGTTTTTCCTAATTGAAGTAGATCAAACCGCCACCAGAGACTTTAGCTATAGTGTATTAGATTCCACTCGTGTAAATTCAATATTACATTTTTATTTCAAGATTGAGACGAACCAGCAGCAACGCCGGCGGACGCCCGCCACGGCGAAGTTTGATGCGCGCGGCGGGTTCGGCATCGCGATCAATCCGGCGTTACCGGCCGGCCGTTGCTGAAACCTTAGCCCTGGGATCGGCGTTGAGCGGCCAAAGGAGGAGACCGCAAATGTCGATCCACTTCACTGTCGCGGACCTGACCAGGAATCTGTTCCATTCACTTGGGTTCGACCATGAACGCGCACCGAGGCCACTCGACCACGAGCAGAGGCTTTTGCTGGAGTGCTATCTCGCCGGCCAGATACCGGAATCGGCCTGGAGCGACTATGTCTTCGAGGTGCCGGAACTGGCGCGACATGTCGAGGCGAGACGAAGGCGCCACTAGATCCCGAAAAGTGGAATCCGGTTTTTGGAAAAGATCAAGGCGAAGCCTTCACTCGCGGTGCAGCCTGTTCTTGTTTGGGCGAGTTGAATTGCAGAGTGAACACCTTGCCCGGGATGCCTTGAGCCAGCGCCGGTGAAAAGCTCAACGGCAGGCAATGGTCCACGGCCGCGACCGCCGCGTCGACAAAAGCTTGGCGCGTCTTCTCCTCGCCGGCGACGCGGATGGCGGTCGGCTTGGGCCGGCCGATCAGCGTGCCATCGCGCCTGAAGCTGAAGCTCAGGGTGACGGTGGAATTCCCGGCATTCGCCGGCGGGGTCCAGCACGCCTGGATGGCAGCCCCGACCTCGGGCATGGTGTTGAGCGTCGCTGCATTCGATTGACCGGCTGCACCCGCCAGCATGGCGCCTGCAATCACCATCATTCCAGCAATGCTTTTCATGACAGGGCCTCTGTCCTTGAACCGCCATCGAGGACGGGACTACTTCGATGGTAGGGCCGACATCGGCGATGGCAAGATGCCGGCAACGCGCTTCATCAGCCATTCAGGCGTCGTGAAGCGCCGTCAGCCGCAAACTTCGGCAGGGCTGCAATAAGCAAAGGCCGGCGAGCAGCCGACCTTTGCTTTCCATCCGCGCCAGTACATCCGTGGTCGCAAGCTGGAGGTGGATACCAGTAGAAAGGGTTTCGGTTAACGAAACCTTAAGCTCCCCACATCGTGCAAACAGGGGAGAGTAAGAAAGAATTACCCCAGATCATTACCGGCTCCCGCAGAACGTGCGGACGATCGCCGGCCTGCACGTGCCTCAGGCGTTGGCCTGCGACCGCACATAGGCGATATAGCCGCGCACGTCGCCGGCCGGCTCGGCATAGGCCTTGCCGAGCTTCTTCTCGATCGCCGCCATATAGTCTTTTGCCCATTGGGGCAGCGCATAGTCGATGACGGCGAGGAATTCGAGCGTCGCCGCCAGGCGGATGTCGGCGATCGACGGGTTCTTGCCGCCGATGAACGGCTTGCCGTTCCTGAAGAAGCTGTGAAACACCTCCAGCGGCTCGGCTATCGCTTCTATAGCGGCCTTCTGGGCTTCCGACTTCTTGTCGGGGTGGGCGTCGCTGTGGCCGACCTCGCCGGCATATTGCGGGAAATTCAGTGCAGGATAAGTGGCGCGCGCCACATAGGGGTAGAGCGTCCCGATCAGGTAGAACATGGCACTGTCGATCATTGCCCGCTTGGCCGGCGCCTTGGGATATAGTTTCTCCAGCCCGTGCTTGTTGGCGAGGTACTGCATGATGGCGCAGCTTTCCCACAAGACACCTCTCGGCAGGCCCTTGTCCTCGATCATCGGCGTAAGATGGGCCGGGTTTCGCGCCATATATTCGGGCGAGCGCGTGAGGCCCCAAACGTCGGTTTCGGAATGGTCGAGCCCGGCGGCGCGTGCAAACACCCGAACGCTCATATTGTTGACGCTGGGCTTCAGCATGCTGAGCGTGAGCGCCGGCTTTTTCGCCGGCTTCGCCTTGGCCTTCGCGGGCTTTTTGCCGGAGACCTTCGTTGCCGGCCTTGCCACTTTCGCCGCTGACTTGGCGGCGGCTTTGGCCGCCGGCTTCGCTCCTGGCTTGGCTGCCTTGGCGGCAGGCTTTTTCGCACTCTTCGTCGCTGTCTTTGCCATTATGTCCTCCCTTTGTTTGGCGTGTCGTCAGTATGGATTTTTCGGTGCGCGATCCTCCGACAAGGTTGCGCGCAAGCGCTCGGCAAGCGCCTGGATCGCGTCGGCGAGATGCACTTCGGCGATGTTGTAATCGCCGCGCGCGACGCGGATCTTGTGCGCCTGCATCAGCACGTCGGCATGGGTGAAGCCCGCGGGCGGCTCGAAACGATAGGAGGCGAGCTCGATCAGAAGGCCGAGCGGATCCTCGAAGTAAATCGAGTCCATGAAGCCGCGATCCTTGACGCCGCTGTGCTTGATGGCGCGCTCGTCGAGCCGGGCAACCGCCTGCAGAAAGGTGACGCGCGACACCGCGAAAGCGATATGATGGACGCAGCCCGTGTCGGTCGGCGTGCGCCGCTTGACCGGCGTGCGGCTCTCGTCGGTGAAGACGGTGATCAGCCGGCCGTCGCCCGGGTCGAAATAGAGATGGCTTTCGCTGGCTTTGTCGAGGTTGGGCTGCTCGAAGATGAAAGGCATGCCGAGCACGCCCTCCCAGAAATCGATCGAGGTCTGACGCCCGGCGCCGACCAGCGTGATGTGATGGACGCCTTGCGATTGTAGTTTTTGCATCTGACTCCTCCCGGCCACGCCGTCTTGCCGCCGAACGGAAGTTCGGATGCCCAGTCGCGCTTGGATCGGCGCCCGGCATGTGACCGCGCCCGGCCTCGCTCGCCTGCGCTCCGCATTCCGCATCCTGCAGGAGTGCGGCCGGAGCTTTGATGAACGGATGCTAATTCAATCCGAGGCGTTGCGCCAGAAGCGCTGAGTTTCAAGAACTCCACGCAGGCGCCAAGAGCGGCACCGGGATCGCGGACGCCTTCGCCGAGCTCGCTGAAACGATCCGTCGCCGGCAGCTGTAATGGTGCGGCGGCCCGCAGGCCGCTGGGTTTCCCGAGCGGCCGGTTTGGCGACGGCAGGTCAAAGGGGCCTCGCTGACGCATGCCGCGCCTGGTTGGGATTACGGGCATCCGCGGCCCTTAGATGAAAATCACATATTCTTCATCGGCACGTCGGGATCGACATGTCCCCCATCGGCAGTGATCTTCAGCCTTGAGAGGTAGTGCTCCCATCCCCTTCGGTGGCTGTCACGCTCCTTTGCGTTCGGCAGTCCGCTGTGCGTGAAGCGGATCAGTGTCCCCGCATCCCTCGCGATCAGGTCGATCTCGACATGACTGGAGCCGGGCGGCACGGTCTCGTTGTCTTCCCAGCCAAAACTGTAGGCAAGACGGTGGACCGGGATCACCTCGGTGAACTCACCGCGCGCCATATGGCGACCACCGACATTGACGAGGAACAGACCGCCCGGCGTTGCATCCAAATTCGCTTCGGTCCCGATCCATCGCACGATTTGGTCCGGATCCGTCAAAAGCGCGAACACGGTCGCTTGTGGCGCGGCGACCTCAATCTCTGTGTAAACCGATTCCGCCATCGCTCACTCCCAGGTCACATCCGCATCGAATTCCATGCATGATTGAAGCGAATGTGGGGAGTTGCAAGAAGATGTTCGAGGCGTAAGCATAAGCCGGTGCCGAGTGACATTCTACCGATGCTTCTCGCAAAGTCGCTTTCATTCCTTCTGGACGACGCCGCGCATATTGGCGACGGTGGGCGACTTCTATTGCAGCTCTCAACGCATTTGATGGAAGACGGCTTGCCGATCATCGCCGGCGCGCTGGCGCAGGATGCTCCCGACCCAATCATTTCACGCCGTATCTGGCTCTGGCGAGCGCCTGGGGGTGAAGTGGTCGAGGGTTTGGGGATAGGCGCCGACCGCCAGAATGCCGATCCCCGGCTCGTGCTGCGGGAGTGGCTTGGCACGACGCGGGCGATCGTGTTCGACGAGCGAGCGGGCGGTGTCGCACCGACCTTGGTGTGGGCGTTCGATCATACTCCGGATGAGGCGCAGTCAGAGCTGCTGCGGCAAATCTCCCGGTTTGCTGCGGCTCCGATGACCGCACTCGCAGAACGGTCCGCGAAACGCGCATTGCTCGAAGCATATTTGGGAAAGCGCAGTGCAGCACATGTGCTCAACGGTCACGCTCGTCGAGTAAAGGGAGAGACGATACGGGCTGCGCTTCTGTGCGCGGACCTTCGAGGTTTCACCGATCTATCCGAGGTTCATGATGCAGACGAGATCGTATTGGTACTTGATGCCTGGTTCGATTGCGTCGCCGGCGCGGTGCACGCATTTGGTGGTGAGGTTCTCAAGTTTATAGGTGATGGCGTCCTCGCGATTTTCCCGATTGGCGAGCGCGATGCAAATGCCGCATGTGACGCTGCGGTACGCGCCGTGAAGGCCACGCGCGCCGGGATAGATCATCTCAACCAAACTCGGCGCCGCAATGGCGGCCCTGAGCTCGGATATGGCATTGGCCTGCATGTCGGCGAGATACTCTGGGGGAATATCGGCACTGCCGGCAGGTTGGACTTCACCGCGATCGGCAAGGCTGTAAATCTTGTCAGCCGCATCGAAGGGCTGTGCAAGCCGTTGGGACGGACGGTGCTCGCGTCGACAGTGTTCGAGGCAGAAACTACCGAGCGGATGATCGCCATGGGCAGTCATCCGCTCGGAGGAATAGCAGGCGCGCAAACACTTTTCGGCTTGCCGGAATAGATCGAATGGTTGAGCCCGCCGTGGATGTGTCGTTCGCAGCATATCTTGGTATCGTGCGAAGCCATGACTGAGAGAAATTCGAACGGCAAAGAAGCTACGATACTGCAACTGGAGTATGGCGCGTTTAGAGCCCAGCCATGCGCGTCGCGCGCAGCTTCGCTGGCGGGTGCTAAGGGCCTTCCCGGCATCCACCCTTCGAGGGAGAGGCGCCTTCGCCGAGCTCGCCAAAACGATCCGCCGCCGGCAGCTGTAGCTCAGGTCGGCTCCAGGCAGTGCCGACCAGCGTGATGGACGCCTTGCGATTGTAGTTTCTGTATCTGGCTCCTCCCCGCGTGGCATCGACTCAGCGCGACGTTCTGCGCGCCGCTAACGCTGTGCCTCAAGACCCACGATGCAATGCTAATGCAATCGGCTCCGCTGCGCCGGAAGCGGCAATGAGCCAAACCCGCCGCGACCCAAGGCGATGGATCGGATTGATGGTTTGCCGAGAGCTTGGAGAGACTTGGTACGCCCAAGGGGAATCGAACCCCTGTTCCCGCCGTGAGAGGGCGTCTGGACACTCTTTCCGAGTTTTTCCTGGTATCCAAAAGCCCTGCAATATCATATACTTGGTGGTAATCGAACCAAAGGGAACTCCGACAAACTCGGACGGATATTTGGTTCATATTTGTTCCGAGTTCTGATGGAGGGCAAAGTGCCGAAAACCGTAAAAGACGCGAAACTGGATAACCCGACCGCGAGGAAGGCGCTCGCCATAGGCAAGCGGCCGCACTGGAAGACCCTCGTTCCCGAAAGGCTCCACCTAGGCTACCGCCGCAAGTCTAGGGACACAGCCGGCGTTTGGCTTGTGCGACGGTATGTCGGTCGCGAGCGCTACCGGGTATCCCTTCTCGGAACCGCTCATGAGACGGCCGACGAGACGTCCAAGGCTCCGGGCACGTTCACTTTCGAAGAGGCCCAGAAGCTTGCCCTCCTTCACCGCAACGTGGTCGAAGGCAGGCCCAAGACCGCGAACCTGACTGTCGCGGAAGCCATCGAGGATTACATCCGCTACCTGAAGGCCGAAAAGAAGAGCGGCAAAGACGCCGAAGGCCGCGCCAACGCCCTCATCCTTCCAGCGCTCGGCAAGTACAAAGTGTCCGAACTCACGAAACGGCAGATAGAAAAATGGCGCGACGACCTCGCCAAAAAGGGGCGGCTCCTTCGATCCGAGAAGGGCAAAGAACAGAAGACCGCCAAGGCTCCTGAGACCGAAAACGAAATTCGCGCCCGCAAGGCGACAGTCAACCGGACACTCACGACCCTCAAAGCCGCTCTCAACCGCGCCTATGCCGAGAACGACGAGATTGCCGAGAAGCCCGATGCCTGGCGCACGGTGAAGCCGTTCGGCAAGGTCGACGCTGCGCGCCCGGACTTCCTGTCGGTCGCTGAGGCCCAGCGCCTGATAAATGCGGCCGATCGCGCCTCCGGCTTTCGGGACCTCGTGCACGGCGCGCTCCTAACGGGGTGTCGCTATGGCGAGCTATGCGCGCTCAAGGTCCGCGACTTCGCGGGCGGCAAGATCATGATCCATACGTCGAAGTCCGGGAAGCCACGCACCGTCCGCTTGACTGAGGAAGGCGTGGAGTTTTTCGCCGCGCTCGTTGCAGGCCGCACTGGCGACGAGCCGATGTTCCGCCGCGAGGGCTCCGAAGTATGGAGGGAGTCAAGTCAGGGACGCCCGATGCGCGAAACTTGCAAGGCCGCGAAGATCGTCCCGGCAGTCGGATTTCATCAATTGCGCCACACTTGGGCTTCCTTGGCGGTGATGAACGGGACGCCGCTGATGGTCGTGGCGATGAACCTCGGTCACCGCGACACGACTATGGTTGAACGTCACTACGCGCACCTGACCTCGAATTTCATAGATGAAGCAATCATGGCCGGCGCGCGCCCCGATATGGTGCTGTTGAAGTGAGTAACGTCACAGCTATCCACAAATAAAAGAAAAGCTCTTTTATACCGCTTTACTTCGGAGACGTTCTAGAGGAATCTCTAGGCGTCTCCGCAGCGGATAGGGGTCCGCTCATAAGTCGCCTTCGACCACGAGACACCAAACGGCAGAAGAGCATCGACGCGCTTTACCGGCGCGCGCTCCCTATGGAGTGTTCTCATGGATGAGACGAATGAAGCGCCGCGCGCCGCGTTTACTATCAAGGAATTCTGTAAGCGCAACCGCATCAGCCCCAACACTTATCACAAGGCAAAGAGCGCGGGCACCGGCCCGACCGAAATGCGCATTCCCGGCACCACCGTCGTCCGCATCACCGCAGAGGCCGAACGCGCATGGCAGCAGCGTTGGGAGAACCCGTCGCCGGAAGATGCCGCCCAAATCGAGCGGGCTCGGAAGCGGATGGTCGCCAAGGCCACCCATTCCGTGAACGAGCGGGACCGCAAGAACGGCCGGCGCGAGCAGAGCGCGGCCTAGATGAGAGATTTTCCCGGAACGACCATTTCCGTGGCGGGTTCAATGGTTGCCTATTTCGAGCAACCGTACCGGTCGCGCGTTCTTGCCATTTTGGGCAAGGCATTTGGCTTCTCCGCCATCGAACTCCGCCAAATCGAACAGGAAGCGATCCTGGCCGAGCGCTTCTGGGAGGATGATGAGGATGAGCAGGACATCCTTCGCCTTTGGACTCTCCTTGAGGCTGCTAATTTCGTCAATCAGGCCCTGTTTCCGAGCGTGCGAAACACCGAAAAAGTTTGGTGGCTCTGGCGCAATTTTGAGGGCTGGCTTGAGTGCGTTTTCGATCTTGATGACAGAGACCTCGAAACGGTTTTCATCATCGCGCGGCATTTTCGCTCGTCGCCGAGAAACTGGCCGATGGTGCACGAGCCGGTTGTCGATCTGGTTCCGAAATAGAAAAACTGCCGGGCGATGGATGTCACCCGGCAGTGAACGTCTCTTCATAATATGCAGGTCAATGCAGCTTGAATCCTATAGGGTCTCCACAGTCCCGTAAAGCTGCCGCGATCTGAAATTACAATCGAGGCAACTGTATCAAATTGCTTTCATCCAAATAAACCCAGGGGATTGGGGCTTCCTCTAATCAAAACGCCCTTGATGAGCAGTACTTGTAACATCGCCTCACTTTTCTCCTTGGAGATCGAAGTGAGCAACCAACTTGAACTATCCGACCTCACGGACGAAGCCGAGGTCAGGCGCTTTTCGAAGATTATCCACGAGCGCGCCGAGTCTGCCTCAACCGGCATTGATCGCCCTGGACATTTGCAGCTTTGCCGCCTGCATCACCTTGAAGAAGCCGGCTTGAGGCATGAACGCTTCAAGGCTGGCGACCACGAACTGATGGCTGACGTCGCCATAGCCCACGCCGGTTCAGGTCACAATGTCTGGGTCGAGGGTCGAACCGTGCGCGCCGGCTTGCCTGCCGGATCGCGCGGCAGCAAGGCCGATACGGTCGCCGTCTTCGCCTTGGTCATCGATGCCGACGCGGACAAGGGGAAGGCGGGTACATTGCCCTTGCCGCCCTCGATGTCGGTCGAGAGCAGTCCCGGTAACGCTCATCACTGGTATTTCTTCGATCGCGCATTGCCGTGGGAAGAAGCCGATCTGATCGGGGCTCGCCTTCGGGCCGCAGCCGGGGCTGACTCCGACACAGGGAACATCACCCAGCCGTACCGCGCCGCCGGCACACCGAACTTACTTACACCGAAGAAACGTGCGCGCGGCCGGATCGGGCCCTCATCAACCCGCATCCTGTCTGAGGGCGGTCCCATTTACACGGCTGATCAGTTGCGTGCTGCGCTGCCCGAATTGCCCTTGCGTGACATTTCTGCTGGTGTCGAAGGGAGCTCCCGCGGAATTGCCGTGCTTCTCGCCGACATGCCGGATCGGTTGCATGAAGAACTGAAGACGCCGGCTGATCAGCTAGATGACAGAAGTTCGCACTTTTTTGGCGTCACCGGTAAACTGAAGGTTCGCGGCTACTCGGTGGATGAGGTTGCCGCACTTTGGGATCATTATGCTGACGCGGCCGGAGCCAAGTTTGCGCCGCGTCGAGGCGGTGTTAGGCACCAACTTGAGCACGACTGGCCAAAGCTCGACACTCGCGCTGAAGCAGCCGCGAAAGGTCTCATCGAGCCCGACGACGAAGCCATCGCCGCAATGCAATCACCGGAGGCTACTGCGGCATTTGCCGAAATCTTCGGATCGCGCACGCCGCCGATCACCAAGCCTTCGGAGACAGGCCTAGGAGCCCAGCCGACGCCGCTAGAAACCGTGCGGGCGTCCGATTTAGCCGGCCTTCCGATCCCTAAGCGGGAGTTCATGTTCGCGGACTTGTTGCCGGCGCGAAATGTTACGGCGATGTATGGTGACGGAGGCGTAGGAAAGTCCCTCCTTGCATTGCAGGCGTCTATTGCTGTTGCGACCGGGACCAAGTGGCTCGGCATGGAGCCAAAGACGATCGGCCCGGTGGTGTATTTTTCTGCTGAAGATGAGACAGCCGAAATGCATATCCGCTTGGCTGACATATGCGCCGCCGATGAGATAGACATGTCTAAACTGACCGACCTGCATATAGCGGACATGGCGGGCCAGGACGCCCTGCTTGCTGTCGAGAACTCAAAGGTTGGCATCATGTCTAAACGGCCGCTCTTCGAACGGCTGCGGCTCACGCTCGGAGCACTCAGACCAGTGATGCTGGTGATCGACAACTTGGCCGATGTCTTTGGCGGCAACGAGATTTCGAAGCCGTTGGCAAGGCAATTCATCGGTTTTCTGCGTAACTTGTCGATCGAATTCAATTGCTATGTCTTCCTTCTCGCCCATCCTTCCCAGAGCGGGAAGAATTCTGGCGAAGGCACGAGCGGAAACTCTGCGTGGTCGAATTCGGTCCGCCAACGCTTGTACCTCCACCGCCCCGAGGAAGAGGATGCGGACGAATTCATGCGCGACTTGAAGGTCATGAAGTCGAACTATACGGCGAAAGGGTACGGGATGGAGCTTCGCTGGGATAGGGGTCGATTTACGTCGACCTCCGGCGCGCCGGCTAGAATTGCCGGCAACGGGGCGGGTCGAGCGGCGATGGATGCCAAGGTAGATGCCGCTTTCCTCACGCTGTTGGCGAAGGTCAACCATCAAGGTCTGAGGGTGTTCCCTCGTAAAGGCAATGGCTATGCCCCGAATGTTTTTGCCGAACATGCCGAAGCGAAGGGTATCACGAAAGCGCAATTCGCCGCCTCGATGCGCCGCTTGTTTGATGCAGGCCAGATCATATTGGAAAGGGTCGGCAAGCCTTCCGCTCCCGTCGAAAGGATTGTCATCGTGCCGGTTGAAGAGGTCCCGATGTGAGGAAGGTCATGCGGAGATCAAGCGTCGTTCTATTTTCGTTCTGGGGAGAACATGCGGAGTTCATCCGTCGTTCAAGCGGAGATCAGGCGTCGATCAAGCGGATACCTCTGTGCCCTATACTACGTATAGGGAGGGGGCCGTTGGCCGCCCCCTCCTTGAAGAAAGATGAGATGACCAAAGGGGAGGCTCCTCTTCGTGATCCGTTCCCCCTCCTATTTCACAGCCCCAAAGAAGCACCAGAACCCCAGATTTTTCCTGCCCTCGACACCCTTCGACAAGGCTGTTTCGCCTTCCCCAGGCGGGAACGGAACTAAGACAAACTCCAGAAAACCTACAAAAATCAGGACTTTACGGATCGTCCGGGCGATTATCAGCGCTCCCGAACAAATATCCGAGCAAATATGCCTCCGAACCGCCCGCCCGCCACCAAGCTCGCGCCGACCCAGCGCAGCGCCGTTACCAACGGCCGCAAGCTGTTCATCGACGGCGACGGGAACAGCCCTTGGTCTCGTCGATACAAGGACCTGTGCTCGGAGCACGCGAGCGATCTTGGCGGGGCAGACGCCTTGTCCCAGTCCCAACTCTCCCTCATCCGCCGCGCCGCTACGCTGTCGGTCCAACTCGAACAGATGGAAGGCCGATTGTCGGAAGGACTCGATGCGGACATGGACCTCTTCGGCCGGCTGGCCGGACACCTTCGCCGAATCTTGGAAACATTGGGGATCGAGCGCAAGGCCAAGAACGTCACACCCACCCTCCAGCAGTATCGCGCCCAGCGGCAAGTAGGTCGCCTGTGATCCACGAGACGATCGACGACGCACTGGCTGACCCGCTCCTACTCGGAGCCGCCCTTGGCGACCTCGCATCTTGGTCGACATGGCGCACCATCTTCCGCGCCGCGTGGGGTCAGCCGCTCACCGAGGATGAACTAGACCTCTTCGCCGAATTGGCAGGGCCAGGTCGATCCCCGCCCACCGAGCGCGTCCGTGAGCTTTGGGTCTTGGCGGGACGCCGGGGTGGAAAAAGCCGGGCAGCAGCCCTCATCGCCTCCTACATCGCGACACTCGACCATTCGGGAAAGCTCGCTCCCGGCGAAACCGGCTTCATTGTCGTGATGAGCCCGACGAAGGACCAGTCCAAGACAATCTTCAATTACATTAAAGCCTTCTTCGCCGCCTCCCCGGTCCTGCGCCAGATGGTCATCAACCACAACAGCGACGAGATCGAACTGGATAACCGCATCACGATCGCGGTCACAACCAACTCCTTCGTACAGTTCGTTCCCGGACCTTGCTCGCGGCCATCTTCGACGAAACGGCGTTCTGGCGCGACGAGACCTCCGCAAACCCCGACCAAGAAATTTATCGGGCCACCATCCCGGCGCTGATCACCACCGGCGGCATGTTGATCGGCATTTCCAGCCCATACAGGAAGGTCGGCCTGATATACCAAAAGCACCGCGACAACTTCAACAAGGACGGCCCGGTGTTGGTCATCAAGGCCGATACGCGCCGGCTCAATCCGACGATCGACCAAGCTCGGATCGACGAGGAGTATGCGGCCGATCCCGAAGCAGCCGCTTCCGAGTGGGGCGGCAATTTTCGCTCCGACATCTCCGCGCTCCTTGATGACGCCTCCATTGACCGGGCGATCGATCCGAACCGGCCGATCCAGCTTCCGCCGCAACGCGAGCACGAATATTTTGCCTTCGTCGACGCCAGCGCCGGACGCCATGACGCCTTTACAATGTGCATCGGCTACACCGAAGGCTCGCGCTTCGTCGCCGCCGCCGTTGTCGGCCGCAAACCGCCCTTCGACCCGAACCACGTAGCCGAAGAATTCGCCAAGCTCGCGAAAGACTACGGCTGCAGCAGTGTCACCGGCGACAACTATTCGGGCGAATGGGTCGTAAGCGCGTTCGAAGCGGCCGGCATGGCATACATCCGCGCGCCGGTCCCGAAGAGCCAGCTATACGTCGAGGCAGTGCCTTCCTTCGTCCGTGGCGCGATCTCGTTTGCCGACCTGCCAATTTTGGTCCGTGAGCTCCGCCTCCTCGAAAGGCGCACCCACCGCTCCGGTAAGGACAGCGTCGACCATCCCACTTCTGGCTCGGACGATTACGCCAACGTTTTGTGCGGGTGTCTTTACATTGCGAAGAACGATGCTGACGCACCGCAGATGCAGGTCGGACGATACGGCGCTGGGTCCGGGGGCATCCCTGTCGGCTACCATGAGCCGGCGCCAGAAAATGGATCCATGTTGTTCAGCGGCGTCGACTACATCAACACCGGCGACGGCCTCACCATCGAAGGCGGTTCGAAGCACAATTCAGCTCGAAGCGCCTACCTCAACCACTTTCTGAAACTCTCGGAGCCCAAGCCATGACAAATCTGAGGACCATGACCCCTGCCGACCTCGCACGTGAGATCGAATGCCTGTGCGCGGAGAAGCAGGAACGCTTGTTGATCGATATGGAAGCGGGCAAGCCCATCGACCTTTCCACCTTCTACCATCCGACATGGGCCAGCCTTTGTCAGGTGCTCGAAGACCTGCACGCGACCGAAACCCTGGAGCCCAAGCCATGAGGAAGCGCACACCCCTTCGCCCGCCACTTTTGAATCCCGACATCGCGCGCGGCAACGTCACCAACCCGGACATGCCGGAACTCGTTGGAGTGTTCTCGGCGCTGTCGAGCTTGTCCAATTTGTGGGATGGCCTCGACGCCACGCGGTCTGTGGTCGATCCGCTGGTGACACGCGAAGCCGCAGCATTGAGGTACAAGGAAAACTTCCTGAAAGCCACGACCCTCGCCACCGCAGCCGTTCGCGCCTCCGCGTCCAAGATCATGGAAGCGCGTGACAGGCTCCGACACGAAGCGAAAGGCAAGGCGGGGCTGCTGGCGGATTACGGCAATTCGAAAGAGCTTCGCGATGTCCTGCGGTCAATGAAGCAAGAAGACCGCGACGCCGCAATCACTGCTGCCCTGTCGAGGGGTGATCATGCGGTCATCGCCGCGCTCCAGGCGCATGAGCTGCTTGTCGGCCCGACCTCCCGCCCGCTCAAGTCGATCATTAATCAGTTTGTCGCCGAGCGCGCGCCGGAGGAAATGGCGAAAATCGAAGACCTCGACACTGTCGAAGAACACTTGACCTTTGCCTATCAGCAGTTCGGGAAATCGATTCAGGACATGCGCGATTTGCAAGCCGAGCGCGACGGCGAAACGGGCAATCGGGCCGCGAAGGACGCCGAAGCCAAACTGGGCCTCGCTTTATAGGGAGCCGCCGCGCCGGCGCAAACGTGAAGCGTCACGTGTGTTCCAGGGGTCGCGCGCGCGAGGGAGGTGCTCTGCCGCTATTCGGCCGGCTTCTGATTGTCCAATCCAGGCATATTGCTCGAATTCTCTAATACTCTTGTTGCTTTCACAGTTCTAGTCCGGGCCATCTCCTGCTCGCCAAGAGCGGTTAAAGACCAAAACACGCTCATTCCGCCGGAAACTGTCTGTAGTAGTTTGGCATTCACGAAACCTAGCGCCACGAACTGGACTTTTATAGTTTGAAAGCAATCGTGTTGAACCCTGGCAGACTGAGTGCCTGTTGGATGAACTTTTCTATACAGCGCTGCCCCAATCAAGGAATTAGCAGCCACGTCACTCGGGCTCGCCATTAAGTCCGGCGCTATCGCCGCAAAAATATCTTCCCAGGAAAAAACGTATTTTGCCGATCTTTCATGTTTTCCGCTACCATTATATTCTGTCCACTCCAAAGTTACTGTAAATTTCTCAGTCAAGTCGGCAATACCTTTTATTTCATTCCTATAAGGCATGTTACTTATCGTAGTTGATAGCTCTATATTTTTAGCTTGGAGCTTGCCTATCTGTTGAATTAAATCGTCTGACGCTATTTTATCGGCCCTTACCCAACCAACAGCTGGGTAGGTCTTAATAGTCTTTGGTAGGCTGAGAGCGACAAGACCCGGAAGTTCTTTTTCATTGCTCCAGAACTTTACGAGACGGTCTCTCATCGCCTTATCCCGGAAAGCTCCGAGTTTCTGCCTCAAGTCAGCGTCAACTTCAGATTTGGAAACCGGGAGCTCCTGCGGCGATTCATGAATAAAAGGCAAAATCCTCAACCCAATAGATGACGCGTAGTCGAACTCTTTCTCTGTGTAGCTGATGCCTTCCGACGTCATCGAGCCATATTTCCCGCCAAGAATCAGAATGTAGTAGTCTGAATCCTCAATTACCTTCTTAATAAACTCCCATTGCTGTTCGTCTGCTGCCGGAAAAAGTTCCATAACTGCTGGGATGCAATCCATTTCCATTAAGGTTTGAATTACTCTCTGTCGTTCACTTTTTAGGTCCGAATACGTTGAGCTTACAAATACCTGATAACGCTTGTCCAAGACCGTGCCTCCCGAATCGCAGACATTGTATTGGAAATCACTTGGGATAGCCAAGCGAAGGACGCAGCGAGCCCATCTATCTCTGTGCAGGACGGGCGCGGACGATGCGGCGCACCCGAAGGGCTGGGGCGAGGCGAGCGCACGCGTACGAGGCTCCTATTCGCTGGTCTCTTCCCATCTCGACCAGAAGGCGTCGGCGCTTTCGCTATAGGCCTTCACCTGATGCCTGAGCTTGACCATCGCTGTGCCGGCTCCGTAGGAAAGCCGTTCCCATATTTGCGCGGTCAGCCGGGTGAAGTCGAACAAGTCGTTGTATGTCGGTTTGGCGATGATCGTCTCATCATAGCGCGCCATATGGGCAATGAGTTTGTCTCGCATGTGTTTGAGGCGCACCAATCGAGGATCGGCGGCGGCTAGCTCGAACAGCCGGATCGCTTCCGCTAGGTCAGTCCGGCGCCAAAGCAACGGCTCTTCGTCAAGGCGTCCCGGTTCTTTCAGAAAATCGATCGCCGTCCGCAGATGGAGGTCATCCGCGTGACGAGCAGGGGAGAAGCCACGGCAGACGAAAATGTGGAGACGGACAAGTGCGCCATCAATCAAGATACGGGCAGCGCGAGCGGCATCGGCGTCATGCAAGCGCTCGATCAATTCCTCGTTGTTCGAGCGTTCCACCGTCTCGATCGTCGCAAGACACATGATGCCGTCTGCATAGCCTTGCCCGGCTGCTTCGCGGAGAGCGTCCCAGTCCTGTACGGCCATGATTCCCTCCCTGCGCGCTCGATTGGAGCAGATTTATATTTGGTCGGATATTTGTTCCATCGAAACGGTCTGTGACCATCTCGAAATAATATATAACGATTTCAATGAGTTACTTGGTACGCCCAAGGGGAATCGAACCCCTGTTCCCGCCGTGAGAGGGCGGTGTCCTGACCGCTAGACGATGGGCGCGTTCAAGAACCGGCGATATAGGCTGACGGCTGGCAAAAAGCAACTAGGGTTAAGGCTGCCGATCGCGCCGGTGAAATACTCAGCTGCAAGCCTAGCGTTTTGGCTCGATCAGGTCCCGGAGATTTCCATAGAGATCGGCGAAAACCGCCACAGTGCCATAGGTCTCGTGCCGGGGCGCCTCATGGAATTCGATGCCCTTTTCGAGCAACAGCGCATGGTCACGGGCAAAATCGTCGGTTTCGAGGAACAAAAAGACCCGCCCGCCGGTCTGGTTGCCGACGGCGTGCCTTTGCGCATCGCCGGATGCCTCGGCGAGAAGCAGCCGCGCGCCCTGCCCGTTGCCCGGCGTGATCGTGACCCAGCGTTTGCCGCCGCCGAGGTCGACATCTTCGGCGACCACAAAACCCAGCCGGTCGACATACCACGAGATCGCCTCGTCATAATTTGCGACGACAAGCGCGACCGTGGCAATGCTGCGGTGTTCGGCAAAACCGGTCATTTGTTCCTGATCGAAAAACGGCCGACGATGCGGCGCTCGGTAATGTCATAGACGAAGATGGCGCGGCTGCCGTCGGGCAGCTCGGTGTCGATCGACAGGTGATTGCCGGACAGCGATTGGCTGATCACCCTGGCGCCGACCGGCAGCACGATGTCGCCGTTGACCGGCTCGCCTGCCGGCACCTGGAAGTCACTGGTCAACGGCGGGGCGGCAGGCGGCGCGTTGCGCGCTTTGTAGACAAGTGCTGCGATCACCACCATAAGGGCGAGGAACAGCAGGCCGAGATTGATGGCGACGAAGCGGACGAGCTTCCTCCGCACCTTTTCGACCTCGGGGTCGAGCGGCTTTTCCTCGTCTTCGTCGGCAAGCGGCCGGGCCATGGCAGCAGATTCCGGAACTGTTTTCGATGAGCGCTCATAACGAAGAGGTCAGACAATTAATAGGGGCCGGACCGATCGTCCTGGAGGCGGGCGCCGATGCGGCCGGCCAGCGGCTCGACCAATGGCTGGCGGCCAGGCTCGGCCCCGACATGTCGCGCAGCCGGGTACAGATGCTGATAAAGCAGGGCGCCGTCAGGATCGGCGGCAAGCCAGCCAGCGAAACGAAGCGCAAGATGGCACAAGGTGACAGCGTGTCGGTCGACATGCCGGAGCCGGAACCGGCGGAGCCGCAAGGCGAAGATATTGCGCTGGACGTCCTCTACGAGGACAGCGAGCTGATCGTCATCAACAAGCCGGCCGGGCTGGTCGTGCATCCCGGCGCCGGCAACTGGACCGGCACGCTGGTCAACGCGCTGATCCATCATTGCGGTGACAGCCTGTCGGGCATCGGCGGGGTGAGACGGCCGGGCATCGTCCACCGCCTCGACAAGGAGACCAGTGGCGTCATGGTCGTCGCCAAGACCGATCGCGCCCACAAGGCGTTGTCGGAGGCCTTTGCCGACCACGGCCTGACCGGCGATCTCGAGCGCGCGTATCTGGCGTTGGTCTGGGGCATACCGGCAAGGCCGACCGGGACGGTCGACGCGCCGCTCGGCCGCGCCGCCGACCGGGTACGCCGCGCCGTGGTGCCGCAAGGCCGCGACGATGCCCGCCACGCCGTCACGCATTTCACCGTCGTTGAGCGCTTTGGCGAGCAGCAGCAGGAATTCGCCACGGCGAGCCTGGTCGAATGCCGGCTGGAAACCGGTCGCACTCACCAGATACGCGTCCACATGGCCCATATCGGCCATCCGGTGATTGGCGACCCCGAATACGGCCAGGCTTTCCGCACCAAAGCCAATCGGTTACCCGAGCCGCTAAGAAGCAAGGTAAAGGCGTTTCCGCGACAAGCTTTGCACGCCCGCCTCCTTGCATTTCGGCATCCGGATACCCATCTAACGATGAGGTTCGAAGCACCGATACCGTGGGACATGGAGGAACTCGTCGACGGCTTCCGCAAGCTCTGAACCAACCACCTGAAAACCTGACCGGCGTTGTTCACTTCAACGTGACACACTGTTTCGTGTTGAACAAATGCCTGTCTTTCTGGTTTTGTTCCTATATATGTCGGTTGGCGCGAATGTGCCTTTGGCATTCGCGCCACATGCCCGCCGCGTTTCGGGGGCATCACTCCAATAGAGAGGGGGCGCTATCATGGCCCAGTCATTACCCAGTATCGTTTCCGGCGAAGGCGGTCTCAGCCGCTACCTGGAAGAAATCCGCCGCTTTCCGATGCTTCAGCCGCAGGAAGAGTACATGCTCGCCAAGCGCTATGCCGAGCATGAGGACACCACGGCTGCGCACAAGCTCGTCACCAGCCACCTTCGGCTCGTCGCCAAGATCGCCATGGGCTATCGCGGCTATGGCCTGCCGATCGGTGAGGTGATCTCGGAAGGCAATGTCGGCCTGATGCAGGCCGTCAAGAAATTCGAACCGGAGCGCGGTTTCCGTCTCGCCACCTATGCGATGTGGTGGATCAAGGCCTCTATCCAGGAATACATCCTGCGCTCGTGGAGCCTGGTCAAGATGGGCACCACCGCCAACCAGAAGCGCCTGTTCTTCAACCTGCGCAAGGTGAAGGGCAAGATCCAGGCGCTCGACGAAGGCGATTTGAAGCCCGACCAGATCACCGAGATTGCCACCCGGCTGAACGTCTCGGAAGCGGAAGTCGTGTCGATGAACCGCCGTCTGTCGGGCGACGCCTCGCTCAATGCGCCCATCCGGGCCAGTGAAGGCGAGTCCGGCGAATGGCAGGACTGGCTGGTCGACGACCACGAAAGCCAGGAAGAGATGCTGATCGAGCAGGACGAGCTGGAAAACCGGCGCGGCATGCTGTCGGGCGCTCTTGCCGTGCTCAACGACCGCGAACGCCGCATCTTCGAGGCGCGCCGCCTCGCCGATGAGCCGTTGACGCTTGAAGAGCTGTCGGCCGAGTTCGATATCAGCCGCGAGCGCGTGCGCCAGATCGAGGTGCGCGCCTTCGAGAAGGTGCAGGACGCGGTCAAGGCCGCAGCCAAGCGCCAGACGCAGGCGCTGCGCACCATCGAGGCGCAGCCGGCGGCGTAAGGCCTTCCAAGGGAACAAATAACGGCGGCGTCAGGTAACTGGCGCCGCCGTTTCTTTTTAGAGGGTTGCCGGTTCCGCGGCGCCTTTTGCGGATGTCCGATCCGCCGTCGTAATTGCTCAGTAGTCTCGCCATGGCGTCCGCAGACGATCTCATCCACAGCGGTATTATCGCAATTTTCCCCAAGCCCTGAAAACCGCAACGCTGCAAGCTGTAGCGGCAATGTTCCGCGCCGACCGGGGCATTTCAAAACCCGGCGCTTGCGACAGGCGGGGGCGACAACGGGCGCCGGGGCCGCGCCGGGCAGTTGAGCCTATTGGAAACGAAAGGCAGTGTGACGATGACGATTTCTCCGTTTCTGGCCGCTCTCGGATCCGAAGGTCCGCCAGCCGACCGAGCGAAAGACATGGCCCTGTATGGATGGCTAATTGGAAGCTGGGAAATGGACTCGGTCCACTACCTCGACGACGGCGCAATCCAAAAATGGGATGGCGAATGCCATTTTGGCTGGGTGCTCGAAGGCCGCGCGATTCAGGACGTTTGGATCAGGCCCAAGCGCCCTGCGCCGTCGACGATGTATGGTACGACCTTGCGCATCTTCGACCCTGGGATCGATGGCTGGCATATCATATGGAACGACCCGCTCAACCAGGATCGCTCGCGCCAGATCGGCCGGGCCGAGGGTAAGGACATTGTCCAGCTCGGCAATGACTCGCGCGGTCTGCAAACTCGATGGCGTTTCACTGAGATCACTGCCACCAGCTTCCATTGGATCGGCGAGGAAAGATCTTCCGAGAGCGATCCTTGGCAAATCACGTATGAACATTTAGCCCGCCGAACAAAACCCTGACGCTGGACTGGCTGGCGTCTGCGCTGCTCCTCATCCGGCTGCCACCACCGTCTTCCCGCATGGACCTCTCGGATTCAAACATCGCAAAAATCGAATCAGGATCAATAACTTGGATGACCATCGCAGAACGATGAGGGCGGCGCCGAGTTTGAATGGCACTGTAATGCCAGCGACCCATCTCCTCACAGGCAATCGAGCGGAAATTTCAGATAGCGCCGCCCGTTGGATTCCGGTTCCGGCAGGCGTCCGCCATTCATATTGACCTGCAGCGCGTGCAGGATCAGCCGCGGCATCGGCAACGTCCTGTCGCGGGCTTGGCGGAGCGCGACGAAGTCGGCTTCCGTCTTGCAGCCGGCAACATGGATGTTGCCGGCTTTCTGCTCCGCGACCGTGCTTTCCCAGCGCGCTTCGCGACCGCCCGGCTGGTAGTCGTGACCGACGAACAGACGTGTCTCGTCCGGCAGCGCCAGGATGTCCTCGATCGAGTGCCAGAGCCGCTCGGCACTGCCGCCGGGAAAGTCCGTCCTGGCGGTGCCGCTGTCCGGCATGAACAGCGTGTCGTGGATGAAGGCGGCGTCGCCGATGACGTAAGTGATCGAGGCCAGCGTGTGGCCCGGCGAAAACAACACCCGTGCCGGAAGGCCGCCGACCGAAAATGTAGCGCCGTCGGCGAACAGCCTGTCCCATTGCGAACCGTCGGCGGGGAATTCCGGCCAGTTGTAGATCACCTTCCACAATTTCTGGACGTCGACGACCTTTTCGCCGATTGCCGTCGGCGCTCCGGTTCTCCCCCTCAGATAATGGGCGGCGGAGAAATGATCGGCATGCGGATGCGTGTCGAGGATCCACTCGACCTCCAGCCCGCTTTCCCTGACGAAGTCGAGCAGGGCGTCGGCGTTTTTCGTCGACGTTGCACCGGACCTTTCGTCGAAGTCGAGCACCGGATCGACGATGGCGCATCGGCGCGTCGCCATGTCGGCGACCACATACTGGACGGACCCGCTCAGCTTGTCATAGAAGCCGGTGACCTGCGACCTGGCCGATAATGCGTCCAATCCCAGCCCCCTTGATCCTCACCGTGGCAGGAATGACTTTCTCTGCCACGGCAAATGAAAGGCATGGTTGTCCGTCAACCAGGCGCCGTCAAGCATCCCATGCTCATACGGCCAAGAAAACCGAAAATTCTCCGTGCCGCCTCTGCCTGCTCAGGAAGGCTGCTTGGTTTTCCTGAGATATGGCAGGATTGTCTCGTAGGCGCCGAAGCGCTTGATGGCATCCTCATTCGAGACGGCAGCGGTGATGATGACGTCCTCGCCCTGCTTCCAGTTCGCCGGCGTCGCCACCTGGTGCTTGGCGGTCAGCTGCATGGAATCGATGGCGCGCAGAATTTCGTCGAAGTTGCGGCCCGTCGTCATCGGGTAGGTGAGAACCAGCTTGATCTTCTTGTCGGGTCCGATGACGTAGACCGAACGCACCGTGGCATTGTCGGCGGGCGTGCGGCCTTCCGAGCTCTCGCCGGCACCCGCCGGCAGCATCTCGTAAAGCTTGGCGACCTTGAGATCCTTGTCGCCGATCAGCGGGTAGTTCACCGAATGGCCGGTCGCGGTCTTGATGTCGTTCTGCCACTTTCCATGGCTTTCGACGGGATCGACCGAGATGCCGATGATCTTGACGTTGCGCTTCCTGAACTCGCCTTCGAGCCCGGCCATTGTGCCGAGTTCGGTCGTGCAAACCGGCGTAAAGTTCTTCGGATGGCTGAACAATACCGCCCAGCCGTCGCCGATCCATTCATGGAAGCTGATTGGTCCTTGCGTGGTCTCAGCGGTGAAGTCCGGTGCGATATCGTTGATACGAAGGCTCATGGCGTGTCCCTACCCTGTGAGTGCAGATCGCAGCCGGCGTTGACCGGCGCTGCTTTTGCCTTTCTATCACTCCGGCGTCATCCTTCAAACGCCTGTTGCGCCGGCATCAAGGCCGGCGGCGAAATATTTTCATTGCTTCTCGGCAAATGCAGCAGGAATTTTTGCTGCGCTGGCTCAGGCCTTGTTCACTGCCAGCGTCGTCGCCAGGTCTTCCATGCGCTGGGCCAGCGCGCCGAGCGCCCCGGTCAGCACGGAATCGTTCTTGTCGGCCTTGGTCAGTGCGTCGTCGCGCGTCTTGCGCAGCGTCAGCACTTCGCTTTCCATGCCCTTGACCCGCTTTTGCAGTTCCGAAAGCTCGTCCATGACCATGATGCCGGCCATCACGGTCAGCCGCTGGTCGCCGATCTCGCCAAAAGAATCTTTCAGATGCGAGACATAGCGGTCGAAGCGCTCGGCGAGGTCGATCAGATGCTCTTCCTGGCCCTCGTCGCAGGCCATCCGATACTGCTTGCCGTCGATGGAAACCGTGACTTGTGCCATTTGCCTACCTGTCCAGTACCGCGCGGATGGTTTCCATGGCTGTCACCAGCCTTCGCGACACTTCCTTGTTGGCATCTTCCAGCCGTTCGGCGCGGGCCTCGGAATTGTCGAGTTCCTGCGCCAGCCGCGAGCGGTCGGCGTTCATCCGCTGCACTTCGGCCTCGGCTTCCGAATAGTCTCGCTCATGCTCGAGCTTGGCCGCGACGGCGTTTTCCAGCCCTTCGATAGCCTTACCCAGCCTGGCAATGACTTCCTTGAGGGTCGTTTCCCCGGTCATGGCTTTCGTCCTGCGCCCTGCCCATCACCGAATCATTCACGTTCAGAACGCGTTATCCCTGAAACATTACGCGCCGTGTGAACCGCACGTCAATAAAGCTGTCGCGACTGTCCCCTGCTAACGCTAATGTACGTGGCGCATGGCCATCACAAGACCGGCAAAAGCACACCGATTTGTTGACTAAAAGGCCGCGCCTGCTATGTGTCGCGCACCCTTTTCAAGGGCTCTCCCAAGGCCCCAAACCCCCATTTTGGAGGAAGCATGACCTCGCGCGAACAACATGACCGGATGGCCAATGCGATCCGTTTTCTCGCCATGGACGCCGTCGAGAAGGCAAATTCCGGCCACCCCGGGCTGCCCATGGGCTGCGCCGACATCGCCACTGTGCTGTTCACGCGCTTTCTGAAATACGATCCGAAGAACCCGCATTGGCCGGACCGCGACCGCTTCATCCTGTCGGCCGGCCACGGCTCGATGCTGCTTTACTCGCTACTCTATCTGACCGGCTACGAAGACATCACCATCGACCAGATCAAGCAGTTCCGCCAATTGGGATCGAGGACCGCGGGCCACCCGGAATATGGCCATGCCGCCGGCATCGAGACGACGACCGGCCCACTCGGCCAGGGTCTCGCCAATTCGGTCGGCTTCGCGCTCGGCGAGCGCATCATGAATGCCGCTTTCGGCAACGACCTCGTCGACCACTACACCTATGTGCTGGCCGGTGACGGCTGCCTGATGGAAGGCGTGTCCCAGGAAGCTATCGCGCTTGCCGGGCATCTGAAGCTGAACAAGCTGATCGTCTTCTGGGACAACAACAACATCTCGATCGACGGCCCGGTATCGCTGGCCGACAACACCGATCAGGTCGCCCGCTTCCAGGCATCCGGCTGGAATGCCAGCCATATCGACGGCCAGGACCCGGAAGCGATCGCTTACGCCATCGAAGCGGCCCGCCACTCCGACAAGCCGACGATGATCGCCTGCAAGACGACCATCGGCTTCGGCGCGCCGACCAAGGCCGGCACCAACAAGGCGCACGGCTCGCCGCTCGGCGCCGAGGAAATCGCCGGCGCCAGAAAATTCTTCGGCTGGGATTATCCTCCCTTCGAGGTTCCGGCCGATATCCTCGACGCATGGCGTACCGCCGGCCAGACCGGCGTCAAGGCACGCACCGACTGGGAAAGCCGCCTTGCCAAGGCCGATGCCAAATTGCGCGGCGAGTTCGAACGCCGCACCAGTGGCATGCTGCCGGCCAACTTCGACGCTGTCATTGGCGATTACAAGAAGAAGCTCGCCGCCGACAAGCCAAAGGTCGCCACCCGCAAATCGTCGGAAATGGCGTTGGAGGTCATCAATGGCGCCGTGCCCGAAACCATCGGAGGCTCGGCCGATTTGACCGGCTCCAACAACACCAAGACCAGCCAGACCAAGAACATCACTGCCGACGATTATGGCCAGCGCTATGTCCACTACGGCATTCGTGAGCACGGCATGGCGGCCGCGCTCAACGGGCTGACGCTGCATGGCGGCATTATCGCCTATGGCGGCACTTTCATGTGCTTTTCCGATTATGCCCGTCCGGCGATGCGGCTTGCCTCGTTGATGGGCATCCGCTCGATCTTCGTCATGACCCATGATTCGATCGGCCTTGGCGAAGACGGCCCGACCCATCAGCCGGTCGAGCATCTGGCAGCACTTCGCGCCATCCCGAACCACAATGTCTTCCGCCCGGCCGACGCGGTCGAAACCGCGGAATGCTGGCAGTTGGCCATTGAGTCGGAAAAGACGCCTTCGACATTGGCGCTGACCCGGCAGAACCTGCCGACGGTACGCAACGACTTCGTTGCGGAAAACCTCAGCAGCCGCGGCGCCTATGAACTTGCCGCCGCCAGCGGTGAAGCCGCGGTGACGATCTTCGCTTCGGGCTCCGAGGTCGAGATCGCGCTGGCCGCCCGCGAGGCGTTGGAAAAGCACGGCCATGCGACCCGCGTCGTCTCGGTGCCGTGCTTCGAATTGTTCGATAAGCAGAGCGCCGACTATCGCAGCAGAACGATCGGCAATGCGCCGCTCAAGATTGCCATCGAAGCCGGCATCCGCCAGGGCTGGGATCACTTCATCGGCACCGACGGCATCTTCATCGGCATGACCGGCTTCGGCGCCTCCGGCACCATCGAACAGCTCTATCCGCATTTCGGCATTACCGCCGAAGCAACGGTGCAGGCGGCGGAAGCCCGCCTGCACCGCAAATGAAAGTGAGCCCCGACCGGCAAAGGCTGGCATAGCGGTTTTGCCGGCCGGTGGAGCACTAATCGATTTAAATCCGAGCCTCGGCGGCTGGATTCTTTGCCCGTCCGCCGTTATGAAGCTGCGGACTTGATCTTCGGCCTCCAACTCCCAGGGAGAGAACAATGACCGTCAGAGTTGCCATCAACGGATTCGGCCGCATCGGCCGCAATATCCTGCGCGCCATCCACGAATCTGGCCGCAAGGATATCGACGTCGTCGCCGTCAACGATCTCGGCCCGGTCGAAACCAATGCGCATCTGCTGCGCTTCGACAGCGTGCATGGCCGCTTTCCGCATGAGGTGACGGTGGACGGCGACCAGATCATCGTCGGCAAGGAAAAATTCAAGGTCACCGCGATCAAGGATCCGACGCAACTGCCGTGGAAGGAACTCGGCATCGACATCGCGCTCGAATGCACCGGCATCTTCACCGCCCGCGACAAGGCCGCCGCCCATCTCACGGCCGGCGCTAAACGCGTTCTCGTCTCCGCCCCAGCGGAGGGTGCCGATCTGACCGTCGTCTATGGCATCAATCACGACAAGCTGACCAAGGACCACATCGTCATTTCGAACGCCTCCTGCACCACCAACTGTCTGGCGCCGCTGGCGGCCGTGCTGAATGAGGCCGTCGGCATCGAGAAGGGCATGATGACGACGATCCATTCCTACACTGGCGACCAGCCGACGCTGGACACCATGCACAAGGACCTCTACCGCGCCCGCGCCGCGGCGCTGTCGCAGATCCCGACCTCGACTGGCGCCGCCAAGGCCATCGGCCTGGTACTGCCCGAGCTCAAGGGCAAGCTCGACGGCATCTCCATCCGCGTGCCGACCCCGAACGTCTCGCTCGTCGATTTCAAGTTCATCGCCAAGCGGCCGACCACCGTCCAGGAAATCAACGACGCGGTAATCGCCGCTTCGAACGGCAAACTGAAGGGCATCCTCGCCGTCACTCGTCACCCCAATGTTTCGATCGACTTCAACCACGATCCGCATTCCTCGATCGTGGCGCTCGACCAGACCAAGGTCATGGACGGCAACTTCGTTTCGGTGCTGTCCTGGTACGACAATGAGTGGGGCTTCTCCAACCGCATGGGGGATACCGCCGTCGCCTTCGGCAAGACCATCGCCTGATCGCAGAATCGTCTTCTCGATTTTGAAACGCCCGGCTCCGTCCGGGCGTTTTTCGTTGTAACGCGATCGTCGGAAGCAGGCTCCCGTGCCAGGAGCGCGAGATGCGCCAACCGTCCGCAAATCAGCGGCATAGGGCAAAAAACCACGTCGCCGCCTTGCAGCGGCCATGTCTTCGCCCCACTCTCCCGTGATGCCGGAGGCATACCGATTAGAGGGGGCGATCAACGAATGGAGCATGGGATCTATCTCGTGACGCTGGTTGGCGCAGCGCTTGTCGTTGCCGCCGCGTTTTCGAGCCTGATCGCCTTCCGCTTCGGCGCCCCTCTCCTGCTGCTGTTTCTCTGCATCGGCCTCGCCACCGGAACCGACGGTCTCGGCATCCACTTCGACAATGCCCGGTTTGCTTATTTTGCCGGCTCATTGGCACTAGCGGTCATCCTCTTCGATTCCGGCTTCGGCACGCCGCTCAACGCCTTGCGACAGGCGGCCGGGCCGGCGCTGTCGCTGGCGACCTTCGGTGTCCTTTTGACCACTGGCCTGTTCGGCGCCGCCGCCTATTATTTGCTCGACCTGACATGGCTGGAATCCTTCCTGCTCGGTGCCGCCGTCGCCTCGACCGACGCCGCGGCGGTGTTCTTCCTGCTGCGCGCCGGCGAGATCAATTTGCGCGAGCGCGTACGTTCCACCCTCGAGGTGGAATCCGGCACCAATGACCCGATCGCCATCTTCCTGACCATCACGCTGGTCGAGGTCATCGCCGCCAACACCCACCCCGAGGCCAAGGTGCTGGTCACCGATCTTGCCGTCGGTTTCCTTGTCAACATGGGGCTCGGCGCTGTCATCGGCATTCTCGGCGGCATGGCCATCGTGCGCCTTGTCGATCGCCTCAATCTCGATCACGGCCTGCTGCCGATCTTCGTGCTGACGCTGTCGCTGATGGTGTTCGCTGCCGCCGGCGCCGTCGGCGGCTCCGGCTTCCTGGCGGTTTATCTCGCAGGCCTGATTGCCGGCAATTCCGATATCCGCGCCGTCACTATTCTCAAGCGCTTCCAGGACGGCATGTCGTGGCTGGCGCAGATCATCATGTTCCTGATCCTCGGCCTGTTCGCGACGCCTTCGCAATTTCCGGCGATCCTGGTGCCGGCGGTGCTGCTCGGCCTGTTCCTGATATTTGTGGCACGGCCAATCGCCGTCTGGCTCTGCCTGATGCCGTTCCGTCTGCCGCGCCCGGAAGTCGCCTTTGTCTCCTGGGTGGGCCTGCGTGGCGCCGTGTCGATCCTGCTTGCCATCACGCCGCTGCTCGGCGGCCTGGAGAACGGCCGCCTCATCTTCAACACCGCCTTCATCATCGTGCTGGTCTCGCTGGTCATCCAGGGATGGACCGTCGGACCGCTGGCGCGCCGCCTCGGCCTGATCGTGCCGGCCCGCCTGGGACCGCTCGACAAGGTCGAATTGGAACTCCCGGGCTCCGCCCATCACGAGCTTCTCGCCTACCGCGTGGCACCCGGCAGCCCGGTGGCGCGCGGCGAACGCATTCCGCGCTGGGCGCGGCCGTCGCTGGTGCTGCGCGACGGACGCTCGATGCGCTTCCAGGACATGGGCCGGCTGGCGGCCGGCGACCACGTCTACATCTTCGTGCCGGACCGCTATCCGCGCTTGCTCGACAAGCTGTTCGCCAGCCGTGCCGTGGTCGATCCCGAGGACGCGGATTTCTTCGGCGCCTTCGCCGTCGATCCGTCACGCTCCGCCGAGGAACTGGAGACCGCCTACGCGCCGGGCCTGACCGAGGCGGAACGCAAGCTCACCATTGGCGATCTGGTCACGGCGCGACTCGGCCGCCACGCCGAATATGCCGACCGCGTGCTGCTCGGCCCGATCGAGCTGATCGTCCGCGACGTCGACGACAAGGGCAGGATCACCGGCCTTGGCCTGTCCTTCGAGCCGACCGCGCCGGTGGCGCGCGTTCCGGTGTTCCTCAGCGCCGGCGAAATCCGCGACCGCATCGCCGCCTTCATCCGCAACCGGCGCAAGCCGGCCGAGGCGCAGGCGGTCGAGGCGGCGGCCGAGATGGAACCGGTTCCGCAGCCCGTGGTGGAAAAGACAACTGGCGACGGCTGACCGCTGTCCACCCGAGCCGCGGAACCCTGCCGCGAGGCTGAAGAATGGCTCGGCAACTGGTGTGGCGGGTCCATGTGGTCCGACATCGCCGGAAATGATCCCGATCGGCCGGTTGCGAGGGCGTCCGGCCGATCAGTCGCCAATTCTCCGGCGCGCCATAGGGGCGCGCTTAATTGTTGCGGGCCGCTACGAACTGCGCCGCTTGTTTCAGAAGCGCAGCTTGCTCGCCAAAAGGTTCGAGCAACGCATGAGCCTGGTCAACGAGGCCATGGAGCTGGCCCCGCGCCCAGTCCGGTCCGTGCAGCGCGACCAGCGTCGCCTTGCCGGCCGCGGCATCCTTGCCGGTCGCCTTGCCCATCTGATGCGCGTCGGCGGTCAGGTCGAGCAGATCGTCGGCAAGCTGAAAGGCAAGCCCGATCGCCGAGCCGAACTCGGCCAGCCTTTCGCGGTCGCCCGACGGCGCGCCGGCAAGGATAGCGCCCGCTTCGCAGGCAAAGCGGATCAGCGCACCGGTTTTCATCGCCTGAAGCCGGATGATGCCGGCCTCGTCCGGCCGGCTTTGTTCGGCTTCGAGATCGAGCATCTGGCCGCCGACCATGCTTCCCGCCCCGGCGGCGCGGGCCAGTGCCAGCACCAGCGTTGCCCTGCGCTCGGCCGGCAGCATTGTCGCCTCGTCGGCAAGGATGTCGAAGGCAAGTGTCAGCAAGGCGTCGCCCGCAAGAATGGCGGTCGCCTCATCGAAAGCCCTGTGCACGGTCGGCTGGCCGCGGCGCAAATCGTCGTCGTCCATGGCCGGCAGATCGTCATGGATGAGCGAATAGCAGTGCACGCATTCGAGCGCCGCCGCGACGCGCAGCGCCGCCTCGCCGTCGGCTGAAAACAGTGCAGCACTTTCCATGACCAGGAAGGGACGCAGTCGTTTGCCGCCGTTCAGCACGCCATGTCGCATTGCCGCCATCAGGCGTTCGGGCCGCGCGACCTCGCCCGAAAGCGTCCGTCCGTCGAGCAACCGCCTAAGCAGCGCCTCGAGCGGAACTGCCCGGGCAATAAGTGCAGCTTCGAACGCCATTTGGTCGTCTTTCGTCATGGTCGGGAGCGGTAGCCGACACTCAGACGTTGCGCAAGAAGCCAAGCGCCATTATGCCGGGGGCAGGGAGTAGCGCGGACTGGGTGGCTTGGCGGAACCGATCGTCGATCACGAAACCGAAGGGTTGGACATGGCGAGACCGAGACGCGGCAGCCGCATCGGTCTTCAACGCTGGGTCCGGCGCGGCATCGCCGTCGCGGTCGTGCTGGCGCTGGTGCCGGTGGTGCTGACCTTCCTGTACCTGCCGACATTCGTGCATCCGGTGTCGACATTGATGCTGAAGGACCTGGCGACGTTTTCTGGCTACGATCGGCGCTGGGTTTCCATCGACGATGTCGCGCCGGTGCTGGCATATTCGGTCATCATGTCGGAGGACGGGCAGTTCTGTTTCCATCGCGGGGTCGATCTGGGCGAGTTGCGCGGCGTCGTCGACGATGCGCTCGCCGGCGAGATGACACGTGGCGCCTCGACCATCACCATGCAGACGGTAAAGAATCTTTATCTATGGTCGCGGCCGTTGGGCTCGGTCCGTAAGGTCGTGGAACTGCCGCTGGCCGTCTATTTCGATGCGGTGCTGTCGAAACGGCGGATCATGGAGATCTACCTCAACATCGCCGAATGGGGACCGGGCATCTACGGCATCGAGGCCGCCGCCCAGCATCATTTCGGCGTCTCGGCAAAACAGCTGTCGCGCCGGCAGGCAGCGCTGCTTGCCGTCACCTTGCCGAATCCGATCGTGCGCAATCCGGCGAAGCCCGGGCCGGGACTGAGGCGGCTTGCCGCGTTGATCGAACGGCGCGCCGGCCGCGCCGGCGCCTATGTCGGTTGCCTGCGATAGTGTCAAAAAAAAACACGGCGACGCTGGCCAAAACGCCGTCGGGCGTGTATAGGCACCCGACTTTCTCAGATTCCGGCCCCTGATGTGGCCCTTTCACGAGGGCCGCCGGGGCGTTTTGACCATGTAGTGGAGCATATCCATGGCCGTTCCGAAACGAAAAACCTCTCCGTCGAAGCGCGGCATGCGCCGTTCTGCCGACGCACTGAAGGCCCCGACCTATGTCGAGGACAAGAACTCCGGCGAGATGCGCCGTCCGCACCATATCGACCTGAAGACCGGCATGTATCGCGGTCGCCAGGTTCTGGAGCCGAAGGAAAGCTGAGAGAGCTTTCGACGGTTTATGGGTTGCGAAACGACCGGCCATTGGCCGGTCTTTTTGCGTTTGCGACAACTGATCGTATCAGCCGGGCCTGACATTGTTGTTTCACGCCGTCTTTGTCCGTGTTTATCGGCCGCACGAAAATTCTTGACGGCGAACGCCGGGCGCACTCTACAAAGATCAGTCCAACCGGAGCCGCCACATGTTCGGTGCCATCCCGCTGCTGATCGTGCCTTTCATCCTCTACAATCTCGGGCTTCTGGGAATATTCGGCAGCGGCGACGATCCGTGGGCCACCGAAATGTTTTCGGTCCGGATGATGTCGGGTGGCGTGTTCTCGATGACCCTCGGCGACCTCATCGTGCTGATCGCACTGATCTTCTTGTTCGTCGAAGTGGTGAAGTCGACGCGCACGACAAATGCCTCGATCATGGACCATCTTTTGTCGACCTTCGTCTTTGTGGCCTATCTGGTCGAGTTCCTGCTGGTGAAGGGCGCCGCCCATTCCGTTTTCTTCACACTGATGGTCATAGCGTTGATCGACGTGCTGGCCGGCTTTTCGGTGTCGATGCGGTCGGCCACCCGCGACATCAATATGAGTTAAGGATCCCGACTCAGCCCGGGTCAGCGGTGAAGCCAGCCGCCTCGACGCCGGCGATGGCTGCCGTTTCATCATTGTCGGACGTGTCGCCGGAAATACCGATGGCGCCGATGATCGTGCCGGCGTTGTCGCGGATCAGCACGCCGCCGACGACCGGCAGGACGCGCCCGCCCGACACGTCGGAGACGCCGGCGATCAGATGCGGGCGCTCCTTGGCGAAAGCTTCCACCCGGCGCGAGCCCATGCCGATAGCGAGCGCGCCATAGGCCTTGCCGGCCGACATTTGCGGACGCAGGAAAGAGGCGCCGTCCTGACGCTGGAACGCGACCAGATGGGCGCCGGCGTCGAGCACCGAGACGCCAAGCGGCCTGAGCTTGAGCTCGGCACCCTTGGCAAAGGCGGCGGCGATGATTTCAAGGGCTTTGTCGAGCGTCAGTGCGGTCATGGCCGTCTCCTAAACGCGCCAGTTATCAACCGGCAGAACAGACTCCGAGTGAACTGTTTCGCGTGCGAAAGGAAGCATGCATTCTGGGAGCGCCGGCCTATTTCTTCTTGGCGCGAGGCTTCTTCACCGGGGCCGGAGGCGCATTGGCCAGGTCTTCCGCTTCCTTGGCGAGGCGCAGCGCCCGCAGCTTGTTGGTCTTGGCTTGGCGAGCGTCGCTCTCGGCGACATATTCCGCCATCGCCTTCTGGCGAACCGTGGCTGCCTCTTCCTGTTTCTTGAAACGCAAATCGGCCCGCGCACGGGCAGTGTCCTTAGAGTTCTCGACCAAGAGCGTTATCCAATCCGTAAATTATCTTCAGTCCCTTGATAGCAGAGCCAGCCCGCAATTGGGAAAATAAGTTGGTCATGGCGCCGGATCGCAGCCGACTCGCTCCGCCTTGCGGGCGACTACCGCATCGTATCCGGCCTGCAAAGTCGCGCGGACGGTGGGTCCAGATGGGGCGGGAGACGCACCCAGATGCTCGTGGCGCAACTCGTTCATGAACTTATCCCACATCGGCGGGCCGCCTTTTTCCAGAAGCTCGGCACGGATAGAGAGCTCTTCGCTGACCGGCAGCCAGACGCGGCCCCAGGCGCCGAGATGCGCCAGGATCGGCACCAGCGTAATCGCCATTTCGGTCAGGCTGTAGATCGCCTTTTGCTTGTGGGAGGGATCGTCCGCCTTGGTCAGCATGCCGAGCTCCATCAGCCGCTTCAGCCGGTCGGCGAGGATGTTGGAGGCGATGCCCTCCATCGAGCCGTTGAGCAGTTCGCGAAAGTGGCGTCTGCCGCCGAAGATGATGTCGCGAAGGATGATCAGGCTCCACCGGTCACCGAACACTTCGAGCGACAGGTTGATGGGGCATCCGGACCGACGATCGATGTTCATGCGAATCTCCAAAACCGGTTGCATTGTCGTATCGTTTTAATATCGTGCAACTGATTGCAACTTGCAATCGGATTTGCGGCCCAAGGAGGAAAGTCATGAGAAACGCCGAACACCCCGAAATCGTATCCCAAACCTTCGGCGATCCGGCCCATCCGGCGGTGTTGTTGATCATGGGCGCGATGGCTTCCATGCTTTGGTGGCCCGAAGCGTTTTGCCGGAAGCTGGCCGGCGAAGGTCGCTTCGTGATCCGCTATGACAATCGCGATACCGGCCGTTCGACCAAATACGCGCCGGGCGAGCCGCCTTATACATTCGACGACATGGCGGACGATGCTATCCGCGTCCTTGACGACCATGGAATCCGAAAGGCGCATGTGGTCGGCATGTCGATGGGCGGCATGATCGCGCAGCTCGTTGCGTTGAAATACCCGTCGCGTGTCACTTCGCTGACGGTGATCAGCAGTTCGCCCTTGGGCATCGATACGTCGCATTTGCCCGGAACCACCGAGGCCTATAGGAAACATTCGGCCGAAGGCGCGAAGGTCGACTGGTCTGACCGTGGCCAAGCGGTCGATTTCATGGTCAAAAACGCGCGTGCGCTCGCCGGCACCGCGCATCCGTTCGATGAGGCGCGGACGAGAGCGTTCGTGGAACAGGACTACGACCGGTCCGGCGGCTTTCTCAGCGCGACCAATCACTTCATGCTCAAGGGCGGCGAAGATCGGAGCGGCGAGGACTGGACGGGGCGGCTGCACGAGATGAAGATTCCGCTCCTCGTTGTCCACGGCACCGACGATCCGATCTTTCCAGCCGAGCATGGCGCCGCTCTTGCCGACGCGGTCGCCGGTGCAAGACTGGTCCGGATCAAGGGCGGCGGCCACGAGCTGCATCCCGACGATTGGGCCGCGATCATCGATGCGATCGTCGCCCACAGCCGGGCCACGTAGCAGCGGGCCGAACCTTGACACCGGATGCCCGCGAGACGAAGCACCAAAGATAGGAGCAAAAATGTCCCTGACGATGCATCTTCATCCGCTGGCCTCCTTCTGCTGGAAACCGCTGATCGCGCTCTATGAGAACGGCACGCCATTCACATCGGTCGTCGTCGATCTCGGCAACGAACAGTCGCGCGCGGCGTTCCTGAAATTGTGGCCGGCCGGCAAGATGCCGGTGCTGCGCGATGAGGCGCTGGACCGGACCGTGCCGGAATCGACGATCGTCATCGAATATCTCAACGCGTATTATCCCGGACCGGTCGAGCTGATCCCCGGCGATCTCGATCTCGCCCGTCAGACCCGGCTTGCCGACCGCTTCTATGACTTCTACGTCCAGGAACCGATGCAGAAGATCGTTGGCGACCGGCTGCGGCCGGAGGGCAAGACCGATCCGTTCGGCGTCGAGCAGGCCCGCGCCCAGCTGCGCAGCTCCTACGCCATCATTGAACAGGACATGCAGTCGAGGACATGGGCGGTGGGTGCGAGCTTCACCATGGCCGACTGCGCTGCCGCCCCCGCGCTGTTCTACGCCAACAAGGTCGAGCCGTTCGGAGACGAATATCCTGCGGTCAGGCGCTATCACGACCGGTTGCTGCAACGCCCCTCGGTTGCCCGTGTGATCGAGGAAGCGCAGCCGTATTTCAAGCTCTTCCCCTACAACAATGGCTAGAGTGGTTCATCGTTTCACGGAAACGCCGAACCGCTCTATCTCTTCCGGACGGAAAACCGCTTCACATTTTTCCTGGAATTGCTCTAGGCCCGATGCTGCATAGTTGCTCGACGCGCTGACGATGCCTCTCAGCTTCCGGGTGAACCGAGCTGCTCCGCATCCCAGAACTGGTCAAGCCAGATGTTGAGCTTCAGGAAGCCGGCATTGCTGACCGTATAGACGCGCCTGGTGCCTTCCGGCTTGGCGTTGACCAACCCCGCATCAAGCAGCACCTTCAGGTGCTGCGAAACGGCCGGGCGGGACACCGGCAAGCCGGATGCCAATTCGTTGACGGTCTTCGGTCCGCGCCGGAGCTCTTCCAAGAGATGGCGCCGGTTGGGATCGGCAATCGCCATGAAGGCGTCGGAAAGCATCATGCCTTATTTGTGGGGCAAAGCGCCTCGAATCTCAACTGTCGGCTTCAGCTTTTCTGCGCGGGTCGAGCCGCAACGCTTCCGGCGTCACCGAGCGATCGGCGGGCTGGGTCTTGAAGGCATCGCGGCCTTCGATCGGCACCGGCGCGCGACGGCTGATGCGCAGCAGCGTATAGCCAGCCAGGCTGAGATGCGCGAGCGCAGTGGCCAGGAACAGCCCCTCAGGGCGCATCCAGCCCATCAGGCCGGCGGCCACCAGCGGACCGATCATCGTGCCGAAGCCATAAAGCAGCAGCAGGCCGCCCGACACTTTGACGAAGTCCTCCGATCGCGCATGGTCATTGGCATGCGCCACCGCGATCGAATAGAGCGTGTAGGCGAAGGCGCCGTAGGCGGCGGTGCAGACGATGACGAAGACGCCGGAGCGCGGTTCGAACAGGAAGATGGCGATGGCAAACAGCGCAGCGCCGAAGGCCGCGCCCGCCAGCACGAAACGACGGTCCGTCGTGTCGGAGAGCCGCCCGGCCGGAAGCTGCATGGCGGCGCCGGCGATGACCACGAGGCTCATCATCAGCGCGATCTCGGCTGTCGAGATGCCGATGCGCGCTCCATAGACGGCACCAAGTGTACCCCAGGCGCCGTTGGCGATGCCGATCAGCACGCAAGCGATCGCCGACACCGGCGAATTGACGTAGAGCCCCTTGACGTCAAGCGACACGTCCTGCAGCGGCTTGGGGTGAGACGCCGTCGAGACCGCCGTCGGGATCAGCGACAGGCAGAACAGAATACCGGTGATCATGAACAGCGACGCCGATCTCACATCGCCGCCGGCAACGATCATCTGACCGCCCATGATCGAGGCATAGGTGACCATCATGTAGAGGCCGAAGACGGTGCCGCGGTTTTCGTTGGTGGCCTTCTCGTTGAGCCAGCTTTCGATGACCATGAAGGCGCCG
Organism: Mesorhizobium sp. M0522; assembly: GCF_040321085.1. Taxonomy (NCBI): domain Bacteria; kingdom Pseudomonadati; phylum Pseudomonadota; class Alphaproteobacteria; order Hyphomicrobiales; family Phyllobacteriaceae; genus Mesorhizobium; species Mesorhizobium sp. M0522. The sequence continues at coordinate 338,084 of NZ_JAMYQW010000001.1, forward strand.
GCCATGGTGAAGCCGGTGAAGGCGCGCAGCAGGATCCAGGTATATTCGTCGATGATCAGGCCGGTGAGCAGTGCGACGATCGCTCCCGATGCGGCAAAGGCGCCGAAAGCCCTGACATGACCGGCGCGGCGCACGATGCGTGGCGCAAAGAAGCAGCCGGTGACGAAGCCGCCGGCCCAAGCCGTGCCCATCAGGCCGAGCGATGCCGTCGAGAAGCCCTCCACCTGGCCGCGCAGCGGCAACAGCAGACCGTGCAATCCGGATGCCGCCAACAGGAACGCGGTGCCGCGCAGCAGCGAGAGGATCGGTCTGTAGCTTGCGAACATTTTTCAATCCGGCTGGGGTTTAGGGCACAAGTCTGGAGACAGCGGCATTCGGGCTTTTCGGCGGCGTGCCCGAGCTTTTGGAATTACCCGCAGTAACTACCCGCGGCGAAACAGCGCCTCTGCCGCCGACTTGGTCGAGCCCTTGGTCTTGAGCTCGGCTTCCAGCCGGGCGATCTCGTCGCGCAGGATGCCGATCCGTTCGGACAATTCATCGACGGAAAGCAGCGACAGATCCTGCCCGATCTCGTGCGGGCGCGCTTTCTTCTTGGGTTCGTCGTCGAAGATCGCCATCGTCGCTCCTCCGTGATTGCCCATTTGCCTGATTTGCCAATGAGCATACATAGGGCAAGGGTATGGATGCAAATGGCGGGCAAGAGGCGGCACGAGAAACCGGCGGAGCACGACGGGAAAATTCATGGCGAACGCACAGAAAATTCCGGCGAAGATGATGGCGATCGCCATATCGGAACCGGGCGGGCCGCGGGTGCTGAAACCGGAAACCCGCGACGTACCGGTTCCCGGTCCCGGCGAGATCCTGATCCGGGTGCGGGCCGCCGGCGTCAACCGGCCGGACGTGCAACAGCGCAAGGGCGCCTATCCGCCACCGCCGGGAGCGTCGGATCTGCCGGGCCTGGAAGCAGCAGGCGAAGTCGCTGCCCTTGGTGACGAGATATCGCGCTGGCGCGTCGGCGACCGGGTCTGTGCGCTGACGGCGGGCGGCGGCTATGCCGAATATGTCAGAGTGCACGCCGGCAGCGTGCTACCGCTGCCCGCCGGCTTTACCTACACCGAAGCGGCGGCGCTGCCGGAAAACTACTTCACTGTTTGGCACAATGTCTTCGAGCGCGGCGGCCTGAAGAGCGGCGAGACCCTGCTCGTGCATGGCGGCTCGTCGGGTATCGGCACCACGGCGATCCAGCTTGCTGCCGCTTTCGGCGCCTATGTCGTCACCACCGCCGGCAATAAGGAGAAATGCGACGCCTGCCTCAAGCTCGGCGCCGACCGGGCGATCAACTACCGCGAGGAGGACTTCGTCGCCGCAGTCAAGGAGGCAACCGGCGGCAAGGGTGCCAATGTCATCCTCGACATGGTCGGCGGCGACTATGTGGCGCGAAACTATGAGGCTGCAGCCATGGAAGGCCGCATCGTCCAGATCGCGACGCAGGGCGGGACGGTGGCGAGCGCCGATTTCTTCAAGATCATGGCCAAGCGGCTCGTGCACACAGGATCGCTGCTCAGGCCACGCACCGTGGAGTTCAAGGCGGCAGTTGCGGCTGCGCTGGAGGCGCAGGTTTGGCCGCTGCTCGGCACGCGCAAGGTTGCGCCGGTGATGGATACGATCTTCCCGCTCAAGGAAGCGTGGCGGGCGCATGAGCGGATGGAGGAGGGTGAGCACATCGGCAAGATTGTGCTCGATGTCGCCTGACGGCCCGCAAACAGGCTGAACGAAAGCTTAATGGTGCAATGCAACAAACGCATTGCGGCCATGCAAAAGCGTCTGTTCAATTTTTCATCGCCGATGCCTATTTACGCGGCATCAAAACGATGGAGGACTATCATGAACCCGATCCGCGCTTTCCGTAACTGGCGCATGTACAACGAAACCGTGCGCGAACTGAACCGGCTGAATGCTCGTCAGCTCAACGACCTCGGCATCAACCGCGGCGACATCGAGAGAATCGCCCGCAAAGGGCTTTGATCTCGAGCACGATCCCGCCCGAAGACCGGGCGCTGCTTTTCGGCAACGCCGAGCCGCGGTTCGGGATCAAGCTTCAGAAGCCAGAGCCGCAGCAGACGGATTTCCGTCGCCGGTTCCGAGCCCGCCCGACCTTGGTCTGGCGGGCTTTGTCTTTTTGAAGTTTTCGACTGCATGGCGTCATCTGCCGACCCTTCGCGGTCTGCTGGTCGCGCTGCCGTGCCGTCCTTGACGCGCGACTGCCAAAAACATTGCGAAACGGCGAGCGAGCGGTTATATAGACCGCGATTTTCCCATTTTGGTGGCTCTAAACCACCGCCCGCGCGGGAACGCGGGCGAACGAGAAGGATTTTTGTAATGGCCAATACGCTGCTGATGCCAAAGGCGACCGCCGTCTGGCTGGTTGACAACACAGCGCTTTCCTTCGAGCAGATCGCGCAGTTCTGCGGACTGCATCCGCTTGAGGTCAAGGCGATCGCCGACGGCGAGTCGGCGCAAGGCATCAAGGGCATGGACCCGATCATGACCGGCCAGCTCACTCGCGACGAGATCGCGCGCGCCGAGAAGGACCCGAACCACCGGCTGAAGCTCTCCGATCCCAAGGTGCGGGTGCCGGAATCCAAACGCAAGGGTCCGCGCTACACGCCGCTGTCGAAGCGCCAGGACCGGCCCAACGCCATCCTCTGGCTGGTGCGCAACCATCCCGAGCTCAAGGATGCGCAGATTGCCCGCCTTGTCGGCACAACGAAGTCGACGATCGACCAGATCCGCGACAGAAAGCACTGGAACTCCGCCAATCTCCAGCCGATGGATCCGGTGACGCTCGGCCTGACGTCGCAGATCGACCTCGATATGGAAATCAACCGCGCCTCGCGCGGCCGCGAGCAGGCGCAGCCGGTCGGCGATACGCTGCTGCCGGCCGCCTTGACCGAACGGCTGGTGCCGGCGCCCGAAAAGCCGAAGGACGAGGACCGCGAACTTGACGCCAACGCCGTCTTCGCCAAGCTTTCGGCGCTGAAGTCGAAGGACAAGGACGCCGACGAAGAGGAATAGGTCTGGCATCCAAAACAAAAAGCCCGCTTTCAAGCGGGCTTTTTTGTGATCTTCCGTGTCAGCTTCGCGCCGCCCGGTCCGGCGCCATGCCGTAATCCTCGCTGCGCTCCACCGCGCGATAGAAATCGGCGAGCTGCTTGCCGCGCTCCGGCTTGAAGGTGCGGCCGGCGATGACCACCGAGGCGATGCGGTCGATGCGGAAGGCGCGGAAATCGCCGCGCATCTCACACCAGGCGACCAAGGTCCACACCTTGCCCCAGAACCACAGGCCGAGCGGGCGGATGTCGCGCGCGGTGCTGCGGCCGGCCTCATCCGAATAGTCGATGGTCAGCACCTGACGTTTCTCGATGGACCGCTCGATCAGGTCGATGGCTTCGCGGGCGGCATCGCTTACCACCCACATCGGCGTGTGGATCTCGGTACGGGCGATGCGGTCCTTTTCGGCGTCGGGCAACACGGCGCCTATCTTGACCAGCGCCTCGTCGGCGGCTCGCGCCATGGCCGCGCCACCAAAGGCGCGCACCATGCGGGCGCCGGCGACCAGCGCGACGATCTCGTCACGCGTGAACATCAGCGGCGGAAGGTCGAAACCCTCCCTCATCATGTAGCCGACACCGGCCTCGCCGTCGATCGGCACGCCGGTCGACTGCAGGTCTGCGATGTCGCGATAGATCGTCCGCTCGGAAACCTCGAGCCACGTGCCCAGCTTCTGGGCGGTGACCAGACGACCACCACGCAGATGCTGCACGATCTGGAAGAGCCTGTCGGCGCGGCGCATCGTATGGTCCCTCGGCGTCTATCGTTCCAGCCCTTCGCGCTTGCGCTGCGCGGCGACGAAGGCCGCGCCGAAGGACAGTTTCCTCGTTGTCGGCGTGCTTGCGTCGACCACCCGCCAGAACGGCGCAACGTCGCCCAGCGCCATACCACGCTCAAGATCCTCGTTGGCGGCCTCGGCGACGGTGCGCAGATGATAGCCGATTGTGACCGGACATGTCATCTCGGCACCGTGCTCGATGGCGAGAGCGGTGCGCAAAGCGCGGATATTCATGTCCATGCCTTCGGGGATGGAGCGGATGAATGCATGAACCTGGCGAGCTGTAGGAACCAGCATCGGCTGGCCTTCGACGACGTCGCCGATGGTGCGTGGCGACGGTCTTATGCCGTTGATGCCAGGCGTGCTCAGCCTGTCGTTCCAGCTTTTCATCGATCGTCCTCTCGGCCATCCGGCTCCGGCGGCCATCGCACTATGGCACGAGCCTCCTGACACCATACTGTCAGGAGGCTTCAGCATGCCCATTTCAGCTCGTCGCCAGGTCGCATCCAAACGCCACGCAGAAAGCTTGCCTCAATTGCCGCCATTGCGGCGGTCGCCATACATGTCCGGCCAACCAATATCCTTGCGGATGTCCGCCGGCAGGGTGTTCATGAATCGCTGGGTGCGGATCTCATTGCGGATCGTCCGGATCTTGCCGACATAGTGCTGCACGCTACGCAGAATGGTAATACCGTTCATGGCTGGTCTCCTCTCTTTCGATGCAGGCACTATCGCACACCCCTGCTGACAGCAGTCTGTCAGGAGGGTGCGGCTCTCATGACCGGCGTTCCGATTTATCCATCGAAGTGACAAGGCAGTGCTGAAAAGAGGCCTGCCGCAGTGGAAGCCGGCGATCCCGGAGCCGCTTTGACAGCCAGCCGCGATGCTGATCAAAGGCTGCATGTCGAAACTTCTCGCGCTCGTCATCATCTTCATGATGGTCATCCAGCTCATCAAGCCGCTCGGCTGGCCCGGGCTGAAGCGGCGCAGCGATTTCTGGAAGCTGGCGCTTCTGGCGATGGCGGCGATTTCGATTACGGCGGTGCTCGGGCACTGGACGTAATGCATGTCGCGCAAAAGTGTGCAGCGGTTTTGCGACAATGACATGCATAAAAACAAGAACCTGAAGCGCGTCGGATGAGGCCAATCGAACGCGACGCGCTTTAGTGCGGGCGGCCCGCTACGCGACGCCCGGTTCGTTGGCGAGCACCAGGCTGACCAGATGTTCCGCCCAGGCTCGGTAGCCGGCTTCCGAAGCGTGAAATCCATCCGATGCGAAGCCGGCATCGGCATCCGTGATCGGCAGCCGGGGCGCCGGTATGGCGCCGCGTTCGAGGCAAAGGCGCTCGCCCATCCGGTTCATTTCGACGGCGCGGATTTCGAGGATCTTGCCGAGCAGCGGAGGCATTGCCGGAGCCCGGGTGAACTCCAGCACCGGCGACCACACGACGCGCGCTTCCGGCCATTTGGCGCGCAGCGCGTAGAGCAGGCCGCCAAACTCGCGCTTGAAGCGCGGTACCGAATGAAAATTCTTGGTGTCGTTGGTACCGATGGCCAGCACGATATGCGTCCACGGATCGGCCGATAGATTGGGCAGCACATGATCGCGGATCTGGCCAGAGGTTGCCGAGTTGAAGCCGGCCGCCCGCCAGCGCACGGTGCGGCCGGTGCGTTGCGCAATCAGAACTGCCAGTTGCGCGGCCAATCCGTTTTCGGAATTGCCGATGCCTACCGAGGCGGCGGAGGAATCGCCAAGCACCAGAACCGAGATTGCTGGCGCCAGGCCAGATATCTCGTGCATGACCGGACCTTGTGCCGGCAGCATGCGGGCGGTGCGGCGACGCACGCCAAGTCCTTGCCAGACATAGACCGGAAAGGCGAGCCAGGTGAGAAGGGTCGGAAAGCGCCGCATGGCAAGTCCCTTTTAGGGCATAGCGAACAGCACTTAGCGCATCTCGGGCCGAAGGCGAAAGACCTTGGGTGACCGCCCGTCGTCAATGGCAGCAGCTGTCCTGCATCTCGGGCGTATCCGCATATTCGTCGTGCAGCCGCACCCAGTCCACCAGGCTATGGTGGGGACCGGTTCCGTTGCGACCCTTCGGCGTCAGGTCGAGATAGTGATATGCGCCGATCAGCGGATCGCCGCCTCTGGAGCGCGAGATAAAAGTCAGGAAGATGTCGCCTTTCTCGTCGCGATAGAACACGCTGGTGCCGGGAAGATCCTTCGATTGCCGCGCGCGCCGCTCGAAATTGTAGGTCGTGTCGCCGGCCGCGATCTGCTTGTCGGTGAAGGACACCTGCATGTCGAAGTTGAAGTCCGAAGCGTACGACGACACCCAGTCGAATTTCCAGCCCATGCGCTGCTTGTAGGGCAGAAGCTCCGCCAGCGGCGCCCGCGCCACCACCACGAGCGAGACGTCGTGGTGCCTGAGATGCTGGTTGGCACCGTCAATGTGGTCGGCAAGGAACGAGCAGCCCTCGCAACGATAATCGGCGCCCGGCCCGAACATGAAATGGTAGACGATCAGCTGGCTGTTGCCGCCGAACAGGTCGGGCAGTTTCTTTGGCCCTTGCTCGGTCTCGAAGACATAGTCCTTGCGGATCTTCAGCCACGGCAGTTCGCGGCGTTCGGCGGCGACGCGGTCGCGAAAGCACGTCAATTCCTTTTCGCGCGCCAGATGCGCCTTGTGCGCCTGAAACCACTCTTCCTGCGAAACGGTCTTGTTGTTTGGCATCGGTCTGCTCCTCTTTTCACGGAGGACGTTCGGCAGCGAGGAATACCGACACCGAGCTGCATTTTCAGTAGCAGGAAATTGCAGACCTTGCTGCTTTCAAACAAACCCGGGCACATGGCCCGGGTCGGAGGGAACGCAACCTGAATTCCGTCAGGCGGCTTGCTCCAGCGTCGGCTGCCATTGTCCAAGGGCTGCCAGATGGTTCATGTGGGCGCGATGGGCGAAGGCGGCCTGCGCGGCGGCGACGTTTGCCGGCTTGCCGCTCCAGGCCTTCTGCGGAGCGGCCTGCAAGGCGCGGCCGTAGGAGAAGGTCAGCTTCCACGGATGCGGCCCGATGGCGTTGATGGCATTGAGGTTGGCGGTCGCTTGCTCGTCCGATTGTCCGCCTGACAGGAAGGCAATGCCTCCGATCGCGGCCGGTACCGTCTCGCGGAACAGTTTTATCGTCTTTTCGGCGACTTCGTCGGGACTGCTGACCTTGCCTGATTTCTTGCCGGCGAGGATCATGTTCGGCTTCAGGATGGTGCCTTCGAGCACGACGCGGGCCGCATAGAGCTCGGTGTACAACTTTGTCAGTGTCGCCTTGCTGATCTCGTAGCAGGTGTCGATGTCGTGGGCGCCGTCCATCAGCACCTCCGGCTCGACGATCGGCACGATGCCGGCCTCCTGGCAAAGCGCGGCGTAACGGGCGAGCGCATGGGCGTTCGAGCCGATCGAGGTGGCGGAAGGCACGCCCTTGGCAACATCGATGTCGATCACCGCGCGCCATTTGGCAAAGCGGGCGCCGAGCTTGTAATAGTCGGCAAGGCGTTCGCGCAGGCCGTCCAGGCCCTCGGTGATGGTGTCGCCGGGAAAGCCGGCCAGCGGCTTGGCGCCGGCGTCGACCTTGATGCCGGGGATAGCGCCTGATGCCTTGATGATATCGACCAGCGGTGTGCCGTCGGCGGCCTTCTGGTGAATGGTCTCGTCATAGAGGATGACGCCGGAAATGTATTTGGTCATTGCCTCGCTGGCGCGGAACATCATCTCGCGATAGTCGCGGCGGCTGTCGGCGGTCGACTCGACGCCGATGACATCGAAGCGCTTCTTGATGGTGCCGGAGCTTTCGTCGGCGGCCAGCAGGCCCTTGCCATCGGCCACCATCGCGGCGGCAATGTCCTCGAGACGTTCGCTCATTTTTGCTTCTCCTGAAAGAATTGATCCGCGCCCAGCAGACCACCAGAGCAACGCAGGTTCAAGTCGAACCATTTCGTCAAACAAGCGCGAATCGATTGAAAGTCGCGGGCGCACTCCTTCGCGCTGCTGTTGCGGCCGCGCTCAGCGCTTCAAGACGTCGACGCCGGGCAAGGGCTTGCCTTCCATCCATTCGAGGAAAGCGCCGCCGGCCGTCGAGACATAAGTGAAATCATCGCTGACGCCGGCATGGTTGAGCGCCGCCACCGTATCGCCGCCGCCGGCGACCGAGATCAGTCTGCCGGCCCTGGTGCGCGCTGCCGCGTGCCTGGCCGTCGCCACCGTTGCGTGGTCGAATGGCTCGATCTCGAAGGCGCCGAGCGGCCCGTTCCAGACCAGCGTCGCGGCACGGTCGATCCATTCGGCAATGGTTTTCTCGGTTTTCGCGCCGACGTCGAGGATCATGCCGTCGGCCGGCACGTCTGCTATGGCGACGGTCTCGTTGGCGGCGCCGGCCCTGAACTCCCTGGCGACAACGCCGTCGGCGGGCAGGATGATGGCGCAGCCGGCCTCGGCTGCCTCGATCATGATCTGCTTGGCGGTGGTCGCGAGATCATGCTCGCACAAGGATTTCCCGACGTCGGTGCCGCGCGCCGCTAGAAACGTATTGGCCATGCCGCCGCCGATGACCAGCGCGTCGACCTTCTTCACCAGGTTCATCAACAGGTCGATCTTGGTCGAGACCTTGGCCCCGCCGACGATGGCGACAACCGGACGGACAGGATTGCCGAGACCCTTTTCCAGCGCATCGAGCTCGGCCTGCATGGTGCGCCCGGCGAACGCCGGCAGCACATTCGCCAGGCCTTCCGTGGACGAATGGGCGCGGTGCGCAGCCGAGAAGGCGTCGTTGACGAAGATGTCGCCGTTGGCGGCGAGCTTTTCGGTGAAGGTCGGGTCGTTCTTCTCCTCAGCTTTGTAGAACCGGGTGTTCTCGAGCAGCAGCACGTCGCCATTATTCATGGCAGCAACGGCATTTGCCGCCTTGTCACCGATGCAGTCGGAGGCAAAGCCAACCGGACGGCCGAGCACGTCCGCCGTCGCCTTGGCGATCGGCTCGAGCGAGAATTCCGGCGCCGGTCCATCCTTGGGCCGGCCGAAATGTGCTAGCAGGATGACCTTGGCGCCCTTGCCGGAGAGCTCGGCGATAGTCGGCGCAATGCGCTCGATGCGGGTGGCGTCGGTGACCTTGCCCTCGGTGACGGGAACGTTGAGGTCGACACGCACCAGCACACGCTTGCCGCTGATATTGCCGATGTCGTCCAGTGTCTTGAAGCCGGCCATGCTGATCCCTTTCACGAAAAATCGCGGGGACCTTACCCCGCATCGACGACGATGCAAGACCTGGCTAGCGGTTCGCCGAAAATATGAGTCACGTGTCGAGGACGAAGTGCCCACGGGGAGCAAGATGGCAGCAATGGCGCGAAACGCACCGACATATGGCTTACCGATTGCGCACCACGATGCATGCGCCGCCCACGCTGTGCAGTTTCTGGCAAATATCGTCGGCCTTGGCTTTGGTGTCGGCGCCGATCCGCACCGCATAGATGCCGCGCCTGCCGATCGGTGTGCGCACCCGGCTGACCACCGGATCGTGACCGCTGAGCAAGGCTGGAAACCGGCGCTTCACGTTGCTCCACTGATTGAGCGCCGCGGCGCGGCGGAAATTGCCGGCCACCTGCACGCCCCACGGCTTGATGTTGATCGACGACATCGGCACGGTTCTGGACATGATCACCGGCAGCTCACGGCAAGCGGCAGCGAAACTCGCCTTCTTGTCGAGCGGCCGGATGACGCCGGCGTAGGCGGTATTGGTGAAGTTGTCGGCCGGCTCGCCCATGACGTCCAGAACGTAGCTTTCGGTCTCCATCGGCAAGAAGCCGCCGGAATTCAGCCAGCGCGACACCCGGGTCTCGCCGGCGTTGTAGCCGGCTGCGGCGAGGCCCAGATTGCCGAAGCCGGTCTTCAGTTCGGCGAGATATTTTGCTGAGGCCGGGATCGCCTGTTCGATGTCGAAGGAATTGGCGAGGCCGCGCATCTTGGCGGTACCCGGCATGAATTGGGCGATACCCTCAGCGCCGACGGGGCTGACCGCATTGGGATCGAAACGGCTTTCCTTCCAGATCAGCCGGGCAAAGAAATCCCTGGGCAGCCCGTTCCGGTCGGCATGGGCCTCGATCAGGTTGCAAACCTGGTCGATCAGCTTCTGCTTGGCGGGCCGTGGTGGATCGGCCTGGACGGCTGTCGCCCAGATCAGCCCGCAAATGACAACCAGCGCCGCGCCGAGCAAACGCCGCACTCAACTACTCCGCCGCGGCTTTGTCGTGCTGCCCGAACCGCCGTTCGATATAGTCGGCGACCATCTTCTCGAAATCCGCGGCAATCGATGGGCCGCGCAGCGTCGCCGCCTTCTTGCCGTCGACGAATACCGGCGCGGTCGGCATCTCGCCGGTGCCGGGCAGCGAAATGCCGATATCGGCATGTTTGGATTCGCCCGGACCGTTGACGATGCAACCCATCACCGCGACCTTGAGGTTCTCGACGCCGGGATATTGTTCGCGCCACACCGGCATGTTCTTGCGCAGGTCGGCCTGGATGTTCTGGGCAAGCTCCTGGAACACGGTCGAGGTCGTGCGGCCGCAGCCCGGGCAGGCGGCGACGATCGGCACGAACTGCCTGAAGCCCATGGTTTGCAGCAGCTCTTGCGACACCTGCACCTCGCGCGTGCGGTCGCCGTTCGGCTCCGGCGTCAGCGAGATGCGGATGGTGTCGCCGATGCCTTGCTGGAGCAGGATGCCCATGGCCGCGGACGAGGCGACGATGCCTTTCGAGCCCATGCCGGCCTCTGTCAGGCCGAGGTGCAGCGCATGGTCGGATCGGGTGGCAAGCTCTGTGTAGACGGCGATCAGATCCTGCACGCCGCTGACCTTGGCCGACAGGATGATTTTCTCGCGCGCAAGGCCGATCTCTTCGGCCATTTCGGCCGACAGGATCGCCGATTGCACGATTGCCTCGCGCGTCACTTCCTGCGCGGTCAGCGGAAAGCCTTGGGCCTGGTTGTGATCCATCAGCCGGGTCAGCAGCTCCTGGTCGAGCGAACCCCAGTTGACGCCGATGCGCACCGGCTTGTCGTATCGGATCGCCATCTCGACGATTGCCGCGAACTGCCGGTCCTTCTTGTCCTTGAAACCGACATTGCCGGGGTTGATGCGGTACTTGGCCAAGGCCGCGGCGCAGGCCGGATGATCGGCCAGGAGCTTGTGGCCGATATAATGGAAATCGCCGACCAGCGGCACGTTGATGCCGAGCCGCTCCAGTCGCTCGCGGATGGCCGGCACAGCGGCAGCGCTTTCGTCGCGGTCGACCGTTATGCGCACGATCTCGGAGCCGGCGCGATGCAGCGCCGCCACCTGCGCGACCGTCTGGTCGATATCGGCCGTGTCGGTGTTGGTCATCGACTGGACGACGACTGGGGCGCCGCCGCCGACCATCACGCCGCCGACATCGACACCGACCGACCTGCGGCGCGGGAAGGGTGAGGAAAAATATCCGGTCATGCCGGCTGCCTTTAATCTTGAAGGTCCGGGCATGAGGTGGAGGAGCAAAGATGGCTTGTCAATGGCGACTGGCGCGCAGGCCTAGCAAATCGGAAATAACAAGACGGCAGCTTGCCGCGAATCCATAGGCGTTTCCGGCAGCATAGAGACATGCCACCGGAAAGAAATCACGCGCCGGGCGGCGGTTCTAGTCCTGGAAGGGCTTCAGTGGGTCGTCGGTTTCGCCTTCAGTTTTTCAATCTCGTCCTTGAGCGCCAGCTTGCGCCGCTTGAGATTCACGATTTCGAGGTCGTCTACCGACGGATGGGTCATCGCATCGTCGATTTCCCGTTCGATGTCGCCGTGTTTCCGCTGCAGCTCATCAAGATGGGATGCAAGAGACATGATTGGTTCTCCCTTTCATGGTTTCCTCGGATTGCAGCCGTCATGGCACGTCCACCGCAGGCTCGCTTCTGTGACGGCATAATGACAGTGTGCCACCATCGCGCACCGATGTCGAATGCTGCGTGGTAGCATTCCACGCCAATATGAAATGTGATATGGGCTGCGCGCCGGTGCAAGAAGACCCGGTCCCGCCCAATCAGGCCCATAGTTTGGGCGCCGCAGACGTGCAGACGGTAAAAATGTCCGATCAGGAACAGGCAGATATCCGCCTCGAATATTCCCGGCTGAAGCAGGAACACGCCGATTTCGACGCCGCCATCAATGCGATGATCGCCATGAATTGCGACCCGCTGCAGATCCAGCGCATGAAGAAAAAGAAGCTCTTCCTTAAGGACAGGCTGATGGCGCTGGAAGACAAGATCATTCCAGACATTATCGCTTGAACGGACGCCGGCGCTGGCCTGCTGGAAAGGCGGCCTATGCCGCGATCGAAAGCCGCGCGGCGCGCTCGCGCAACAGCTCTATCAGGTCATCGGTCTTTTCGGTCGAGGTATCGATGGGAACCACCAGGCACATCGTCGCCTCGACCCTGCCCGGCGCTGAAAAGACCGGCGCGGCCAGGCATTTCGTGTAGGCATCGACAAGGCCGGAGGTGACGCAGTAGCCGGCCGACTTGGCGACGGCGATGTCGTCTATGAAATCGTCGAGTTGCAATCTGCGGCCGTCCGGCAGCACGAGATCGTCCTCGGAGACCATATCCTCAATCGCTGCCCTGTCGAAGCCGGCGAGGAGCAGTCGCCCGGAAGCTGTCCAGGGGAGCGGTATTTGCAGACCCGTCGCCGAGCTGATCCGGAATGGCCTCGTTCCCGGGCTTGAATGGACGATGGTGTAGCGGCCGCTTTGCAGCATGCACAACTCCGAGGTCTCGCCGGTCTCGCGTGACAGATGGTCGACTTCCTGGCGCCCTCGCCTGAGCAGGTCGTTGCCCCGCACATAGTCCATTCCGTAGAGATAGAGCTTCTTTCCGAAATAGACCCGATTGCCGTCTCCGGCCATTTCCAGCAGGCCTGCGTCGACCAGCGAGCGCACAAGCGTATAAGTCGTCGAACGCGGCGCGTTTACCCCCTTGGCAAGATCGCCGATGCCGATCGCGCGCTGGGTCGCGTGAAGAAACTCCAGAATCTGGAGGACCCGGTTGAGGCCCTTCTCCCGAGAACCCGAGTTCTTGTCTTCGTCCAGACCGGCGTCCGGTCGAGCGGCCAAGGCATTGCCTTCTTGCATTATCGATTCCTGATGTTAATCTGTCTTGTACAGAGTACAGGCGTCTCTTGTAAGGGACAATGGCGTCAGTTGCAACCGATGCCTGTACTGCTGATCCAAAGGGGAACACAACACGAAAGGAGGTCGCCGTGAACGACACATCCAAAAGGCGTGAATTTCTGAAACTGGGAATGGCCGGGCTTGCAACGGCCGGAGTGATGAGCGCCGCTACCGCGGTCGACGTTCAGAAAGCGGCGGCCCAGGCAGCGCCGGACAGCCTGCTGCGCACCGTCCTCGAGCGCGGCAAGGTAATCGTCGGCACCGGCAGTACCAATGCGCCCTGGCATTTCGAGAACGACGCCGGCGAACTGGTGGGCATGGACATCACCATGGGTCGCATTCTCGCCAAGGGGCTTTTCGACGATCCGACCAAAGTGGAATTCGTCATGCAGGATCCGGCTCAGCGCATTCCAAACGTGACCACCAACAAGGTCGACATCACCATCCAGTTCATGACCATGACCGCCCAGCGCTCGCAGCTGATCCACTTCTCCCGACCCTACTACGTCGAAGGCATCGCCTTGCTGACCCTTCCGAACGCCGAAAACAAGACCTTCGACAAGCTGCTTGCCGGCGGTTCGGCGACGCGGATTTCCATCCTGCAAAATGTCGATGCCGAGGCTAACGTGCATATCGTCCTGCCGGAGTCGCAGGTGATGCAGATAGACACGCAGGCCAACGTGCTGCAGGCCTTGGAATCGAAGCGCGTCGACGCCGCCGCGGTCGATCTGTCAACGGTGCGCTGGCTCGCCTCGCGCAATCCGGATAAGTACTTCGATGCCGGCAAGAGCTGGTTCTCGATGCTTTATGGTGCCGCGCTGCGGCAGGGCGACCTCGACTGGCTGACCTTCGTCAACCAGACCTTCACCATCGCCATGTTCGGCCATGAAACGGCACTCTACGACGCTGCGTTCAAGGATTATTTCGGACAGGAGCCGCCGGCGCGCCATCCCGGTTTCCCGGTCATTTGATGCAAGCAGGCGGAAGGACAACGTCCTTCCGCCTTCTCTCATCACAGCCCTCCATGACGAGGACGCATGGGTTATACTCTCAACTTCAACCTTATCTGGCGGCATTTCGACAAGCTCTGGGGCGGACTGCTGCTAAGCCTCGAACTTGCCGTCATCTCGATCGCGATCGGCATCGTCATCGGGCTCGTTCTGGCGGTCTGGTACGTGTCGGCCGGACGTGCGGTGCGGACCATCATCGCGGGGTATGTCGAGTTCATCCGCAACGTGCCGCTGATCCTGCTCGTCTATCTGGTCTTCTACGGCTTGCCGACGGTGGTCGACATTGCCTACAGCGCGCAAACCTCATTCATTGCCACGCTGTCGCTCTACAGCGGCGCCTACCTGGTCGAGGTGTTTCGCTCGGGGCTCGAGGCGGTGCCGCGCGGTCAGCTCGACGCCGGCAAGGCAATCGGCCTGACGCCATGGCAAAGGCTGCTCGATGTGCGCCTGCCGACGATGCTGCGCATAACCCTGCCGGCGCTTTCCAACACATTCATATCGCTCTTCAAGGATACGTCCGTGGCGTCGGTCATCTCGGTACCCGAACTCACCTATGGCGCCCAGTGGATCAACTTCAACACGTTCCGCATTGTCGAAGTCTATCTGGTGGTGACGGCAATGTACCTGTTGACCGGCTACACGCTGCTTTTCGCGCTGCGGCTCGTCGAGCGCCGGTTCAAGGCGGCGCGCTGACATGCTGAGCCAGATCATCTACGCCTTGCCGTTCCTCGCCGAAGGCTTTGCCGTAACCTTGTGGGTGTCGCTGCTGGTCGTGGTGTTATCGCTCATCGCCGGCGTGCTGATGGGCGTCGGCCTTGTCTATGGTCCTTTTCCGCTGCGCTGGGCAGTGCGCATCTTCAGCGACACCATACGCGGCATTCCGATCCTGGTGCTAATCTTCTTCGTCTATTACGGCCTGCCCGCGGTGGGGCTGCATCTGGAATCCTTTTGGGCGGCCGTGTTCGCCCTCACCCTCTTCAAGACCGCACAAGTCGTCGAGTATCTCAGGGGCGCCGTCGGCTCGATTCCCAAGGGTCAGTCCGAGGCGGCGATGGCGATCGGACTGACCTTTCGCCAGCGGCTGGTCTACGTCATTTTTCCGCAGGCGTTCAGGCGCTTCCTGCCACCCTGGATCAATGGCGTCACCGACGCGGTGAAGGGCAGCGCGCTGGTCTCGCTGCTCGGCATCACCGACCTCATGCAGGCAATCAACCAGGTCATCGGCCGCACCTATGAGGCGATGCCACTCTACATTCTCGGTGCGCTCGTCTACTTCGCCGTCAACTACGCCCTCTCCTTGGCCAGCCGGCGCCTGGAGCGGCGTTTCTCCTTCATCCGGGAATAGCACGATGTCCAACGCCTCGCACCAGAATCCGGCACTTCTCGATGTCACCGAGGTTTCCAAAGCCTTTGGATCCGTCGAGGTCCTGCGCTCCGTCAGCCTGCAAGTGACACGCGGCGAGGTCGTGACTATCATCGGCCCCTCCGGCAGCGGCAAGACCACGCTACTGCGCTGCGTCAATTTCCTGGAGAGCTACGACAGCGGCTCGATCCGTATCGACGGCAAAGAAGTCGGCTATCGCGAGACGGGAACACGCCAGCGACGCAGCGAGCGCGACCTGGCGGCGATGCGAGCCGAGACCGGAATGGTGTTCCAGAGCTTCAATCTGTTTCCGCATTTGACTGCGGCCGGCAACATCATGCTTGGCCTGCGCAAGGTGCGCGGCAAGAGCAATGCCGAGGCCCGCACCATTGCCGAGCACTGGCTCGGCCGCGTAGGCCTCGCCCACAAAGCCGACAGTCTGCCGGCCGAGCTTTCCGGCGGCCAGCAGCAGCGCGTCGGCATCGCCCGCGCCGTGGCGATGGAGCCGAAGATATTGCTTCTCGACGAGATAACCTCGGCGCTCGACCCCGAACTGGTTGGCGAGGTGCTCGAGGTCGTGCGCAGCCTCGCCGAAGACGGCATGACGATGCTGATGGTCACGCATGAAATGGCTTTTGCGCGCGACGCATCGAGCCGCATCGTTTTCATGGCGGATGGCGGCGTCAGTGCCGTCGGACCACCCGCCGAGATTCTGGCGGCGGGGTTCGACAATGAACGCCTTCGCAGTTTCCTGGCGCGGTTTCGCGCCTCGCATTTTTGACATCGGACGGCGAAAGCTGTCGCAAGGAGCTTTTATGACGCCTTACATCCGGCTCGCGGAATTGGGCCTGACACTGCCCGAGCCGCCGAAGCCCATCGCCAACTTCGTCACCTATGCCGAGAGCGGACGGCTGATCTTCCTCTCCGGCCAGGGGCCGTTGCGCGCCGATGGCGCGCTCTGCACCGGCAAGGTCGGAGAGGATGTCAGCGTTGAAGAGGCTTACGGGCATGCGCGTCTGACCGGCCTGAACCTGCTCGCCGTCATGCATGCGGCGGCCGGCGACCTCGGCCGCATCGTGCGCGTCGTCAAGCTGCTTGGCTTTGTCAATGCGACGCCGACATTCGGCGAGCACCCCAAGGTGGTGAACGGCTGTTCCGATCTTTTCGCGGCCGTCTTTGATACGCTTGGCGGACATGCCCGTTCCGCGATCGGTGTCGGCTCGCTGCCGGGCAACATCACAGTTGAAATCGAGGCGGTCGTCGAGATCGCCGCCTGAAATCTTAAACAGGATCTACAGAGATGACGACCTATGCCGCTGACCGTTCCAACACGACAATCCGCGAACGGCTTGGCCTTCGCCCAATCATCAATGTCTCCGGCACGATGACGGCACTCGGTGCTTCGATCATCGTGCCAGAAGCGATTGCCGCAATGTCGGAAATGGCCTCGCAATGGGTCGAGATGGACGATCTGCAGCGCGCCGCAAGTAGGGTGATTGCACGCCTTACCGGCGGCGAGGCCGGCTTCATCACCGCATGCTGCGCCAGCGGCATAACAATGGCGATTGCCGGCGCGATGACCGGGACCAGCCTTCTTGCGATCGAGCGGCTGCCGGACGACACCGAGGGCCTCAAATCGGAGGTCATCGTTCAGCTTGGTCACATCGTCAATTATGGCGCGCCGATCGACCAGTCGATCCGGCTTGCCGGAGCCAAGGCAGTGCCTGCCGGCACGGTCAGCGTCACCCAGGATTATCATGTTGCCGAGGCGATCCGGGACCGGACGGCGGCAGCCCTCTACGTCGTTGCGCACCACACCGTGCAATACGGCATGCTCTCGCTTGAGGAGTTCTGCGAGATTTGCCACGCCAAGGGCGTGCCGGTGATCGTCGACGCCGCCTCGGAATACGATTTGCGTGGCTTTCTGGCGCGCGGCGCCGACATTGTTGTCTACAGCGGGCACAAATTTCTCTCAGGGCCGACAAGCGGCATCGTTGCCGGCCGCAAGGATCTGGTACGGGCCGCCTATCTTCAGAACCGGGGCGTTGCGCGCGCCATGAAGGTCGGCAAGGAGAGCATTGCCGGCACTATGGCGGCCCTGGAAGCCTGGGAGCGGCGCGACCATGCCGGCATTCGCCAGCGGGAAGACGCCGCACTGCATCTGTGGCAAACCGCATTGCAGGGCCTGCCTGGCATCGAGGCACGTATCATTCCAGATCCGACCGGAAATCCTCTCGACCGCCTGCAGGTGTTTGTTGCGCCGGAAAGCCGCTTCACCGCCGCCGGCCTCGCCTCGGCGCTTGCGGCGGGTTCGCCGCCCGTGATCGTGCGCAACCACGAGGTCGAGCGCGGTCACTTCTTCCTTGATCCGTGCAATCTCCATCCCGGCGAGGCGGAGATCGTTGCCGAACGCCTGCGAGCGGTGTTGAGTGCTGCCGATCGGCCCGCGGATGCGATGAAACCCGCTCGCAAGCAGTCCGCCGGAGCGCTGCGCTGGCCGGACTAGACATCGCCAGAGCGTGGTCGAGCCAGTGCCTTCCAGCGCCGGCTTCGCATCGGGCCAGTGCGCCATCACGGCAGTGTGAATGAACTTTTAGTCTTCGGGCGGAATAAACCACCCCGCCCATTGGTCTCCCAAACAGACGCCATTTCCGGCGTGCAGGAGACCGGTATGACCCACCACCACGACAATGAAGCTGACGGCATCAGCCGCCGTCATGCACTGGAATGCATGATCTGGGCCGGCACGGGAGTGCTGTGGACAATTTCGGCCGGCGTGCCGGTTTCGCTCAGCCTGCTCGGTGCGTCGCAAGCCGCCGAGGCCTTGGCCACCGGCTTCACTTTCCTCCAGATCTCCGACAGCCACATCGGCTTCGACAAGGCTGCCAACCCGCACGCCATCGACACGCTGAAGGAGGCCATCGGCAAGATCCAGGCGTTGCCGCAAAAGCCCGCCTTCATGATCCACACCGGCGACATCACCCATTTGTCGAAAGCCGCGCAGTTCGACAACGCTGCCCAGATCATCGGCGGCGCAGGCTTCGACGTGCATTATGTGCCCGGTGAGCACGACCTGATCGATGACGGCAATGGCCAGGCCTATCTCGACCGCTACGGCAAGGGCACCAAGGGCGCTGGCTGGTATTCGTTCGACCAGAACGGCGTCCATTTCATCGGCCTGGTCAACGTCGTCAACCTGAAGGCTGGCGGGCTGGGCAATCTCGGCGCCGACCAGTTGGCATGGTTGGCCGATGATCTGAAGGCGGTCACCGCCTCGACGCCAATCGTCGTCTTTGCCCACATCCCGCTATGGGCTGTTTATCCCGAATGGGGCTGGGGCACCGACGACGCGGCGCAGGCCTTGGCCCTGCTCAAGCGCTTCGGCTCTGTCACCGTACTCAACGGCCATATCCACCAGATCATGCAGAAGGTCGAAGGCAACGTTACCTTTCATACCGCGCGCTCGACCGCTTTCCCGCAACCGGCGCCGGGCACCGCAGCCTCACCCGGGCCGATGACGGTACCTGCCGGCCAGTTGCGCAGCCTGCTCGGCACAAGCAGCGTGACAGTCAAGCAAGGCGGGCAGGACCTCGCCATCATCGACAGCACGCTGGCCTGAGGGGAAATGCGATGATCCGCTTCCCATCCCGCGTCTTGGTCGTATCCCCTGTCACGTTCGGTTTGGCGGCGATCCTGATAATGGTTGCCATGCCACTGAACGCAGCAGACCAGCCAATGGTCAAGATCGAGAACTTTGCCTTCACACCGGCGGTGCTGACGGTAAAGCAGGGCACTACCGTGACCTTCGAGAATGACGACGACATCCCGCATCTGGTGGTCGCCAACGATGCCTCGTTTCGCTCCAAGGCGCTTGACACCGGTGACACATATGCCTTCACCTTCACCAAAGTGGGCGACTATGCCTATTTCTGCGGGCTTCACCCGCACATGCAGGGCAGGATCACCGTCGCTCCGTGAGGATTTTCGGAAGGTTCTGCCCGGGATGCCGGGCGATGCGACGGTGTTGAACCAAGAGGCCGCGACCGAGCGCTTTCGCGAGGTGGTTCTGCCCCATCTCGCGGATGCGCTTGCGCTTGCCCGCTGGCTGACCGGCAACGCCGCCGACGCGGAGGATGTGGTGCAGGAGGCCTGTTTGAAGGCGCATGCGGGCATCGCCGGCTATGCCGGCGGCAATGCGCGCGCCTGGCTGCTGGCGATCGTGCGCAACGCCTCTTACTCCTGGCTGGCGCGCAACCGGCCGCGCAGTATCGTCGCCGTCGGCGACCTGAGCGACCTCGATGACACGACGGCTGCATATGGCGCCGGGCTGCCGGATACGGATAGTCCTGAGGCAAGCCTGATCGCCAAGGCCGACACGGCCGCACTCGAGGCGGCGATCGCCGCGCTGCCGCACCAATTTCGCGAGACTGTGGTGCTGCGCGACATCAACGGCCTCAGCTATCGCGAGATCGCGACGCTGCTTGGCGTGCCGCTAGGAACGGTGATGTCGCGGCTGGCGAGGGCGCGCGGTCTGCTGATATCCCAACTTGGGAGGGCGCCATGAGCGCGCACAACGATGGACTGCCCGATGACCCGGCGGGCGTGGAGCTGATGATCCATGCCTTGGTCGATGGCGAGCTCGACGCAGCAGCAGCATTGGCTGTCGAGCGACGCATCGCGGCCGATCCGGCGCTCGCCGCCGAGCATGCCCGCATCGTTGCGCTGCAGCCGGTCGTCAGCGGGCTGCCGAGGCTCGATGTCCGTGAGGATTTCAAGGCTCGCATCGCTGCAATCGGGACAGCCGGTACGGAGAAAGTGCTGCCGGCGCCGGCGCCCGCCGCTCGAGTGCCGCCGGCACACAGAGCGGTGCACCGATTTGGCGCGTTCGACTGGCGCGCGCTGGCGGCGTCGATCATCGTTACCGCCGTGCTGGCCAGCGGCGCGACGCAATGGATGATGCTGAGCAGGGCGCCCGACAGCTTTGCCGCCGCGGTCGCCAGCGGCCATCGCCGCAGCCTGCTGGCAGCCAGCCCCGTGGACGTCGTCTCGTCGGACCGGCACACGGTCAAACCTTGGCTGGATGGCAGGGTCGGCCTGTCGCCGCCGGCACCTGACCTTGCCAGTGACGGCTTCGCGTTGCTCGGCGGCCGGGTCGAGGTGATCGCCGACCAGCCAGTGCCGGCACTGGTCTACAGGCACCGCGAGCACCTGATCACTCTCGTCGCCGCGCCCGAGGAAACCGGCTCGACAGCCGGACCGGTCGATCTTTCTGCTGGTGGCTTCTCGCTGGTCCACTGGAGCGACAGCGCCTTTTCCTATTGGGCGATTTCCGATACCGAACGGCCTGAACTTGACGACTTCGTCAACCGCTTCCGAGCAGCGGCCGCCCGATGACAGACCGCCCCTGTCCATGTGCGTAGCCACGGAGACGGCACAAGCGGCTTTGCCGTTTCCGGCCATCCTTGCGGCTCCCCTCGATTTCAGCTAATGCGCGCTTTTGCCGCCGGAGAGCAGAAGCTTGGACGATCACCGCGCCGACGTCGCCATCATCATGGGCAGCCAGTCCGACTGGGCGACGATGCGCCACGCCGCCGAAACGCTTGAGGCGCTTGGAATTCCGCACAAGCGCCTGATCGTCTCTGCCCACCGCACGCCCGACCGGCTCTATGACTTCGCCAAGGGCGCCAAGGCGGCCGGCTACAAGGTGATCATCGCCGGTGCCGGCGGTGCGGCGCATCTGCCCGGCATGACGGCGGCGATGACGCCGCTGCCGGTGTTCGGCGTGCCGGTGGAATCAAAGACGCTGTCGGGCCAGGACTCGCTGCTATCAATCGTGCAGATGCCGGCCGGCATTCCGGTCGGCACTTTGGCCATCGGCAAGGCCGGCGCTGCCAACGCTGCCCTTCTGGCCGCCGCGGTGCTGGCGCTGAGCGACGAAAAGCTCGCCGCCCGGCTGGATAGCTGGCGCGCCGCGCAGACCGCCAAGGTGGCCGCCGAGCCCACGGACGCGCCGTGAGCCTGCCGGCGGGATCGAGCATCGGCATCATCGGCGGCGGCCAGCTTGGCCGCATGCTGGCGATGGCCGCGGCCCGCCTCGGCTACCGCATCGTCGTGCTGGAGCCGCAGCCGGATTGCCCGGCGGCACAGGTCGCCAACCGGCAGATCGTCGCCGCCTATGACGACGCGGCCGCGCTTAGCGAGCTGGCTGCGGCCAGTGCCGTCGTTACTTATGAATTCGAGAACGTACCGGTCGCGGCCGCCGCGGCACTTGCCTCTACGGTGCCGGTTTATCCGCCGGCACGCGCCCTGGAAGTGGCGCAGGACCGGCTGGCGGAAAAGAAATTCCTCAACGGCATCGGCATACCGACCGCGGATTTCAGCCCCGTCGACAATGACGAGGAACTGACGGCTGCGCTGAAACAGTTCAACGGCAGCGGCATATTGAAGACGCGCCGCATGGGCTATGACGGCAAGGGCCAGCGTGTCTTCCGCAACATGGAAACAGGCGGCTTTGCCGGCACTTGCGAGGCGATGGGCAACGTGCCGTTGATCCTGGAATCCTTCGTCACCTTCGAGCGCGAGATTTCGGTGATCGCCGCGCGCGGCAGCGACGGCTCGCTCGCCGCCTACGATCCAGCGTGGAATGTCCATCGCAACGGTATTCTTCACAGCTCGACGCTGCCGGCCGGAGTAAAATCCGAAACGGCGGCTGCGGCTCAAACGGCGGCGGCAGAGATCCTTGCAGCGCTCGACTATGTCGGCGTCATCGGCGTCGAATTCTTTGTCCTTGCCGACGGTTCGCTGTTGGCCAACGAGATAGCGCCGCGCGTCCACAATTCCGGCCACTGGACGGAGGCCGCCTGCACCATCTCGCAATTCGAGCAGCACATCCGCGCCGTCGCCGGCCTGCCGCTGGGAAATCCCGCCCGGCAGTTCGACTGCGTCATGGAAAACCTGATCGGCGACGATGTCAGGCGCGTTCCTGAGCTGCTCGCCGAGCCCGATCTGATGCTGCACCTCTATGGCAAGGCCGAGGCGCGGCCCGGCCGCAAGATGGGCCATTTTACGCGCGTGAGCCGCCGCAGCTAGAGCATGATCCCGAACCGAAGGTCCGCGCTAGCGAAAAGTGGAATCCGGATTTCGGAAAAGATCATGCTCAAACACAAAGTTAGAACCTACGCTTACTGGATTTCGCCGCTCTCGTCCTCGTCGGGGCTGGCGCAGCTCACATCGCCTTCCGCGCAGGTCGAATCGGCGGTGAGCTGCTTGGTGCGATCGTCGGTCAGCCGCGTCAGGCATTCCGATATCAGCATCGGATAGATCGAGCCGCCTTCGCTGTCCGCGGCGGAATAGCTGCATTCCGCGTCGCGAAAAGCGATCCAGGCGCGCTGCGCCGTCTGCAACAGCTTCCTGGCTTTTGCGTCACTTCCGCCGATGAGATCCTGGTAGGCCTTGTTGAGCTTGGCGTCGGCGGATTTGTGGTCCGCGTCGGCGCAGATGTTCATCATCTGCTGGCTGTCGTCGTTGCGGTCGCATTCCTGCGCATAGGCAACAGAACCTGGCGCGAGGACGACAAGACAGGCGGACACAAGAATTCGGCGCATGACGATCTCCAATTCGCAACCGCATCATTCCAGCCGTCTCAAGCCTGCGCAACGCCGCAAGACGCCAGTGGCGGATATTTGATGATACGAAACGGTCCGTATCGTTTAGGCAACGCGCTTGCGGTTGACACGGGCAACGCTCCTCGTCTATGAGCCACGCACAGTTCAAAGGCGCGTCTGTGGGCGCGCCTTAATAATTCGGCCCGTGACCGGGCCCAGACCGACGGGCAAGACCATGAAGATCAAGAATTCGCTCAAGGCGTTGAAGGCGCGTCACCGCGACAACCAGCTGGTTCGTCGCAAGGGCCGCATCTACATCATCAACAAGACCGCGCCGCGCTACAAGGCGCGCCAGGGTTGAGTTTTCGACGGAGGCTGCGCGCCTCCGTTCGCATGATACGACTCTCACGCTAAATTCAGTTTGACGATCCGGCGTCGGGGGCTAGATTCCCGCGATGCGGATTCTTTTTGCATTTTTCACGGCTTTCCTCTTTTCCGGCGCTGTCTCGCTGCCGGCGTGGGCTGAAGATCCGACCACAACTCCGCCGACAGCACCTCCGGTCGTCAAGACGAAACAGGCGCGGCTCGATCAGCTGTTTGCTGATCTCAAGCGCGAACGCAATGAAAAGGCGGCCGAGCGCATCGCCGGACGGATCGGCAGCGAGTGGTCCCAGTCGGGCAGCGCCTCTATCGACCTGATGATGCAATGGTCGCAGAAGGCGATCGAAAACCAGAAATTCGATGTTGCACTCGATTTCCTCGATCAGGTGGTGACTTTGCAGCCGACCTATGCGGAAGGCTGGAACCGGCGCGCCACTGTTCATTTCATGATGAAGAACTACGGGAAGTCGATGGCGGACATCGACCGCACCCTGCAGCTCGAACCACGCCATTTCGGCGCGCTTTCGGGCCTGGCTCAGATCATGGCCGAAACCGGCCACAAGCAGTCGGCACTTGAGGCCTGGCAGCGCGTGCTCGCCATCTACCCAATGATGCGCAGCGCCCAGGACCAGGTCGCCGCACTTTCCGAGGAGCTTGCCGGCGAAGGCATTTGAGACCAGTAAGGGAGTAGGGGAATAGGGGAGTAAGGTAGTATGTGAGAGGTGCAGATTGCACTGTGGCACACATGCGCCCTACTCCCCTACTCCTGAACCGGTCACAGGCTGATGCAAGCTGGCGGAGTTCGGCGTCTATCCTAACCAGACTGCCGTCGATGCGCCCGGCTGGCGCCGTGTTTACGACGCGCCATGCAGCCGGCCTATCCGGCAGCCGCGGCCGACATTAGCGACCGACTTCCGATCCGACATAGGCGATGCGCAACATGTTGGTCGAGCCTGGCGTCCTCAGCGGCACGCCGGCCGTGATGATGACGCGGTCGCCCGGCTTGCCGAAACCTTCATCGAAGGCGATGCGGCAGGCGCGGTCGACCATATCGTCGAGGTCGCTGGCGTCGGGAGAAACGACGCAATGCGTGCCCCACAACAGCGACAGCCGCCGCGCAGTGTTGAGGATCGGCGACAGCGCCACGATCGGCACTTGCGGCCGCTCGCGCGCGGCGCGCAAGCCGGTCGTGCCGGACGCGGTATAGGTGATGATCGCCGACAGCTTCAGCGTCTCGGCTATTTCGCGGGCGGCGAGCGAGATCGCGTCGGCTCCGGTCGCTTCCGGTTCCGAGCGCTGCGCGTTGATAATTCCGGCATAGGTCGGGTCGGTTTCGACCTTGGTGGCGATCCGGTTCATCATCGCCACCGCCTCGACCGGATAGGCGCCGGCGGCGGACTCCGCCGAAAGCATGATCGCGTCGGCGCCTTCAAACACGGCGATCGACACGTCCGACACCTCGGCCCGCGTCGGCACCGGCGCGGTGATCATCGATTCCAGCATCTGCGTGGCGACCACCACCGGCTTGCCGGCACGGCGCGCGGCGCGGGTGATCTGCTTCTGAATGCCAGGCACGGCTTCGAGAGGCATCTCGACGCCGAGATCGCCGCGGGCGACCATCAGCGCATCCGAAAGCTCGATGATCTCGGCCAGCCGGGCGACGGCCTGCGGCTTTTCGATCTTGGCCATGATCAGCGCCCGGCCGCGTGCGATCTTGCGCGCTTCGGCCAGGTCCTCGGGCCGCTGCACGAAGGACAGCGCCACCCAGTCGACGCCGGTCGCCAGAACCGCGTCGAGATCCCGGCGGTCCTTTTCCGTCAGCGCGCCGACCGGCAGGTCGGTGTCGGGCAGGCTGACGCCCTTCTTGTCGGAAATGGTGGTGCCGGCGACGACGGTGCAGACGATCGCCTTGCCGTTGCTGCTGACCGCCTTGAGCTCGAGCTTGCCGTCATCGATCAGCAGGCGATGACCAGCCTCGACCGAACGCAGGATTTCGGGATGCGGCAGGTAGACCCTCGTCGAATTGCCGGGCTCGGGATTGTCGTCGAGCGTGAAGGTCTGACCGACGGTCAGCACCTCTTTGCCGTTGGCGAACTTGCCGACGCGCAGCTTTGGCCCTTGCAGGTCGGCGAGAACGCCGATCGGCCGGCCGACCGCCTCCTCGACGGCACGAATGCGGCCGACAAGCGTACGCATCAATTCATGGTCGGTGTGGCTCATATTGATGCGGAACACGTCGGCGCCGGCTTCGAACAGCTTCTTCAGCATCTCCTCGGACGAGGAGGCCGGACCGATGGTGGCGAGGATCTTGACCTTGCGGCTGCGTCTCATTGACTGTTTGTTCCCGGGGCGGCTGGAGCGCCATCCGTTGCGGGCTCGTCAGTCAGCTGGACCATCCAGCTTGCCTGCTCGCCCGTGTCATATTCCTGGAATCCGGCGCGCTGAAAGCCCCGGGCGACGCAATCGGTAACGCCGGCGATCTTGAACTCTTTTTCGGCCACGCACATGTTGATCGGGCCATCCCAGCGTCCGCCGCGCTCGGCGTCTTCTGCATAAAGATAGTAAAACCTTGATGACAACGGTCCCTCGATCAGCGTCTTGCAGCTCGATCCTTCGATGTGCCACCAGCCTTCGGTGATCCAGCCGGCTTTGGCGCGATAGCCGATGCCGACACCGACCAGGTTCTGCGTGGCGTTGCAGACCCGGAAATCGGCCCGTGCCGGCGAGGCCGAAATCACCGCGAAAAGAGCCATGGCCGGTACCAGGAGCGGCATGGCCAAGGCGTGGCGCACACGCAGCCTGCCGGCGAAACCCATCCTGAAACCCCTCAAGAACCACATTTGCATCTCTCAACGCCCCTTTTCGGAAAAGTCCGTACGCATGTCAACGCGCCGATCTGTCCAATTCCAATCGATTTAGAAGGCTCTGGCGCGCTTGCGGTCGCCCCTGCTCAGTTTTTTGGCAGAAACCGTGGCCAAACAACGGCATTGCGCAAGCGTTCTCTTCGTGGAATGACGATACCACCCTCCCCGAAAGCCAGCGAACAGACCTTTCCCGCCAATGACCCGATCCACAGTTTTCGCGCCTTTCGATATCGTCGAAGGCGATCGCAAGCGCGGCATGGTGCTTCTCGCCGATCACGCCCGCCGCGACCTGCCGGAGGAGTATGGCAGTCTCGGCCTGCCGGCGGCGGAGTTCGACCGCCACATCGCCTACGACATCGGCGTCGAGACTGTAACCCGCGAACTCGCAAGTCTGCTCGGCGTTCCGGCGGTGCTTGCCAATTTTTCGCGACTGCTGATCGACCCCAATCGCGGCGAAGACGATCCAACGCTGATTCGCCAGCTCTATGACGGCACCGTCATCCCGGGAAATTATCCCATGGCCCCGGAGGAGCGCGAAAGGCGGCTGGACCGCTTTTACCGCCCCTATCATGATGCCGTCGGCGCCATGATCGCCTCTGTGGCGCGAGCATCCGCGCGGGCACCCTTCATCTTTTCGGTGCATTCCTTCACACCGACCATGCAGGGATTCGTGCGGCCGTGGCACGCCGGCATATTGTGGGACCTGGACGACCGCGTTGCGCGGCCGCTGATCGACATGCTCGCCGAGGACAAGAGCCTCATCGTCGGCGACAACGAACCCTATGACGGCGCACTGCGCGGCGATACCATGTTCAGGCATGCCATCGTCAACGGCTTTGCCCATGCGCTGCTCGAGGTCCGCCAGGACCTGATCGCCGACCGCAAGGGTGCCCTCGCCTGGGCCGAACGGCTGGCGCCGATCGTTGACGCGATAGATCGACGTGCCGATATACATGCGGTGAAAATATTCGGCTCGCGCACCGGGCCGGTATGATGAGGCCCAAGGGAGGCCAACATGACATGACCGAACTCAGCGAAGAACAAAAGCGCGATTTCGAAGCCGCTGCCTTCCGCCGGCTGGTCGCGCATCTGCGCGAGCGTTCCGACGTACAGAACATCGACCTGATGAACCTCGCCGGCTTCTGCCGCAACTGCCTGTCCAACTGGTACCGCGACGCGGCGCAAGCCGAAGGTGTCGAACTCAGCAAGGACCGGTCGCGCGAAATCATCTACGGCATGCCCTATGCCGAGTGGCAGGCACTGAACCAGGTCGAAGCCTCCGACGCCAAGAAGGCCGAGTTCGAGGCAAGACGCCCTAGGGATCACTAGGGGAGGACGCCGTGCCTAAGATTGACGTTGCCGACGTGCCCGGACGCAAGGGCTCATCCTATCCACCGCCGTTCGATGCACCCTGTGCCGAACGCGTGCGGCAGCGGCTAGGCAACGCAGGCGGGCTCACCGACTTCGGCATCAATCTCATGCGCCTGCCGCCGGGCAACTGGTCGAGCCAGCGCCACTGGCATTCGCACGAAGACGAATTCGTCTACGTGCTTGAAGGCGAGCTGACGCTCGTCGAAGATGCCGGCGAGACGGTGCTGCGCGCCGGTGATTGCGCGGCCTTTCCGAAAGGATCAGGCAACGGCCATCACATGATCAATAAATCGGGCGCGATGGCGATCTATCTCGAAGTCGGTTCGCGCTGGCCCGACGACGTCGCCACCTGCTCCGACATCGACATGATGGGCACCAACGCTGACGGCCGGTTTGTGCACAAGGATGGCGCGCCTTATCCCGAGCCATAGGGATTTCGGAGTGGACCGCCGAGATGGTTGGCCGACGCGAGAGGACGTAGCGTCTGGTCCAAGCACTTTCGGCGAAGAGCGCTTGACTGTGAATTGAATCGATCTAATTTGCCGCGCAACGCCATTTCCGGACCGGATTCTACCCGATGGACGCGCAGAAAATCACGCAGATCGCGATTCGTGGACGCTGGGCAGTGGCCGGCATCTTCCTCGCCAACGGCTTCTTGACCGGCAGTTGGGCGCCGCAGATCCCGGTGTTCCTGACGCGACTCGACATTTCGAAGTTCACGCTCGGCTTGCTGATTCTTTTGTTCGGTGCCGGCGCCGTCACTGCCATGACCTGGTGCGGCCATCTGATCTCGAAGCATGGCTCGCGCACGGTGCTGCGCTGGTTCGGACTTGCCGGCAGCTTCGGCCTTTTGGTTGTGGCTCTGGCCCCCAACGTGCCCCTTGCGGCCGTCGCCATGTTCATCTTCGGCGGTTCGATCGGCGGCATGGACGTCGCCATGAATGCCAATGCAGTGGCAGTCGAACGGCGGCTGTCCCGTGCCATCATGTCGTCCTCGCACGGCTTCTGGAGCCTTGGCGGTTTCGCCGGCGGCGCTTTGGGCGGTTTCGCCATCCAGAACTACGGTCACCTCGCCCATGCGACGGTGGTGACGGCTCTTGCCTTTGCCGTAATCGCCGTAGCGGTCCGCTACCTGATCGCCGAGGACAAGCACCCAGTCGCCGAGCACCACAAATTCGCGCTGCCGGCAAACCCGCTGGTCTATCTGGTTGGGCTGATGGCGCTGCTGACGATGATCTCCGAAGGTGCGGTACTCGACTGGGCGGCGCTGTATCTCAGGCAGGAGCTCGGCGCCGATCTTGCCATCGCAGGCCTGGCCTATGCCGCCTTTTCCGGAGTCATGGCCATCATGCGCTTCCTCGGCGATGGCGTCCGCAACCGTTTCGGTGCCGTTACGACGTTGCGCGCCTCGGCCCTTGCCGCTGCTGCCGGCATGCTGGTGGCCGGGCTGGCTCCCTCGCCTTGGCTGGCCATTGCCGCCTTCGCTTTTTGCGGCCTCGGCATTGCCAACATGGTGCCGATCATTTTTTCGGCCGGCGGCAACCAGGAAGGCATGGCGTCCGGCACAGGCATGAGCGTCGTCACCACAATGGGTTACTCAGGCATTCTGGTGGCGCCGTCGGCGATCGGCTTCATCGCCGAACACTCGAGCTTCGGCCCGATCTTCGTCGCACTGTCCGGGCTGCTGGTCGTCGTGCTGTTGATGGCCGGCCTCGCTCACCGCGCCGAATTCGCTGCCGAGCCTGCACCGGCTGAATAGCGCTTGAACTCTTCGTAGAGGAAATCCGCGACGCGGCGGATGCGGACGCTGGTCCGCACGTCGCGGTGCATGGCCAGCCACACCGGCAGCGTCGGCAGCGGGAGACCCGGCAGCACTGTCTCGACCAGCGGATCACGGTCGGCGAGCGGCTCCTGGCCAAAGCCGATGCCGTTTCCCGCCCGCACCGCTTCCCACAGCACGATCTGATTATCGGTCCTGAAGCGGAAGGCATTGCGGGCGAGCGCGACGCCGAACTGGGCGAAGCCGCGAATGATTTCATCGCTGCGGTCGAAGCCGACCAGATCATGGCCGGCAAGATCGCGGGCCTCGCGCGGACGGCCACGCCGGTCGAGGTAGGATTTTGCCGCGCAGGCGCGGAGCGGAATGTCGGTCACCTTGCGCGCGACCAGTTCATTCTGCGCCGGCTTGACCATGCGGATGGCGATATCGGCGTCGCGACGCAGCAGATTCTCGACCTGGTTCGAGGCGACGATCTCGACTTCGATGCCCGGCTCCTCGAACCCAAGCCTCGCTGTGATTTCCGGCAGCACATAGGCCGCCACCACTTCGCTGGCGGCAATGCGCACCGTACCCTCTATCGCCTCGACCGATCCCAGCGCCAGCAGCGAAAAGGCGCTCGCCTGCTCGCTCACCGCGCGGCCCCGTTCAAAGAGCGTGTTGCCCGCTTCCGTGAGCGCGTAGCCACGCCGCCCGCGCCGGAAGAGCGTGACACCGAGCGCCTGTTCCAGCTCGGTGATGTGGCGGCCGAGCGTCGGCTGGCTCGCGGCAAGTTTTCGCGCGGCGGCCGACAGGCTGCCGGTCTCCGCCACGGTGACGAAACTCTTGATCAGGTTCCAGTCAATATCCATTCAAAATTGAATATCATATCGCCAATCGTAGTCAATTTTCATTCGTTTGCGAAGAGACAATATTGGGGTCGTAACGCAACACGGAGACGAACAATGACCACGATCGCAATTCTCGGCGCCAATGGCCGCCTCGGCCGCACGGTCGCCAAGGCCTTCCTCGATGCCGGCTACGATGTCCGTGCCATCACCCGCAGCGGCAAGGTGCCGGCCGAGCTCAAAGGCGCCACGGCGATCGCCGGCGACGCGCTCGACCGTGCTGCGCTGATCCGCGCGACCGAAGGCGTCGATATCATTTTCAACGGCCTCAACCCGCTCTACACCGACTGGAGCAAATGCCTGCCGATGGCCGAGAATGTGATGGCTGCCTGCCGGGCGAACGGCGCGCTGCATCTCTTCCCGGGCACCGTCTACAATTACGGCTCGCCGATGCCGGCGGTGATCGCCGAAGACACGCCGTTTCGCCCGACAACGGAAAAGGGCCGCATCCGCGTCGCCATGGAAGATCTGTTTCGCCGCGAGGCCGATGCGGGTCGGGTGCGCACGATCCTGCTGCGCGCTGGTGATTTCTTCGGCGGCAGCGGCAGCGGATCGTGGTTCGATCTGGTTGTTGCCGCCAAGATAACCAAGGGTGTCTATACCGCCCCAGGGCCGGTCGATCTCGTGCATGAATGGGCCTATCTGCCCGACCTGGCCAAGGCCTTCGTCGGGCTGGCTGACAATCTCGACAAGCTCGGCTCCTACGAGGCGCTGAACTTTCCTGGCCATGCGGTGACCGATCTGGACATCAAGGCGGCCGCGGAGAAGGCGCTCGGACGCACGCTGAAACTGACGTCGATGCCGTGGTGGGTGCTGCGTGCCGGCGGCCCGTTCGTGGCGATGTGGCGCGAGATCGTTTCGATGTCCTATCTCCGCTTCGAGCCGCACCGGCTGGTTTCAGGCAGGCTGGAAAGCGTTATCGGTACGATCCCGCACACGCCGCTGGAAAATGCAGTGTCGGAAGCGCTCGAGGATATCGGCATCGCCACGCTCAAGACGACGCAAAAAGTTGCCTAACAACAAACCAAAAAAAGGCGGATGGCCAGATGGTCATCCGCCGCTTGTCACGACCAATGATTGCGGTCAGATCCGGCCCATCAACAGCAGCACCAGGACAACGATCAGAATGACGCCGACGATGCCGGATGGTCCGTAACCCCAGGACCGGGAATGCGGCCACGCCGGAACCGCGCCGATCAGAATAAGAATAAGGATAATGATGAGAATGGTGCTGATCGTCATCAGAAAATCCTCGCTTTGAGGTTGCAATGACGGAACAATGCAGAAGGCCGCCCATTGTTCCCGGGCGGCCTTTGCTTGATCAGGACGGCGATCCGGACTCTATTCGGCGGCCTTCGGGAAGGCGATCGCCGGTTCGGCGCCCAGATCGGCGTCCAGGCCTTTCGACGGGATTTCGGCCTTTCGACGCCCCAACAGGCGACTGAACCAGCCACGACGCGCACCGGGTTTGACCTTGGCGCGAGTGAACACCATCAGCATCGACGGCGTCACCACCAGCGTCAGCACGGTGGCGAAGGACAGCCCGAAGACGATCGCCGAAGACAGCGAAATCCACCATTGCGTCGACGGCGCGTTGATCGTCGTCTCGTGATGGAAGATTTCGAGGCCGAGGCCGAAGGCGATCGGCAGCACGCCGAGGATCGCCGATACCGCCGTCAGCACCACCGGGCGGGCACGCTCGCGGCAGGTCTGCAGCACGGCTTCGTATTTGTCCCAGCCCTCTTCGCGCAACCGGTCATAGGTGTCGATCAGCACGATGTTGTTGTTCACCACCACCCCGGCCAGCGCGATGACACCGATGCCCGACATGACGATGCCGAATGCCTCTCCCGTCAGCAGCAGCCCGAGGAACACGCCGATCGTCGCCATGACCACGCAGGACAGCACCAGCCAGACGCTGGTGAACTTGTTGAACTGCGCCAGAAGCACGATGAAAATCAGGAAGATCGCCGCACCGAAGGCTTTGCTGAGGAAGGCGCCGGCCTCCGCGCTGTCCTCATTCGAGCCGGCAAGCTTCCAGCGAATGCCGCTGCCGAGGTTCATGTCGGCGACAGCTTTGGTGACCTCCTGCTGGACGGCTGCCACCTGGGCGCCGGCAGCGACGTTGGCCTGGACGACCACAGTTCGCGCGCCGTCGATGCGGTTGAGGATACCGACCGTCGGCTCCGGCTTGCGCACGACGAAGTTCGAGATCGGCACCGAGCCTTGCGCGGTCTGCACCCGCAGTTCGTCGAGCGTTGACAGCGTGCGCCGATCCTCGGGCAGGCGCAGCCTGATGTCGACTGCATCGTCGGCGCCGGCGGGCCGGTATTCGCTGAGCTTCAGCCCGTTGGTCACCAGTTGCACGACCGTCCCGACCGCGGTTGGGCTGATGCCGTACTGCGCCGCCTTGGCGCGATCGACCTCGAGCGCCCAGTCAACGCCGGGCGGCGCCAGACCGTCGGAAATATCGATGACGCCGGGCACCTTGGCAATGCGCGCGGCGACCGCGCGGGCCTTGTCGTCAAGGCCCTTCGGATCTACGGCCGAAAGCCTGATCTGGATCGGCTTGCCTGTAGGCGGGCCGGCTTCCGGCACGCGAACCTCGACGTCGACACCGGGAATGCCAGCCATCACGCCGCGCAGTTCGTCCAGGATTGAGTTCGCCGATTTACGCTCGCGCCAGTCGACGAATTCGTACTGGATCACGCCAACCACGTCTTCCGGAACATCCTGGCCGCCGCCCTGCGTCTTGCCGACACGGGTATAGACAGACTTCACGCCCGGCCAACCGAGCAGCCGATTTTCCGCGGTCTTGGTGGCCGCGTCCATTTCGGCAAGCGAAAGATTGCCGCGGGCGTGGACATAGAGCAGGCCGTAGTCAGGCTCGACATTCGGGAAGAATTCGACGCCGGCGCCGAATTTCGAATAGGCGTAGCCGACGCCGAACAACAGCGCCACAGTGAGGACAAGCACGGTGATGGGATAATGCACCGCCTGCTTGACCACGGCCATGTACCAGCCGTCGCGATTGTCGTCGGGGTGATGGGCCGGCGCCTTGGCAAATATCGCGCCCAGCGTCGGCGCGAAGACCAGCGCATAGAGCATCGAGGCCGAGAGCGTCACGATCAGCGTGATCGGCATGTATTTCATGAAGTCGCCGATAATGCCCGGCCAGAACAACAGCGGCGAGAAGGCGGCAATGCGCGTCATCGTCGCCGCGATGACCGGGCCGGCCATGCGCTTGGCGGCAAGCGCGAACGCTTGCTCCTTCGGCATGCCCTCGCTCATGCGTCGCTCGGCGAATTCGGTGACGATGATGGCGTCGTCGACCAGCATGCCGACCGCCAGGATGAGGCTGAACAGCACGATCATGTTGATCGTGTAGCCCATCATTGCCAGCAACAGGATGCCGATCAGGAAGGACGAGGGGATGGCCAATCCGATCAGCAGCGAGGCACGGCCAGACAGCGCGTAGAGAATGACGATGAACACCAGGATGACGGCGATCATCACGTGGTTCTGCAGGTCGCCGAGCAACTGGTTCACGAAGACGGACTTGTCTTGCGTGTAGGTGACGTGCATGCCCTCCGGCATCGTCTTGATGAAGGCGTCGGACACCTCCCTGACCTTGCCAATCGTATCGATCAGGTTGGAGCCGATGCGCTTCTTCACCTCGATGGCGATCGCCGGCTTGCCGTCGAGGCGGGTGACCGTCTCGGCGTCCTTGAATGTGGAGCGGATGGTGGCAATGTCCTTGGCCTGCACCACCGCATTGGGGCCGGCGACGACCGGAAGCGCCGCCACATCCTCCGGTGTCTCGATAAGCGAGGGCACCTTGACCGCGTATTTGCCCTCGGATCCTTCGATGTTGCCGGCGGCGACAAGACTGTTGGAAGCGCCGACCGCACCGATCAACTGGTCGAGCTGCAGCCCGTAGGAAGACAGCTTCATCGGATCGATGACCACTTCGACGAGGTCGTCGCGCGCACCCTGCAGCGAGCCCTCGAGCACGCCAGGCACTTCCTCGATGCGGTCGCGCAGCTCGCGCGCCGCCGCCGTCAGCACGCGCTCGGGCACCTCGCCCGACAGCGTCACGACCAGGACGGGGAACTCGGAGATATTGACCTCGGAGACCACGGGCTCCTCAGCCGCTTGCGGCAGGTCGGCCTTGCCGTCCTGCACCTTGCTGCGTGTGTCCTGCAGCGCGGTGGCGAGATCCGTCTGTGGCTGGAATTCGACCAGCACATAACCGCCGCCCTGGAAGGCGGCCGAGCGCATCTCCTTGAGGCCTTTCAGGCTCTTCAGCTTGGCTTCCATCGGCCGCAGCAGGAGGCGCTCGGAGTCTTCCGGCGAGATGCCCTGGTAGATCAGGCTGACATACATCATCGGAATCGGAACGTCCGGTTCCGCTTCCTTCGGCGTCGACTGGTAGGCGACCGCACCGGCAAGGATGAGAAAGACCAGGACCGCAATGGTCAGCCGGGCATTGCTGATAGCAAGTTTGACGATGTCCATGATTACTGCGTCCCGGCCGTCGCTTCGCCCAACAGCTTTTGGATGGTCGCCTGGTCGGCTGCGACCGGCTTGACCACCTCGCCTTCCTTCACCAGCTCCTGGCCGGCGACGATGATGCGGGCGTCGGCCGCAATGCCGCCGAGCACCAGGCCGGTTGGCGTGTCGTCGACCAGATCGATCGGGAAGAACACGACCTTGTCATCCTTGTCGACGGCGCGGATGCCGAGGTCGCCCTTGTCGCCGAGCGTCACCACCGAGCGCGGCAGCATCACGGCGTCGGTCGGCTGGGCGCTGAGCGCGATTTCTGCCGTCATGCCGGCCGGTACGGACCCATCGGCATTGGGGATAGCGACTTCAACCCGAAAGGTACGGGTTGCCGAAGATGCATCCCGGCTGATGTAGCGCACCGTACCCTTGACGGTCTGGCCACTGACCAGGCGCACATTGGCTTCGTCACCGATCTTCAGATAGCCGAGATCGCGTTCGCTGACTTCGCCGCGTGCGATCACCGGATCGAGCTTGAGAATGGTCGCCACCTCGCCGCCCTGCATCACGGAACTGCCAAGCTCCACCGGCACCCGGTCGATGACGCCGTCGAAGGGCGCCTTCACCTCGTTGCGGTCGAGCTCGGCTTGCGCTGCGTCCAGTTGCGACTTGGCCAGCGTCAGGTTGGAGCGGGTTGTATCGAGCTGCAACTTGGGCAGATTGCCGGTTTTCATCAGCCGCAGGGCAGCTGCCAGCTCTGCCTCACGTTGCACGACAAGCTGCTTGGCGTTGTCGACCGCCGAGATTTTTTCCTCGGCGGCAAGCATCAGGATCAGGTCGCCGGTCTTGACGTGCTGGCCCTGCTTGACCGGCAGCTTGTCGATGACGCCGGCGACGCGTGTCGCCAGGACGGCGCGCTTGTCGGCTTCGGTCAGTCCGGAAATGCGGATAGCGCGTGCATAGGTGCGCCGCGGCGGGGTTATGACCGCGACCGTGCGCAACGGCGCCTTGGGCTGTTCCGCCTCGGCAGTCCCCGGTTTGGCAGCCCCCTGTTCGCCAGCTTGGGGCTTGCCTGCGTCGGCTGCCTTGGGCTGCTCGACCTCTCCTGCCTTGGGCTTGTTGTCGGCGGACGCGCTGCCGACGGACGAGAACTCGCCTGTCGCCATCCAGCCGGCGAACCCGATGAGCACAACAATGGCTGCAAGCTTGTGAAACCTGAATTTCGGCATCGTCATTTTTCCAGTGCGCGGGGTTCGGCCAGGCCGCATCTTCTACTTGGGGCGCGTCGCCGATATGGGTGCGCGCGAGGCCGTATTCAAATTGCCGTGATCGGCGAAGCGCGCTTCTACCTCAAAGTTGCAGCGCAATATAGTCAGAAAAGTTGATGGGTTGTTGCTTTGTCCGCAAAGATGCGGCTGCAGCATCGGCTGTTGATCGCCAAAACAGCGGTATGGCAGCAAGTGTCAGGATGATTGACGGATTGCGAATGCCATCTGCTTGCGAAGCAGCTAGGCCGGACGGCGGGCGGCCTCGGGCTGCTTGCGCGCCGCAAGAAATTCCTTGACCCGCCGGCCCGGCGCCGGCCCGGTCACCGGCTTCAAGCCGTCGTCGAGTTCGCCGGACAGATCGATCGTCGGCCGCTTGCCGACGGCGTCATAATTTTCTTCCAGCCAATCACTGGCTGCGGTGCGGCCGAGGTCGCGCAGATAGGCAAGGAACGCCCATTCGGCATTGACCTTGGACGATGCCGACAGATCCTTGAACGCTTCGTCGGCATCGATGCGGTGCATGCGGATGTCGCGATATTCGCCGTGCGGCAATCGGCCGGCGGCGATCAGTTCCTTGACGAAGGCGATCGAGCGGAATTCGCGCAACAGCCCGGCATTGAAGGTGATCTCGTCGATGCGGTTCTGGATCTCATTGGCGCTCTTCGGCGTTCCCTCGCGGACCACCGGATTGATCTGCACCAAAAGCACGTCCTCGGTGGCCGCCGTCTTGAAGAACGGGAACAGTGCCGGGTTGCCGCCATAACCGCCATCCCAATAGGGCACGCCCTTGATCTCGACGGCACGGAACAATTGCGGCAAGCAGGCCGACGCCATCACCGTGTCGAGGTCGATCTCGCCGTCCGAGAAGACCCGCAACTGGCCGGTCTCGACATTGGTAGCGGAAATGAACAGTTCCATCGACTTGCAGGCGCGCACATTGTCGAAATCGATCTCACGTTCGACCACGTCGCGCAGCGGATTGATGGCGAGCGGATTGGCGACATAGGGCGAAAATACCCGAGACATCGTATCGAACAGGAAATAGCCGGGCGTGTTCTCGATCGACCAATTGCCCCAGGCGACGTCCCAAGGCATGCGCTGTACCGGGCTGAAGCGGCCCTTTGCCGCCACCGCACGCCAGAAATCGTCGAGCTTCCGCCGCGCGCCCTCGACACCGCCGCGGACAAAGCCGTCGGCCAGCGCCACGGCATTCATGGCGCCGGCGCTGGTGCCCGAAACCGCCGTTATGTCGAGGCGCCCGTCCTCGAGCAGCCGATCGAGCACGCCCCAGGAAAACGCCCCGTGCGAACCGCCGCCTTGCAGCGCGACATTGATCTTCTTTGGCTCTTCCGCCTTGCCATTTTTCGGCATGGCGTGGCCCTTGACCGCTGGAAGCCTCACTGAGCGGTCCAGCCGCCATCGACAGAGATGTGCGCGCCGTTGATCTGCGCCGCCGCATCCGAGCATAGGAACACCGCGGCCGCCGCAACCTGCTCGACGGTGACGAACTCCTTGGTCGGTTGCTTTTCGAGCATTACCTCACGGACCACCGTCTCGCGGTCCATCTTGTTGGCCTTCATCTGGTCGGGGATCTGCGCCTCGACCAGCGGCGTCAACACATAGCCCGGACAAATGGCATTGCAGGTGATCTTGTCGCGCGCCAGTTCCAGGGCGACAGTCTTGGTCAAGCCCATAATGCCATGCTTGGCCGAGACATAGGCCGACTTGAACGGCGAGGCGACAAGGCCGTGGGCCGAGGCGACGTTGACGATCCGGCCGCCACCGGCCTGTTTCATCAACGGGATGGCGGCTGCGATGGTGTGGAAGGCCGATGACAGGTTAATGGCGATGATCGCATCCCACTTCTCGATCGGGAAGCTTTCCACCGGCGCGACATGCTGGATGCCGGCATTGTTGATCAGGATGTCGACCGAGCCGAATGCCTCGGCTGCCTTCGCCACCAAAGCCCGGCACTCGGCCGGCTTCGACATGTCGGCTTTGACATAGGCGGTCTTCACCTTGTGGTGCTTCGCGATCGCGTCTGCGATGGCGCGGTCGTCGGCGGTGTCGGAAAAGGAATTGACGACGACGTTGCAGCCTTCGGCCGCGAGCGCGTGGGCAATGGCCAGGCCGATGCCCGAGGTGGAACCGGTGACGATGGCGGTTTTTCTGGCGGTCAAGGCGGCTTTATTCCTTTCGAGGCGGGCTCCCGTGGAACCATGCTGCACTGCAGCATATAGGCTCTCTGTCACCCAAGAACAGCGGATGTGTGGAGCAATGACATGAAATTTTTGTCATGTAGACCTCTCTCGTCCCCTAAGAGAGGTCGTCGCCTCGTTTCGCAAAGCATGCGCTGAAAGCTCGTCAGGCGACGAGGTCCGGCACCGTCCCGATATAGCGCGACTGCGGCCGGATCAGCCGTCCGCTCGTTTGCTGCTCGCGCGCATGGGCAATCCAGCCGGCGACGCGCCCGGCAGCAAAGACATTGGTGAACGCCTCTTTCGGAAAGCCCGCCGCTTCCAGCAGGAGCGCTGTGAAGAACTCGACGTTGGTCTGGAGCGAGCGTGACGGCTTGGCGATGCGGAGCACTTCGAGCGCCGCCTGCTCCACGCTTTCGGCGAAGGCCAGCCGGTGGCCGCTTTCGCCCTCGGCGCCGAGCTGGCGCACGACGGCTTTCAGCACGTCGGCACGCGGATCGCGCACGCGATAGATGCGATGGCCGAAGCCCATGATGCGGCCGCCACGCGCGATCTCGCCACGCAGCCAGCCGGCGGCGTCGCCATGCACCTCGATCGCATCCAGCATCTCGATCACCGGACCTGGCGCGCCGCCATGCAGCGGCCCCTTGAGCGCTCCGAGCCCGGCCAGCACCGCCGAAGTAAGCCCGGCCTGCGTCGAAGCGACCACCCGCGCGGCGAAGGTCGATGCGTTGAGGCCGTGGTCGCAAACCGTCACGAGATAGGCATCGAGCGCCTTCGCCAATTTAGGCGAGGCCACAATGCCGGTCAGCATCCGCAGCATGTCGGCTGCATGATCGGCCTTGCTATCGGGCGCAATCGGGCTTTCGCCGCGCTGCAAGCGCAGCAAGGCCGGCGTCAGCACGGCAGGTGCCGCAACCAGCCGCAGCGCGTCCGACAATTTGTCACCATCCGGCAGCAGGGCAATACCGGCGCGCATCGCGCTGTAGATATCGACGGATGCGAGAAACGGCAGCAAGGGTTTGATCTGCTCGAACACTTCGCTGCGCGCCCGACCGATCGCGTTCGCCAGCTCCCTGCCGTCGGGAAGATCGTCGAAAAAGCCGTCGAACAGCAGATGAACCACCTCGGCGTATTTCCAGCGGCCTGCCAGTTCGGGCAACGAATGGCCCCGGATGGTCAGGCGGCCACCAAGACCGTCAACATCGGAGAGCACCGTTTCCGCCGCCACCACATCATCGAGCCCATTCGCCATTGGTTTTCTCCTTGACCCTTTCCGGGTGGAAGATAAGGGTTGGTGACTGGACCATCAATCTTGATCAACGGAATCAACATGACAAGGCTGACATGACGGAGTGGCTGACGCGGGACGAAGCCCTGGAGCGTCTCAAGGTGCGAGCCCAGACCCTCTATGCCTATGTCAGCCGCGGACGCATCGGCGTGCGGCCGGACCGGGCGGATCCACGCCGCAGCCAGTATCGCGCCGACGATATCGCGGCGCTGGCGAGCCGCCGGGCTCGTGGCCGAAATCCCCAGGCAATCGCCGAAAGTGCAATTGCCTGGGGTGAGCCGGCGATCGCCACCACGATCTCGACCGTTTTGCATGGCCGCCTTGTCTATCGCGGCCAGGATGCGGTTGCTCTCTGCGAGGCTGCCACGCTGGAGCAGACGGCAAACCTGCTTTGGGCATCTGGCGCACCAGTGTCGTTCGTCTCGGCGAGCCGCCATGGCAACGGCGCAACTGGCCGGCCGGCTGCCTTCGCGGAATTGGCCGCGTTGGCCGCCAACGGCCGGCCTTCGCTCGGCCGAAGATCGGCTTCGCTCAACCACGATGCGGCCGGCGCCATCGCCGCTTTGGCCCAGGCGCTCGGCGCGATTCCCGGAACTGGTGCCGTGCACGAAAGGCTGGCGCAGGGATGGTCGCTTGATGCGGCCGGCGCAGACTTGATCCGCCGCTCGCTCGTGCTGTTGGCCGATCACGAATTGAACGCATCGACCTTCGCCGCACGGGTCGCCGCGTCCACCGGCGCACCTGTTTCGGCCTGCCTGCTTGCCGGCCTCGCCACGCTCTCCGGGCCGCGTCATGGCGGCGCCGCGGAGGCGGTCATGATGCTGGCGGAGGATGCGCAGAGATTGGGGCCGGATGCGGCTGTCGGACGCTGGCTCGGTCACGACAGGCCGCTGCCCGGATTTGGCCATCCGCTTTATCCCGACGGCGATCCGCGTGCGGAACCGTTGCTGGCCGCGATAGATGTCGATGATGGGCTGTTACGGCTTTGCGATGTGGCCTTTGCGGCAACGGGCATGCGCCCGAACGTCGATTTCGCCTTGGCTGCGCTGACGCGCGGCCTCCGTTTGCCGTCCGATGCGCCGTTCCGCCTGTTCGCACTCGGCCGCAGCGTCGGCTGGGCCGCGCATGCCGTGGAGCAGGTGACGAGCAACGGCCTGATCCGGCCACGCGCCCGCTACCAGGGACCGCTGCCGGAGCAGCTCTAGCCGCGCTGCTTGCGAAGTCTCAGCGGCACCTGAAGAGAGGTTCGACGCTGCACTTCGCCAGCCGGCAGTCAGGACATCGTGTCGAGCTTACGCTGCATCGCGGCGATCTGCTCCTTCAGCTCCTGGAGGTCGTCGGGTTTTTCCGGCGTTTCCTTCCTGGCCGGTTCGGCCGGCGCTGCTGCCGGCGCCGAGCCCGCGGGCGGGAACGGCGTGAACAGCCGCATGGCGTTCTGGAACATTTCCATGTTGCGCCGCGTCTGCTCCTCCAGCACCTTGATTGGTGTCGCGATCTTCATCATGTCCATCGGCGACTTGCCGAGCGCATCTTTCATCTGCTCGCGAAAGCGTTCCTGCTCCTTAGAGAAGGCCAGCATCGACTGCTCGAGAAAGCTCGGCACGATCATCTGCATCTGGTCGCCGTAATAGGCGATGAGCTGACGCAGGAACGGGATCGGCAGCATGTTCTGCCCGTCCTTGTTCTCCAGCTCGAAGATGATCTGGGTCAGTACCGGATGCGTGATGTCGTCACCGGTCTTGGCGTCCTGGACAGTAAAGTCCTCGCCTCTTTTGACCATTTCAGCGAGATCCTCGAGCGTCACATAGGTGCTGGTGCCCGTATTGTAGAGACGGCGATTGGCATATTTCTTGATAACAATAGGTTCGTCTTTTGCGGCCATCTGCATCCTCCCCGGACACCGGGCAGCTTAAGTAAGCCGCCGGTAACGATTGCGCCTTTTTAAAGGATATGCGCAAAAGCGTCATGAATCCAAGCAGTTTGTGCAGTGCGGGACCATTTTATGCTGCGCAGCACGGATGGGCCGTCATCGCAGCGACGCGCGGCCTGCTTGCCGCGGAGGAACGCCATGCCCATTTCGGGTTTGACTCGGGTTGTGGAAAGGGCAAGAAAAGTCCCCGACGGCACCCGAAATCGTTCCCCGAAAGCCTGGAGAAGAATATGTCCGCTTCCAACGCCATCGTTGTCGCCAGTGCAGCGCGCACGCCCGTCGGCTCCTTCAACGGCGCCTTCGCCAACACCCCAGCCCATGAATTGGGTGCCGTCGCCGTCAGGGAAGCGCTGGTCCGTGCCGGCGTCGACGGCAAGGAGGTGGACGAGGTCATCCTCGGCCAGATCCTGACCGCGGCTCAAGGGCAGAACCCGGCGCGGCAGGCGGCAATGGCTGCCGGCGTACCGCAGGAGGCGACCTCCTGGGGCCTGAACCAGCTCTGCGGCTCGGGCTTGCGCGCCATCGCGCTCGGCATGCAGCAGATCGCCCAGGGCGACGCGAGGATCATCGTTGCCGGCGGCCAGGAATCGATGTCGATGGCTCCGCATGCACAGCATCTGCGCGGTGGCGTCAAGATGGGCGATTTCAAGCTGATCGACACCATGATCAAGGACGGCCTGACCGATGCCTTCTATGGCTATCATATGGGCAACACCGCTGAGAACGTCGCCCGCCAGTTCCAGATCACCCGCGACGACCAGGACCAGTTCGCACTGGCTTCCCAGAACAAGGCCGAGGCCGCGCAGAAAGCCGGGAAATTCAAGGACGAGATCGTTGCCTTTACAGTCAAGGGCAGGAAGGGCGACACCGTAGTCGACCAGGATGAATACATCCGCCACGGCGCGACAATCGATGCCATGACCAAGCTCAAGCCCGCCTTCGATAAGGAAGGCACGGTGACTGCTGCCAATGCTTCCGGCATCAACGACGGTGCCGCCGCCGTGGTGCTGATGACCGAAGCGGAAGCCGCAAGGCGCGGCATCACACCGCTGGTGCGTATCGTTTCCTGGGCGACCGCCGGTGTCGACCCGCAGATCATGGGGACGGGACCGATCCCCTCCTCGCGCAAGGCGCTGGCCAAGGCCGGCTGGTCGGTTGGCGACCTCGATCTGGTCGAAGCCAACGAGGCCTTTGCCGCGCAGGCCTGCGCCGTCAACAAGGACATGGGCTGGGATCCGGCCATCGTCAACGTCAATGGCGGCGCCATCGCCATCGGCCATCCGGTCGGCGCCTCGGGCGCCCGCATCTTCAACACGCTGGTCTACGAGATGCGCCGCAGAAGTGCCAAGAAAGGCCTTGCCACGCTGTGCATCGGCGGCGGCATGGGTGTTGCCATGTGCGTGGAAGCATTGTGATGAGATAAGCGATACGAATAGGATGCTGGCGCAAAGCGAGTAGGGAATAGAGGGCAAACCCCACCGCTTCAACGCTCAGTCATCTGCATTTCCCGGGAGGACATATGACAAAGGTTGCAATCGTCACAGGCGGGTCGCGCGGCATCGGCGCGGCGATATCGGTCGCCTTGAAAAGCGCCGGCTATTCGGTCGCCGCAAACTACGCCGGCAATGAAGAAGCGGCGGCAAAGTTCAAGGCCGCGACCGGCATCCCGGTCTATAAATGGTCCGTCGCCGACTACGAGGCCTGCGCCGCCGGCATCAAACAGATCGAAGCCGATCTTGGTCCCGTCTCGGTGCTGGTCAACAATGCCGGCATCACTCGCGACGCGATGTTCCACAAGATGACGCGCGAGCAATGGAAAGAGGTCCTCGACACCAACCTTTCCGGCGTCTTCAACATGACGCATCCATTGTGGGGCGGCATGCGCGACCGTAAGTTCGGTCGCATCATCACCATCTCCTCGATCAACGGCCAGAAAGGCCAGGTCGGCCAGGTCAATTATTCGGCCTCGAAGGCCGGCGATATCGGCTTCACCAAGGCACTGGCCCAGGAAGGCGCGCGCGCCGGCATCACCGTC
The DNA here is from genome assembly GCF_040321085.1 of Mesorhizobium sp. M0522. Taxonomy (NCBI): domain Bacteria; kingdom Pseudomonadati; phylum Pseudomonadota; class Alphaproteobacteria; order Hyphomicrobiales; family Phyllobacteriaceae; genus Mesorhizobium; species Mesorhizobium sp. M0522. The sequence continues at coordinate 381,681 of NZ_JAMYQW010000001.1, forward strand.
AACGTCATTTGCCCCGGCTACATCGCCACCGAGATGGTCAAGGCAATGGACGAGAAGGTCCTCAACGAGCGCGTCATCCCGCACATCCCGGTGGGCCGTCTCGGCGAGCCGGAGGAAATCGCGCGCTGCGTCGTCTTCCTCGCTTCCGACGATGCCGGTTTCATCACCGGCTCGACCATATCAGCCAATGGCGGCCAGTACATCGCCTGATCGTTTATCTTTACGTTGAGACAGATACGCGCTTGGACGAACGGGCCTGCAAAACGGCCCGTTTCTATAGCGGTCTTCCCGTTGCAAGATCTCGATGCGGCACGCTGCCCCAATCCGGCACGCAAAGGTTAACGGCCGCTGCGCAGCCTATGCAAAAACCGCCCGGCAGCCTGTGGATTCTCGGTGGAAAAGCTGTTCACAACACAACATGTTGCGGTGAACAAACCAAGAAACTTTGCCCATCGCTGATTCGTCGCCGATTCGTTCCGGCTTTGAGCGGAACGTTAACGGCGAGTGCTGAAAACACCATTGAAATGATTAAAGCGCGTTAGGAAACATCAATAATTTCATAACGTTGTGCGAAGCAGATTGGCCGGCCACGACCATTCACCGGCAAAGGTTAACCGCAGTGCTCGCTTGGATGCCGCTTGCATAAATCGGGCCAGTTTCCGTGATTCAGCATGTGGTGAGATTCGCCGAAAGAAAACCCAGATGTAGCCGTGAACAAACCCTGAATCAGCGCGAGTCAGTGATTCGTCGCTGATTCGTTCCAGACTCGTTCCAACTGTTAATCGGGAACAGATTTGAGGCTCGAACGAACCAATCGGCCTGCCCTCGGCACATTCCGCTTTCGCTTCGCGCCCGAAATCCCTATGTGTCGCCTGTCATACGCGGCCAATATGGGCGCGCTCCCGACAATGCGAGGCAGAGAGCCTTATTTCCAGGCCGATGAACATCCATCCGAAACACACTGAACCGCTGATCCTGTCGGGTCGAGACGTGACGGCCGTGCTCGGCCCGACCAACACCGGCAAGACCCATCTCGCCATCGAACGCATGGTGGCGCATGAAAGCGGCGTCATCGGCCTGCCGCTCAGGCTGCTTGCCCGCGAGGTCTATGCGCGCGTCTGCGAGAAGGTCGGCGCCCATAAGGTTGCGCTCATCACCGGCGAGGAAAAGATCCAGCCGGCGGGCGCGAAATACTCGGTCTGCACCGTGGAAGCGATGCCGCGCGAGACCGACGCCGCCTTCGTTGCCATCGACGAGGTCCAGCTCGCCGGCGATCTCGAACGCGGCCACATCTTCACCGATCGCATCCTGCATCTACGCGGCCGCCAGGAGACGCTGCTGCTGGGTGCGGCCACCATGCACGGCATCCTGCAGCGCCTGCTGCGGGGCGTGTCGGTGGTGACCCGGCCACGCCTGTCGCATCTTGCCTATGTCGGCTCGAAGAAGCTGACCCGCCTGCCGCGGCGCACGGCGATCGTCGCCTTTTCGGCCGACGAGGTCTATGCCATTGCCGAGCTGATCCGCCGCCAGCAGGGCGGTGCCGCCGTCGTGCTCGGCGCGCTCAGCCCGCGCACCCGCAACGCCCAGGTGGCGCTGTTCCAGTCGGGCGACGTCGACTACCTCGTCGCCACCGACGCCATCGGCATGGGCCTCAACCTCGACCTCGACCACGTGGCCTTCGCCCAGAATCGCAAATTCGACGGCTACCAGTACCGCAACCTGACGGCGGCCGAGCTCGGCCAGATTGCCGGCCGCGCCGGCCGGCATCTGCGCGACGGCACCTTCGGTGTCACCGGCCAGGTCGATCCGCTGGATGATGAACTGGTCAACAAAATCGAGGCGCATGATTTCGACCCGGTGAAAGTACTGCAATGGCGCACCGCGCATTTCGATTTCGCCAACCTCGATGCGCTGAAGCGCTCGATCGAGACCAACGCCCCGGTCGAAGGCCTGACGCGCGCGCTGCCGGCAGTAGACGCGCAGGCGCTCGAGCATCTATCGCGCGACGAGGACGTCCGGGCACTCACCACCGATGCCAGGCGCGTGGCGCTGCTGTGGGAAGCCTGCGCGCTGCCCGACTACAGGAAGATCGCGCCGGCCCAGCACGCCGACTTGATCGCCTCCATCTACATGGACCTTGCCAGGCACGGCCATGTCGACGAGAACTACATGGCCGAGCAGGTGCGCCGTGCCGACACCACCGAAGGCGACATCGACACGCTATCGCACAGGATTGCCCAGATCCGCACATGGACCTTCGTCTCCAACCGGCCCGGCTGGCTGGCCGATCGGGCACACTGGCAGGAAAAGACGCGCGAAATCGAAGACAGATTGTCGGATGCGCTGCATGAGCGGTTGACGAAACGTTTTGTAGACCGCAGGACTTCCGTCCTCATGCGGCGCCTTAGAGAAAACACGATGCCTGAAGCCGAAATCAGCCCAACCGGAACCGTCCTCGTCGAAGGCCATCACGTCGGCGAGTTGCAAGGTTTCCGCTTCACCGCCGACCAGAGTGCCGGCGGTGAAGACGCCAAGGCGGTGCGGGCGGCGGCGCAGAAGGCGCTTGCCGCCGAGTTCGAGGCGCGGGCCGAGCGCTTTGGCGCCTCGGCCAATGGCGACATCGCGCTGGGTTCGGATGGCACGCTGCGCTGGATCGGCGCCCCGATCGGCACGTTGGTTGCCGGCGAAGACGCTTTGAAGCCGCGTCTCGTTCTGCTGGCCGACGAGCAACTCACCGGCCCGGCCCGCGACAAGGTTGCGGCGCGCGCCGAGCGCTTCGTCAATTTCCAGATCGAATCCCTGCTGAAGCCGCTGGTCGATCTCAAGAATGCCGAGCAGATCACCGGCATCGGCCGCGGCATCGCTTTCCAGCTTGTCGAGCATCTCGGCCTCATCAACCGTCGCGACATCGCCGACGAGATGAAATCCCTCGACCAGGAAGGCCGCGCGGCGCTTCGCCGTCTCGGAGTGCGCTTCGGCGCCTACCATGTCTTCGTGCCGGCGCTGATCAAACCGGCGCCGGCCGGGCTGATAACGCTGCTGTGGGCGCTGAGAAACGACGGCAAGGACAAGCCCGGCTTCGGCGATGTCGTTCACGCACTGGCCTCCGGCCGCACCTCGGTGGTCATCGATCCGACCTTCGACAAGACCTTCTACAAGCTTGCCGGCTACCGCAATCTTGGCCGGCGTGCTGTACGCGTCGATATTCTCGAACGGCTGGCCGACCTGATCCGGCCGGCGACCAACTGGAAGCCGGGCCTCGGCCCTCGCCCCGACGGCGCCTATGACGGCCAGTCCTTCATGGTGACGCCGCCGATGATGTCGATTCTCGGCGCCACCGCCGACGACATGGAAGAAATCCTGAAGGGACTCGGCTATCGCGCCGATGCCAAACCGGCGGCCGAGGTCAAGGCGCGGCTCGAAGCACAGGACAATGCCGCGCGTGAAGCTGCCGCTGCAAAGCAGGCGGCGGAAGAGGCTGCGCGAGTCGAGCAGGCGAGGATGGCGGAAGCATCTGCCGCGGCAGAGCCGCCGGCGGAGGCTTCGGAACCTGTGTCGGATGCGGCTCCTGTTGCGGAGGCGGCGGCCGAAGCTGTGACCGAAGCGACGGCAGAGCCTGTCGCGGAAGCTCCAGCCCCTGAAGCTGCGGCAGAAGTCACGCAAGAGACCCGGCCCGCCGCGGAGGCGACTGCTGAAGCGCCTGCGGAACCAGCGGCCGAGCCAAGGGCGGAACTTGGGGCGGAAACTGAGGCTGCGGCATCGGCAGAACCGCCGGTTTCCGACACTACGGAAGCATCGCCGGCCGAACCTGCAGCGACGGCGGAAGCCGTCTCCGGCGAAGCTGCTCCAGAAGCGGAGGAGCCAAAACCTGTCCTGTTATGGCGGCAGGGTCGTTTCGACCAGCGCCCGCGTCATCGCCAGCATGACAACCGCCCCCGGGACAATCATCGGGACAATCGCGCGCGCAATGGTCAAGCTGGGCCGGACAGCCGCAGCGATGCGCCGGCAGATGCCGGCGGGCAACCGACGCCGGGCGACCGGCCCGCCCGTCAGGGGCGCCACGACCAGCGCGACGGCGCCGGCAAGCCGCGCTTCGATCGCAGCAAGTTCAAGCCCAGGCCGCAAGGCGAGGCGGCAGAACAGCGCGCCGGCAAGCCGCAAGGTGAACGCCCGGACCGGCGCGAAAACCGGCCCGACTGGAAGGCTGGCCGACAGGACGGCAAAGGCGGCGCCCAAGGCGCAAAGCCCGCCTTCCAGCCAAAGCCGCGTGAGGAACGCCCGGTCCGCTTCGATCCGGACTCGCCCTTCGCCAAGCTCGCCGCGTTGCGCGACCAGCTGAAGAAGTAGGCTGCTCGTCCAATGGTCACTGATGCCCGCCAGCGCATCGACAAGTGGCTGTTCTTCTCGCGCGCGGTAAAATCGCGCACGCTGGCAGCCAAGCTGGTCGTCGCCGGACGCGTCCGCATCAATCGCGACAAAGCAGCGCAGGCCTCCGATACGGTCCGGCCGGGCGACGTTTTGACCATCACGCTGGAGCGGCGGATCTTCGTCTGGAAAGTCCTTGGCACCGGCGTACGGCGTGGCCCGGCCGAAGAGGCCCGCCTGCTCTACGAGGACATGTCGCCGCCCCCCGCGCCCAAGGGCGAGGCGCTTCCGGATGCGGTGCCGCCGTTGCGCGAGGCCGGCAGCGGTCGCCCGACGAAGAAGGAACGCCGCCAGACCGACCACCTGCTCGGCGACGATTGAGCAAGGTCGAACGCCCGCTTTGCCGGCCTTCCGGAATTTCATTCCGGAAACCGCGGCACCGCTGGCAGGGGCCGCCCTTGCCACCAGCGGACAAAGGCGTTACCTCACCAAAAAAGCCCAATAAAATGGGACGTCCCGGAGCCGACCAATGACCTATGTCGTGACCGACAATTGCATAAAATGCAAATACATGGACTGCATCGAGGTCTGTCCGGTCGACTGCTTCTACGAAGGTGAGAACATGCTCGTCATCCACCCGGACGAGTGCATCGATTGCGGCGTCTGTGAACCGGAATGCCCGGCCGACGCGATCAAGCCCGACACCGAGTCGGGCCTCGACAAATGGCTGCAGATCAACACCGAATATGCCGACAAATGGCCCAACATCACCGCCAAGAAGGAGCCGCCGGCCGACGCTAAAAATTTCGATGGCGAAACTGGCAAGTTCGAGAAATATTTCTCCGCCGAGCCCGGCGAAGGCGACTGACGAGCCTGCCGGCTGCGGCGGCCTGACGCCGCGTAACAGACGTGATACATTAACTGCCTTGACAGGCGGCGACGGCGCGTGGCCTTCGCGCGTGCAGCAAAACCTTGATTCTTCCGACTTTTTGTGTTATATCAACCAAACATGCCGGTGACACAACGTCGACTTATGGCGCAAACGCCCCAAATCACTGAAAGGTGAATTTCTCAATCCGGACCAGAGCGATCTGGGGCAGGCGGTCGCAATGTTGCGATTTGCCGGTCCTGGCCTTTCCGGTGAGTTCATCGTTGTGTGGCTAAGGACCGGTCACCCCGGTCGCACGAGTTCGGGCCGGCACGATGCCGGTACCACAACAAGGAGTTCAGGGCGTAATGGCAACGATCACCCCGCAGAAGAAGTCCACCGCAGCGCGCCACGGTTTCAAGACCGGCGAGTACATCGTCTATCCGGCGCATGGTGTCGGCCAGATCGTCTCGATCGATGAGCAGGAAGTCGCGGGCCACAAGCTGGAGCTGTTCGTCATCGACTTCCAGAAGGACAAGATGCGCCTCAAGGTGCCGGTCGCCAAGGCGACCTCGATCGGCATGCGCAAGCTGTCGGAAGAGGATTATGTCGAGCGCGCGCTGAAGGTCGTGCAGGGCCGCGCCCGCGTCAAGCGCACCATGTGGTCACGCCGCGCCCAGGAATATGATGCCAAGATCAACTCCGGCGATCTGATCTCGATCTCGGAAGTGGTGCGCGACCTTTACCGCGCCGATAACCAGCCGGAGCAGTCCTATTCCGAGCGCCAGCTCTACGAGGCGGCGCTCGATCGCATGGCCCGCGAGATCGCGGCCGTCAACCGCATGTCGGAGACCGAAGCGGTGCGCCTCATCGAGGTGAACCTCAACAAGGGCCCGAAGCGCGGCGCCAAGGCCGACAACGAGGAAGCCGAGCAGGAAGAAGCCGCCTGAGCTTTTTTGCTTTCGAATTCAGAAAAACCCGGCCTTGCGCCGGGTTTTTTTGTCTTAGCTGACCGGCGACGGGCATATCTAACCTTCGCCGCCCTCCCTTTCCGCCTCGTGCTTCAGCGTGGCAATGAACCGCTTGGTCCGCTGGCGTTCCGGGTTGCTGAACAGCACCGCGGCCGGGCCTTGCTCGACGATGTTGCCGGCATCGAGGAGCACCACTTCCCGCGCGATCTTGGAGGCGAGCCGCAGATCATGCGTCGCCATCACCATGGTCGTGCCCTCGCTGGCGAGCTTGCCGAGCACGTCGACCACCTCCTGCGCCAGTTCCGGATCGAGTGCAGAGGTCGGCTCGTCGCAGAGCAGGACTTTCGGCGAAGGCGCCAGAGCCCGGCCAATCGCCACGCGCTGCTGCTGGCCACCTGACAGCGTCGCCGGCCAGGCATCGGCCTTGTGCGCCATGCCGACCTTTTCGAGCAGGGCCAGCGCCCGTTCGCGCGCCCTCTCCTCGGGCCATTTCAGCACCGTCACCAGCCCCTCCATGATGTTCTCGATCGCAGTGCGATGCGGAAACAACTGGAAATTCTGGAACACCATGCCGGTCTGCAGCCGCAGTCGCTGGATATCCCTGGTCGAGACCCTGCCGCCGGGGTGGAATTCGAGTGCATCGTCGCCGATCCGTACCGTGCCTGAAGTCGGCAGCTCGAGCAGGTTGATGCAGCGCAAAAGCGTGCTCTTCCCTCCGCCCGACGGCCCGACAAGCGCCGTGACGCTGCCTTCCTCGATGGTGACGGTCACGCTCTTCAGCACCAAATTGTCGCCGAAACGCTTTTCGATGTTGGTGAGGCCGATCATGCGCGCGCCTCCAGGAAGCCGCCATAACGGTTGAGCCGCGTTTCCAGCCGCGCCTGCAAGGCCGACAGCACGGAGCTCATGGCCAGATAGAGGGCCGCTGCCTCGACATAGAGGATCAGCGGCTCATAGGTGGTGGCGACGATGCGCTGCGCTGCCTGGAACATCTCCGGCACGGTGATGGCGGCGGCGAGCGAAGTGTCCTTGACCAGCGAGATGAAGGTGTTGGACAGCGGCGGCACGGCGACGCGCCCCGCCTGTGGAAGAATGGTGCGCCGCATTGCCTGGGCCCAGGTCATGCCGATCGAATAGGCCGCTTCCCACTGGCCCTTGGGCACCGAACCGATGACGGCGCGGATGATTTCCGACGAATAAGCACCGATGTTCAAGGTGAAGCCGATCAGTGCTGCCGGAAAGGCGTCGAGCAGGATGCCGACCGATGGCAGGCCGTAGAAGATAAGGAACAGTTGCACGAGAAGCGGCGTGCCGCGGAAGATCCAGACGTAGAAGCGGACCACGGCGACCAGCGGTTTGGGACCGAACAGCCGGACAAGCGCCACAACCAGGCCTAGGACAAGACCGAATGCAAACGACAGCAGCGTCAACGGCACGGTGAAGATCAGTGCAGCCCACAGCAGCGTAGGCAGGGATTCCAGCATCAATTGCAGCCAGTGCGGCACGAAGGCTCCTCCTTGCCAGATTGCCGTCGCTCATATCACGCGAAAGCGGCGGGCCGTCAAAAGACAGCTCGCCGCGATATGAACGACGCGGGCCGGCGTTCGGCCCACACGAGAAAGCCGTTTTACTTCGAAACGTCCTGGCCGAAATAGGTGTCGGCGATTTTCTGGTAGGTGCCGTCGGCCTTGATGTCGGCCAGCGCCTTATTGATGGCGGCCACCAGTTCCGGATCGCCCTTGCGTACGATGACGCCGGAATAGTCGGCGTTTTCTTCCTGCGCGGCAATCTTCACATTGGCGTCGGGCTTGTGCTTCTTGAAGTCGAGGAAGGACAGGCTGTCGTTGATGGTGGCGTCGGCGCGGCCGGTAAGAAGCAGCTGGATCGACTGGTCGAAGCCGTCGGTGCCGACGAGCTCGGCGCCGTTGGTTTCAGCCAGCTTGCCGAAATTCGAGGTCAACGACTGCGCCGCCTTCTTGCCCTTGAGATCGGCGAAACCCTTGATGTCGGTGTTGTCGCCGCGCACGATCAGCACCGCCTTGGAGGCGATGTAAGGATCGGAGAAATCATATTTGGCCTTGCGCGCCTCGGTGATGCCGACCTCGTTGATGACGGCATCGTAGCGGTTGGCATCGAGACCGGCGATCAGCCCGTCCCATTTGCCTTCGAGGAACTGGGCTTTGACGCCGAGGCGCTCGGCGATGGCCCGCGCGATCTCGACGTCGAAGCCAACCAGCGCGCCGGAAGCATCATGATAGGTGAAGGGCGCATAGGTTCCTTCCGTGCCGACCTTGAAGACGCCGGACTGCTTGATCTGGTCGAGATTGGCGCCGGCGTGACCGGCGGCGATGGCCAGAACCTGCAGCGTTCCGGCGATGATGAGCGATTTGAGCCATTTCATTTTTCTGTGATCCCGTCCTCGGCCGATGTCCGGCGTCATTGCGAGTGCCGGAAAATGACAGATGCGCGATGCCAGAATAAGAAACTAAATTTCAAAAATCTCGCGCCCTTGAAATCCAATTCTCAACCAGCATCTCCGGGCGCCATCCGGCTGAGTCAAGGCCGGTGGCGAATCGCCTGGAACAGCGCAATCGACATGACAGTCCGGGGGAACATTCCCCCGCATGGCACGTTCTTCGCTGTTGTAGGGCGCGGCGCCGCCATTTCAACCATCGGCGCCAACTCACGATTCGATCGCACCGCAACGCCTGGAGCAGGAGCGCGGCATGATGGAAGACAGTGCAGGACGGACCATGGTTCGCGCGGCGATGAAAGCCCCTTATCTGGAACGTGACGAAGAGCATCTCCTGGCGCTGCGCTGGAAGGAAAACAATGACCAGCACGCGCTGCACCGCATCACCGTCGCGCATATGCGGTTGGTCATTTCCATGGCGTCGCGGTTTCGCCACTACGGCCTTCCGCTGGGCGACCTGATCCAGGAAGGCCATGTCGGGCTGCTGGAGGCAGCGGCCCGTTTCGAGCCCGAGCGCGAGGTCCGGTTCTCGACCTACGCGACTTGGTGGATTCGCGCCTCGATGCAGGACTATATCCTGCGCAACTGGTCGATCGTGCGCGGCGGCACTAGCTCGGCGCAAAAGGCGCTGTTCTTCAACCTGCGGCGTCTGCGCGCCCGCCTGGCAAACGGCGCCGAGCAGATGTCGAATGCCACGCTCTACCGCGAAGTGTCGGCGGCTCTCGGGGTATCGGAGGCCGATGTGGCGATGATGGATTCCCGCCTTTCGGCGCCGGACAGCTCGCTCAACACACCGCTAGCCGACGATGCGGGCGCAACCGAGCGGATGGAGTTCCTGGTTTCGGATGACCCGCTGCCCGATGAGGTCGTCGGCGATACGATCGACGTCGAACGCCGCTCTGTCTGGCTGAAGACGGCACTCGGCGCTCTCAATGCGCGCGAGCTCAGGATTATCGAGGAACGCCGGCTGAGCGACGAGGGCGCGACGCTCGAAGCGCTCGGCGAGACGCTCGGCATCTCCAAGGAACGTGTCCGGCAGATCGAGGCGCGCGCCATGGAAAAGCTCAAGGCGGCGCTGGTAAAGCAGAATCCGGAATTTCTCGCAGCCTGAATCGCGTCGGCTGCTATTTGTCGGTGACGATCTTGACCTTGTCGCCGGCCGAAACCGCGGCACCCGGCGACAGCGCGTTGAGCACCCTGAACAAATCCAGCTTGCGGTCGACGCCGACCATCTGTGCGGCCAGGGAGCCCATTGTCTGGCCGGGTTGCACCGTGACGATGCGGATACGCAGTGGCTTCAACGCCGCCTTCTCGGCAGCACTCAGGATGCGGAACGAGCCGCTGACCGAGCGCGCCACCGTGCTCAGCGAGGTGCTGGCCGAAGGTGCCGCGGTCAGCAAGCGGTAGACCTGGCCGCCGGCGCGGATCACCGCAATATCGAATTGCCAGCCATCGGCGCCGGCATGCGCGGTTGCCGCTTCGTTGCCGTTGATCGTCTCCTGGCGCACGCTGCTGTCGTCGAGGCCGGCAACCCAACCGCTCCGGATGTAGTCGGTCAGCGAGCGGTTCTTGTCGATCGAAACGCCGTCGAAGCGGATCGCCATGTCACCCGGGCCGGTCGCCGTCACCGCCGCCGCCGAATTGTCGATGATGAAGCCGTTGGGCACCGAGAACGACACGCCGAGGCCAGGATGCAGGAAGGTTTCGCCGCGCACATAGCCTTCCTCCGGCGTGTCGCCGTAAAGCAGCCCGTCTACGCCGGCAAGAAATGAATCGCGGTCGCGCGACCCGACACCGGGCGCGCCGAACTGGCGGGCGTGGCGCTGCGCGAGGTCTATACGCTGCGGCGTGTTGGGGTGCGTCGCCAGGAAGTCGAGGCTGGCGTCGGTAGCGCCACTGATTGAGCGGAAATCGGTATAGGCCGACATCGACTGCAGGAAGCGGCCGGCGGCGTAGGGGTCGAAACCGGCTTCGCCGATCGACTTGATGCCGATGGCGTCGGCCTCCAGCTCCTGATTGCGCGAGAACTGGGCCAGCCTCAGCTTGCCGCGGATCAGCGCCGCCTTGGCCGTCGGGTTGTCGCCGAGCACATCCGAAACGACCTTGGTCGCCAACCCCTCCTCGGCTTCCAGCTGCTGCCGCTGCAGGCCGTGGTTGGCCGTAACGTGGCCCATCTCATGCGCAATGACGGCGGCAAGCTCGGCCGAATCGTTGGCCAGCGCCAGCAGCCCGCGGGTGATGTAGAGATAGCCGCCCGGCAGGGCGAAGGCATTGACGTTGGGCGAGTTGAGGATGGTGATGCGGTAGGTCTGGGTCGGGTTGGCCGACACCACGGTCAGTCTGCCGACGATCTTGGCCACCATGCGCTCGAGCTTGGGGTCGGAATACTCGCCGCCATAGGTGGCGAGGATGCGCGGGTGCTGCGCCTTCGCCAGTTGAGCGAGCTTGCCGTTGGCGGCGACATTGTCGACCGTGATCGGCTTGTCTGAGGGCTGAAAGCCTGATTCCTGCACGTCGGGAGGCGTGAACATCTGGCAGCTTGCCAGCGCCACGGCGAGACCGGCCAGCGCCAGAAAGCGCGCCAGCGGTTTCACCCTCCGATTGTCGATGCCGGTCGGCAGATCGGCTTCCTTTCAAGTCCTGGGACGTGACCGCGAAAATCGGGCGCGATTTCCGGAAAGCATCACGCGCAAAATCAAGAGCTACGGCGTCCTTCGTGCGTCCGACAGATACGAGGCAGCAAGGGCAAATCACGGTCTAAGCCGGACCAGCTCCTGGCGGACCTAGCCACACTACCTCGACCATGGCAAGCAAGCGCCGCTTCGCCTTCCGCCGGTTTGACCATAAATTATGTCCCCTTCCGGGCAACATCTCGTGATCCAACCGCAAACGGACCCGAGCCGATATAACGTCGGAATGCCTCCGGTCCAGCCCCGACGAAAAAATCGGCCGCGGTGCCCGTCGCGGCAACCGTGCCACCATCCAGGAAAATCATGTTTTGGCCGATACGGCGCGCATCGTCCGGCTGGTGCGTGACGAATAGCACCGTCATGCGCTGCTCCGAATGGACGTCGGCCACCAGGTCGAGCATGTCGTCGCGCAGTGCCGGTCCGAGCGAAGCGAACGGCTCGTCGAGCAACAACACCGGCCGGTCGCGCACCAGGACACGGGCGAGCGCGACGCGCTGCCGCTCGCCGCCCGAGAGTTCGCGCGGCAGCCGGCTTTCCTTGCCGGCAAGGCCGACGCGCTTCAGCGCTGCGGCGATTGCGGCGCGGTCAGCGTCGCTCAGCCTGAGCGAAGGCGAGCGGCCGAGCCCGACATTCTGCTCGAGGGAAAGATGGGCAAACAGGTTGTTTTCCTGGAACACCATCGATACCGGCCGCGCTGATGGCGGCGCAGTGCTGACGTCGGCGCCGCCGATCAGCACGCGGCCCGACCGCGGCGTCTCGAAGCCGGCCACCAGATTGAGCAGCGTCGACTTTCCCGAACCGCTCGGCCCCATGATGGCGGTGATTTCCGACGCCGGGAAATCAACATCGAATATAAGCGGCGTTTCACCATAGCTGAACGAGACATTATCGAGCCGCACGGCCGCGCCTTTTTCGACGGAAATGGACCGTTCCGGGCTGATCGGCATCATGATTTCTCCCTCCTTCCCAGCCAGTCTGCGGCCAACACCAGCGCCAGGCAGACAAGGCCGAGCAGCAGCGCCAGGCCGGCCGCATCCTCGGTGCGGTAACTGCCCATGCGCGCCAGCAGCAGATAGGGCAAGGTCTGCACGGAATCGCTGCCGAATAGCGCAATGACGCCGAGATCGCCGAGCGACAGCGCCATGGCGAACGCGAAGCCGGTGGCGAGCGGCCGCCGCAGCGACGGCCAGTCGACCAGCCGCAACCGGTTCCAGCCCAAGATACCAAGCTGTGCGCAGAGCCGTTCGTGGCGTTCGCTCGCCGCGTCATAGGCAGGGCGAATGGCGCGGATGGCGAACGGCATCGCCATCACCGCATTGACCGTAACGACCATGACAGGGGCGATCGCAAAGACATCGCCGACGGTGCGCAAGAGCAGGAACCAGCCGGCGCCGATGACGATGGGCGGCACCACCAGGACGAACCCCGCACCGGTGTCGGCCAGATGTTCGAGCAGTGTCCGCCGGCCCTGCCGCCGGGTGAGCGCCAGCGCCCGGCGCGCCACGACCAGCGACAGCGACAACGCCACAGAGAGCAGCGCCGATAGGAGGGAGAGCACGGCACTGGTCGCCGTCGCTTGCCGCACCGCGCTCTCGCCGGCCAGGCGGCCGAGATCGGCGCCAAGCCCGGCTGCCAACGTGGCCGCCATCGGCCCGGCGACAAACAGCAGTGCGAGCCCGATCGCCAATGCGTTCAGCACGGTCTCGGCCGCACCGGCTGAAAAATACCGGCGCGGCGCCACCGGCAGATTGGCATCCCCGACCATATTGGCGCCGAGCCGCGTCAAGGCCAGCACGACGACGAAGGTCAGGGCAATCTGCAGCAGGGTCAGCGTCACAGCCCGCGCCGGGTCGAAGTCGAAACGCAGCGCCTGGTAGATGGCAACCTCCAGCGTCGTCGCTCTGGGTCCGCCGCCGAGCGTAAGCACGATGGTGAAGGAGGTGATGCACAGCATGAAAACGAGCCCGGCAACGCCCGGCAAGGCCGCACGCAGCGGCGGCCATTCGATCAGCCGGAAGGCCGGCGCAGCCCCCATGCCAAGCTGGCTCGCCAGCCGCCATTGGTCGGCCGGCACGGTCTGCAGCGCTTCCAGGAACAGCCGCGTCGCCAGCGGCAGGTTGAAGAAGACGTGGGCGACGAGAATGCCCGACAGGCCATAGATGCCGGGCCAGCTCTGCCCGCCAATCGCGCCGAGCGTGCCGGCGAAATACCCGGCGCGGCCATAGAGTGCCAAGACACCGAGTGCGGCAACAATGGCCGGCAGCGCCAGCGGCACGGCGAAAAGCTGGAGGATGAAGCCTCGCCCGAAAAAACGCGGATGCCGCGACAGGGCGCGCGCGACGAACAGCGCCGGTGCGACGGAGAGCAGGGTCGACAACAGAGCCTGCCAGAGCGTGAAGCGGGCAACACGCAGGAGATAGGAATCGAAGGCGGAAGCGGCGCCGGACAGGTCGCGCGTAGCTTCGACGAGGAGCCCGGCGAATGCTCCGCCGATAAGCAGCGCGATGGCAGCGAGCGCGACGATGCCGGCGGTGACGCGGGGATCGGCCGGATGACGCGTACGCATGTCGCGCTACCCGAGACAGGCGTTGATCGAAGGAAATACCTGACAATGGCCGAGCCCACCCCTCTCTGGCCTGCCGGCCATCTCCCCCTCAAGGGGGGAGATTGCGCACTCAGCCGCCTTCGCCAATCTCACAAGTGGCAGGACGAGGAGAGGCGACAAAGCTGCCGATCTCCCCCCTTGAGGGGGAGATGGCCGGCAGGCCAGAGGGGGGTGGCTTGGCGTAAACATCCGACGAGGCTTGAGCCCTACTTGCTCATCGCCGCAAGCCACTCATCGACCCAGGCCTTGCGGTTGGCCGCGACGTCTTCCGGGCTGAACAGCAAGGTCTTGGTCGGCTTGACCAGCTTGTCGAACGCCGGGTTGAGCGGCTTGTCGGTTTTGCCGGCCGGGAACATCCAGTTGGTTTCGGGAATGACATCCTGGAATTTCGGTCCGGTCATGAAGGCAATGAACTTTTCTGCCAGCGGGTTCTTCGCACCCTTGGTGGTGATCCCCGCAACCTCGATCTGCAGATATTCGCCCTCCTCGAAGGACGCCGCCTGGTAGCGCTCGGTGTTTTCGGCGACCATGTGGTAGGCCGGCGAGGTGGTGTAGGACAGCACCATCGGCGCCTCGCCCTTGGTGAACAGGCCGTAGGCCTCGCTCCAGCCCGGCGTTACCGTCAGCACCTTCGCCTTGAGTTTGGCCCAGGCTTCCGGCGCCTTGTCGCCATAGACCGACTTGACCCACAGCAGCAGGCCAAGGCCCGGCGTCGAGGTGCGCGGATCCTGGATGACGATCTTCTCTCCGGCATCGCCCTCGACCAATTCCCTGAGGCTCTTCGGCGGGCTCGTCAGTTTTTCGGTATCGTAGACGACGGCGAAATAGCCATAGTCGAACGGCACGAAAATATCGTCGCTCCAGCCGCCCGGCACACTGACGCCCGATATTGCGCCATGCGGCGAAAACAGGCCGGTTGCCTTGGCATCCGCCGTCAAATTGGTATCGAGGCCAAGTACGATATCGGCCTTGGTCGCGGCGCCTTCCAGCTTCACACGGTTGAGCAGCGCCACGCCGTCGGCGACCGAGACGAATTCGACGACGCAACTGCATTCGGCCTCGAAGGCCTTCTTCACCGCCGGTCCCGGACCCCAATCGGCGGTGAAGCTTTCATAGGTATAGACCGTCAGTCTATCCTGTGCCGATGCCTGCCCTGGCAAGGCGAGCGCGGATGCCGCAAGCAGGACAATTGAGACAAGAGAGTGGAAAAAACTGCGCATCGGCGCCTCCTTCGTTCGCGTTGAAAGGAATTGAGGCGTCGGGCTGTCCGAAACGTCTAATCCCTCCGCCGGTACAAACCGGATCAGGTTCAGCGGGTTGGCAGTCTTGCCTCTCAGCCGGTCCGCGAAAATCGCGTCCGGCACCCCGTTAGAGCGTTGCGACACATAGGCCCGGCCGAAGTGCTGCGCAAGCGGAAGTTTGCCGGGCATCCAAAGCCCAGCCTTCCGTTTCGTCTGCCGTTTCATCTTCCGTTTCCGGGGCAGGGCTGGTAAGGGCCACGAGATATGAGCACATTCACCATCCTGCTTGGCGGCGATCTCATCCGCACGCCGCTGCTCGACCGCCAGGTCGAAGGCTCGCGTGTCATCGCTGCCGACTCCGGCATCGGCCATGCCCGTATGCTGGGCCTGAGGCCGGAACTCTGGGTCGGCGATTTCGATTCGGTGCCTGCCGATTTGCCGGAAGATCTGGCCGCCGTGCCACGGCAGGTGTTTCCCGCTGAAAAGGACAAGACCGACGGTGAACTCGCTATCGCCGCCGCGCTCGAACGCGGTGCGACAAGCCTTGTGCTCGCAGGCGCCTTCGGCGGCAAACGCACCGACCACATCTTCCTGCATCTGGCGCTAAGCGTCCGGCTGGCGGAAGGCGGGACGGAAGTGCTTTTGACCAGCGGCGCACAGGAAGGCATTCCCTTGCTGCCGGGAAAGACTGGCTTCGACTATGCCGACGGCACGCTGTTTTCGGTGCTCGGCTTCTCCGATCTCGCCGGCCTGAGCGTCACCGGTGCCAAATGGCCGCTCGACCATGTCGAGGTTGCGTTCGGCTCGTCGCTGACCATTTCCAACGAGGTCAGGGGCCGGTTGGAAATCGCGCTGGCCAGCGGCCGCGTGCTGCTGCTCGCACATCCCTATCCTCTTCCGGAAAGCTGAGCCCAGAAAGCCGACATGGCGCCGCCAATTCTCAATCTCGACGGGATAAAGCTGACCTTTGGCGGCACGCCGCTGCTCGACGGTGCCGCCCTGACGGCCTCTGCTGGCGACAAGATCGCCCTGGTCGGCCGCAACGGCTCTGGCAAGTCGACGCTCCTCAAGATCGCCGCCGGGCTGATCGAACCGCAGGACGGCGAAGTCTTCCGCCAGCCTTCGGCGACCGTGCGCTACTTGCCGCAAATGCCCGACATGGACGGCTTTGCGACTGTCCGCGCCTATGTCGAGGCGGGGCTCGGGCCGGCCGACGATCCCTACCGCGCCACCTATCTGATGGAGCATCTCGGCCTGACCGGCGAGGAACGGCCGAACGACCTCTCCGGCGGCGAGGCGCGGCGCGCCGCCCTCGCCCGCGTCATGGCGCCGGAGCCCGACATTCTCCTCCTCGATGAGCCGACCAATCATCTTGACCTTTCGGTCATCGAATGGCTGGAGGAGGAGCTTGCCCGCACCTCCTCGGCACTGTTCGTCATCTCGCATGACCGCCGTTTTCTCGAGCGCGTGTCGCGCGCCACAATCTGGCTCGACCGCGGCCAGACCCGCCGTCTCGACAAGGGCTTTGGCTATTTCGAGGAATGGCGCGACACGGTGCTGGAGGAGGAAGAGCGCGAGCAGCACAAGCTCGGTCGCCAGATCGTGCGCGAGGAGCACTGGCTGCGCTATGGCGTGACGGCAAGGCGCAAGCGCAACATGCGCCGGCTCGGTGAGTTGCAGACCATGCGCCAGCGCTTTCGCGGCCACCGCGGCGCCGAGGGTGCGGCGACGATGACAGCCAGCGACGCCGCCGAATCCGGCAAACGGGTGATCGAAGCCAAGAACATCGAGAAGAGCTTTGGCGATCTGACCGTGGTCAAGGGATTCTCGACCCGCATCCAGCGCGGCGATCGCGTCGGTCTGGTCGGGCCGAACGGCGCCGGCAAGACGACGCTGTTGAAGATGCTGACCGGCGAATTGAAGCCGGACGCGGGCACGGTGCGGCTCGGCACAAATCTGGAGATCGCCACGCTCGACCAGAAGCGCGAAGCCGTCGACCCGCAGGAGACATTGGCGCAGTATCTCACCGACGGGCGCGGCGAGAACCTCGTCATCAATGGCGAGCAGCGCCACGTCGTCTCTTACATGAAAGACTTCCTGTTCAAGCCGGAACAGGCGCGCACGCCGGTGCGCGAGCTTTCGGGCGGCGAGCGGGCGCGGCTGATCCTCGCCCGCGTTTTGGCGCGGCCGGCAAACCTGCTTGTGCTCGACGAGCCGACCAACGACCTCGATATGGAGACGCTGGAGCTGCTGCAGGAATTGGTCGCCGGCTTTGCCGGCACGGTGATCCTGGTCAGCCACGATCGCGATTTCCTCGACCGCACCGTGACCAGCATCATCGCGCCGGATGGTGACGGCCGCTGGATCGAATATGCCGGCGGCTATTCCGACATGCTGGCGCAGCGCGGCGGCACCAGGCTGGACGACCGCAGGGCGCGGCCAAAAGCAGAAGCCGGCGACGCGACGGCGGCAAGCAGGAGCGAAGCGGCCGCACCGAAGGGCCCGGCCAAGAAACTGTCGTTCAAGCAGAAATTCGCGCTGGAAACCTTACCCAAGAAGATCGAGGCGGTGTCGGCCTCGATCTCGCGGCTGGAGAACAACATCGCCGATCCGGCCTATTACGAGCGCGACCCGGCCTCGTTCCAGAAGACGATTGCCGCGCTCGACAAGGAGCGCGTCACACTGGCAGCGCTCGAGGAGGAATGGCTGGAACTCGAGATGCTAAGGGAAGAGATGGAGGCTTGAGAGGTTGCATGCACGCTCATATGCGCCTACATTATGCGCATAAATGGGAGCGGCTGTATGCTTCAATCGAATCCAAAAACCCAAAGAAAGTCGGTTAATACATCGATCGACTCCCGCTTGATCGAGGATGCCAAGGCGTTGGGCATCAATATATCCCGCGCTGCGGAAGAGGGCATCGCCAAGGCGATTTCGGCCGAAAAAAACCGCCGGTGGCAGGAGGAAAACAAGGAAGCGATCGACAGTTCGAATGACTATGTCAGGCGCAACGGCTTGCCTCTGGCCAAGCACCGGCTGTTTTGATGGCACGTTATGATTTCTACCAGAGTGCCGAAGGCGACGGTTACCTTCTCGATGTCCAATCCGACTTTCTGGGACGGCTCGACACGAAAGTCGTCGTCCCACTGATGCCAGCCAATAAGGCCCCAGTGCCGGGCCGCCGGCTAAACCCTATCTTCACCATCAACGGTAAGGACCATGTCATGGTCACTCAATTCATGTCAGCCTTGATGACCTCTGAATTGCCCGTTGCCGAAGGAAATCTTTCTCGCCATCACGACGACATCGTGAGCGCGCTCGACATGCTGTTCCAAGGCTTCTGAGCCAGAGAGGCGTTGGGCTGGTGAGCCGGCCTCACCCCGCCGTCTTTGTCTGCCAGGCCTTTAGCGCCTCGTCGAACACCTTCTCGCCTGGAATGCCCTTTTCCATGGTGAGCAGCGCCCGCCGCCCGGTCTTGTAGACGACCGGCACATCGATCCAGTCCTGACCTCTGAGCAAGGTCAGATTGGCGTCTTCATCCGCCTTGGTATCGTTGAGCGCAACCAGGAAGAAACCGTCGGCGATCTTGGCCGGGATGCCGATCAGCGGGCTTCCGGCATCCTGCTCGGAGCCCTTCATGGCGACACGCAGGATGTTGTCGACGCCGCCGCCCTCGAAGCCGTCAGGCGTCAGGAAGATCATCTCGATAATATGGCTGGCCGGCAGCGTCTGGTCGGTGTTGCGACGGATCGTCATGCGCAACTGGATATCCTTGCCTGGAATGGTCGCCTCGGCGCGGATCGCCGGCTCGGGCGGCAGGTCGCCGCCGGGCGATTCCTGCACCAGCGACCAGACGATGTTGCCGGGCTCGGCCGAGCCTTGAGCGGTGCTGGTGCGCTCCTCGTAGAAGATCGCCTTCTGGCCGACGGCCAACGTGGCTTGCGGCGGAACTGCCGTTGGTGCCGCTGCCGGTGCGGGCGGCGGGGCGGCCGCTGCAGGCGCTGCTGCCCCGTTGGCGGGCGGCGTTGCGGGAGTTGGTGCAGCGGACCCATCGACTGCTGGAGCATCGGCCGTGGCTTGCGTGTCGGCGGGTGCGGCCGGTGCCGGCGCGGCGGGTGCCGGGATGGTCGGCGCTTGTGCGGCCGATGGCGGCGTGGTCAGTGCGGCGACGGATTCGCCTTCGCCGATGCCCGCCTGCCCGGCCGCGGGGCCGGGATCGACTTCGTGGCCCTCGGGCGTCAGGCGCTGCGTGAACTTCGCGCCCTCGCCGGCCTCCGTCGGAGGCGCGGCGGCCGGTACCGCCGCATCGGCCTCCGGCTTGGCCGGGGCTGGTTTTACCAGCGGTTCGGTGGCGACGGCTTTGGTCGAGTCGAGGCCGAGCATGCTGCCGAACGCATCCTTGTTCAGCCAGATGCCATAGCCACCACCGGCAATGACGAGCAAGGCAATGGCGGCGGCGATAACACCGCCATAGCTGCGCCTGCGCTCGGCAGGATGGAGCCGCTGGAACCTGTCCTCCGCGGGGCCGCCGTCGTTGGAAAAGTCGTCGCCCCGAAAAACGCCGTCTTGGCCGTCAGCCGTCGGAAGATCCATATCGGACGGCGGCGGACCAGCGCGCTCCTGAGAAAGAGCGACGGGCTGCGGCTTTTGCCAGTTCGGCGCCGCCTTGGCGGGCGTGGGCTGCCAGGCCGGCCCGGTCTTTGCCGGCTCGGTCTTGGCCGGCTGCCATGCCGGCTCCGTCTTTGCTGGCTGTCGGATATGGCTGGACTGGTTCTTGTTGCGGTCGATGGAGGAGAAGATGTCCTCCAGTTCCGCCAGCGGGTCGGGTGGCGGCGCAGGCTTGGCATAGTCCCGCTCGACTTTGGCGATGGCGTCTTCCAGTGCACGCATCTGCCGGTCGACATCGGAAGGCGTCATCGTGGCCTTCTCTGCGAGTTGTTTCGCGATTGACGAACGGGCCCTGTCATAGACCCTGGCGCGCACTTCCGCCGACGGCTCACCGAGTTTATCGAGCGCCTTTTTCAGAATAGGAACAAAATCTACCATACGTCAGTCGACCTGCATTTGTTTCTGGGCCGGCCCCCGCAAATCAGCCGCAATGCCCGGAAGGCTGAGAAACTAGTCTTGAAACGGATCGGTCACAAGTATCGTGTCGTCCCGTTCAGGGCTGGTGGAAAGGAGTGCGACCGGCGCGCCGATCAGCTCTTCGATGTAGCGGACGTACTTCACCGCCTGGGCCGGCAGGTCGTTCCAGCTACGCGCGCCGGCAGTGGTGCCTTTCCACCCCTCCAGCGTCTCGTAGACCGGTTCGACGCGGGCCTGCGCACCCTGGCTGGCCGGCAGGTAATCGATCGCCTCGCCGTCGAGTCGGTAGCCGGTACAGACCTTGATCTCGTCCAGCCCATCGAGCACATCGAGCTTGGTCAGCGCAATGCCCTTGATGCCGTTGACGGCGACGGCCTGGCGGACCAGCACGGCATCGAACCAGCCGCAGCGCCGCTTGCGGCCGGTGACGACGCCGAATTCATGGCCGCGCGTGCCCAGGAACTCGCCGATCTCGTTCTTCTGTTCGGTTGGAAACGGGCCTTCGCCGACGCGCGTCGTATAGGCCTTGGTGATGCCGAGCACATAGCCGATGGCGCCCGGCCCGACACCCGACCCGGCGGCGGCCTGACCGGCAACCGTATTGGACGAGGTGACGAACGGATAGGTGCCGTGGTCGATGTCGAGCAACGTGCCTTGCGCGCCCTCGAACAGGATGCGCTCGCCGGCGCGGCGCTTGTCGTCGAGGATTTTCCAGACGCGGTCCATATAGGGCAGGATCTCGTCGGCCACCGAGATCAGCTCGCTCATGATCGCCTCATGCGTGACCTCGGCATGGCCGAGCCCGCGCCGCAGCGCATTGTGGTGCGTCAGCAGCCTGTCGACCTTCAAGGGCAGCGTTTCCAAATCCGCCAAATCCATCACCCTGACCGCGCGCCGGCCCACCTTGTCTTCATAGGCGGGACCGATGCCGCGACGGGTCGTGCCGATCTTCGTTCCGGAATTGGAAGCGGCGTCCTCGCGAAATCCGTCCAGCTCCCGGTGCAAGGACAGGATAAGCGCGGTGTTTTCGGCTATTTTCAGGCGGTCTGGCGTCACCTCGACGCCTTGCGCCTTCAATTTCGCAACCTCCGCGACGAAAGCGTGCGGATCGAAGACGACGCCGTTGCCGATGATGGAAAGCTTGCCTTGCCGCACCACGCCGGACGGCAGCAGCGACAGCTTGTAGACCTTGCCGTCGACGACCAGCGTGTGGCCGGCATTGTGGCCGCCCTGGAAGCGCACGACAACATCGGCGCGCTCCGACAGCCAGTCTACGATCTTGCCTTTGCCCTCATCGCCCCATTGCGAGCCGACGACCACCACATTGGCCATATTTCTTTTCCCTTGAGACGCCGCACGAGCAGCTTGAAACAATTCGAAACGATAGGCCTCTATCGCATCGGCCCCCAAAATCGGAATCGATTTTCGGAAAAGCACGACGCGAGATTAAAGCCTTCCGACGCGTACTTTGTAGCGTCCAATTGCACGCACGTCGCTCTATAGCGTCAAGACCCGGCGAGCGCGACCACTCTTTGCCGCCCAAAACGCTCCGAGGCACAACAATTTTCGCCTTTGACATCATTTACTTGGGCTGGCGGTCGCAATAGGCCCACACCGACCGTCAAATTCCCTCTGCCTGGCCGGGAGTTCACGATGCATCGAGCCGCCTATCTGTTCCTGCTGTTCACCACCTTGCTGTGGGGCGGCAACTCCGTGGCGGGAAAGCTGGCGGTCGGTCATATCTCGCCGATGACGCTGGTCTTCCTGCGTTGGCTGCTGGCGGTTCTGATCCTGCTGCCGATCGGCTGGGGAACGCTACGCCAAGACTGGCCGGTGGTGCGCAGGCACTGGTTGCTGCTTGGCGGGCTCGGCGCTTGCGGCTTCGCCTTTTTCAATGCGATCTTCTACACGGCGCTCAACTACACGACGGCGATCAACGTCTCGATCGAGCAGGCGGCGATACCGATCGTGATCATCATCGCCAATTTCGTGCTGTTTCGCCTGCGGGTGAACCGGGTGCAGATAGCTGGCGTCGTGCTGACCATCATTGGCGTCGCGGTGACGGCGAGCCATGGCGACCTGCGCCAGCTTCTCAAGCTGGATCTCAACTTTGGCGACGCGATCATGCTGGTCGCCGTGCTTTGCTACTCCTTCTATTCGGTGGGGTTGCGGCTGAAGCCGGTCATCCGCTGGCAGAGCCTGATGCTGGCGCTGTCGGTTGCCGCACTCGTCACATCGCTGCCTTTCTTCCTGTGGGAGATTGCCGCCGGCAAGGTCATCGTCCCCGATGCCCGCGGCTGGGCGGTCGCGTTCTATACCGCCATCGGTGCTTCGGTCATCTCGCAGATCTTCTATATCAGGGGCAACGAGCTGATCGGCGCCAACCGGGCCGGCCTGTTCATCAATCTGGTGCCGATCTTCGGTACGCTGCTATCGGTGCTGATTGTCGGTGAGACATTCCAGCTCTATCAGGCGCTGGCTCTCGCGCTGGTGCTCGGTGGCATCAGCCTCGCCGAATACAGCGGACGGAAGATGGCGGCCGCTGCTGAATGAAGTCGCTTGCCGCGACGTTCCACCGCCCCGCGTGCTGCTGCACACGGGGCGACCGAATTTCAGGCTATCCCCACATCGAAATGCAGCCGCTTGGCGGAGTCGATCGACTTGTGCGAGCGCACCTGCGCCAACACGTTTTCCGGGAACGGCGCATCGAGATAGAGCAATGCGATGGCATCGCCGCCCGGCCGGTTGCGGCCGAGCTGGAAGTTGGCGATGTTGACGCCGTTCTCGCCGCACACCGTGCCGAGCAGACCGATGATGCCGGGCGCGTCGGCATTGGTCGTGTAGAGCATGTGCTGGCCGACCTCTGCGTCGAGATTGATGCCCTTGATCTGGATGAAGCGCGGCTTGCCGTCCGAGAAACAGGTGCCGGCGATCGAGCGCGTCCTGTGCTCGGTCTTAACCGTCAGCTTGATATAGCCGTCGAACACGCCCGACTTGTCACGCTTGACCTCGGCGACGATGATGCCGCGCTCCTTCACCATGATCGGCGCCGACACCATGTTGACGTCGGAGACCTGCGGCCGGATCAGCCCGGCAAGGGTGGCACTGATCAGCGCGCGCGTGTTCATCGTCGCGGTCGAGCCGTCGAACAGTATCTCGACCTCCTTGATCGGATCCTCGGTGACCTGTCCGACAAAGGCGCCGAGCACTTCGGCAAGCTTGACGAAAGGTTTCAGCCGCGGCGCCTCTTCGGCGGTGATCGACGGCATGTTGATGGCGTTGGAAACGGCGCCCTTGATCAAATAGTCGGACATCTGCTCGGCGACATGCAGGGCGACATTCTCCTGCGCTTCGGTGGTCGACGCGCCGAGATGCGGCGTCGCCACGACATTCTCCATGCCGAACAGTGCGTTGTTGTCCGCCGGTTCGACCTCGAACACGTCGATGCCGGCGCCGGCCACCTTGCCGCTCTTCAGCGCCGCGATCAGGTCGGCCTCGACGATCAGCCCGCCACGGGCGCAGTTGATGATACGCACGCCGTTCTTCATCTTGGCGATCGCCGCGGCGTCGATGATGTTGCGCGTCTTGTCGGTAAGCGGCGTGTGCAGCGTGATGAAGTCGGCGCGGGCGAACAGCTCGTCGAGCTCGACCTTTTCGACGCCGAGCTCCTCGGCGCGGCTGTCCGACAGGAATGGATCGAAGGCGATGACATGCATCTTCAGGCCGACGCCGCGCGTAGCGACGATCGAACCGATATTGCCGCAGCCGATGATGCCCAGCGTCTTGCCGGTGATCTCGACACCCATGAAGCGGTTCTTTTCCCATTTGCCGGCGTGGGTCGAGGCGTTGGCCTCCGGTATCTGGCGGGCCAGCGCGAAGATCATGGCGACGGCATGCTCGGCGGTGGTGATCGAATTGCCGAAGGGCGTGTTCATCACGATGATGCCCTTGCGGCTCGCCGCCGGGATGTCGACATTGTCGACGCCGATGCCGGCGCGGCCCACGACCTTCAGCCTGGTCGCGGCGTTGATCAGCTTCTCCGTGACCTTTGTCGCCGAGCGGATGGCCAGCCCATCATACTGGCCGATCACTTCGAGCAGTTTTTCCTTGTCCTTGCCGAGATCCGGCAAATAGTCGACCTCGATGCCGCGATCCCTGAATATCTGCACGGCGGTGGTGGAAAGTTTGTCTGAGACGAGAACGCGGGGCATTGGCTTGGTCCTTTGCGATTGGCGTCCCTCCCCCTTGAGGGGAGGGTCGGCGCGAAGCGCCGGGGTGGGGTCGTTGCGGCCGGATGCGGCCAAATCTTTTTCTTTCTGGATGGCGGATCGTTGAGCGGGTGGAGGCGACCCCACCCGGCCCTTCGGGCCACCCTCCCCTCGAGGGGGAGGGAGTCAGGCCGCCGCTTTGAGCGACGCCTTTTGCGCGGCAAAGGCCCAGTCGAGCCAGGGCAGCAGCGCTTCGACATCGGAGGTCTCGACTGTCGCCCCGCACCAGATGCGCAGGCCGGGCGGTGCATCGCGGTAGGCACCGATGTCGTAGGCGACGCCTTCCTTGTCGAGCGCCGAGACAATTGCCTTGGCGAATGCAGCCTGTCCGTCGGCGTCGAGTGCAGCGACATCCGGATCGGTGAAGGAAAGGCAGACCGACGTGTTCGAACGCGTCGCCGGGTCTACGGCAAGATGGCCGAGCCAGGAAGATTTTCCGACAAAGCGATCGAGAACAGCGGCATTGGCATCCGCTCTGGTGACCAGCGCGTCGAGGCCGCCGATCGACTTCGCCCAGCGCAGCGCGTCGAGATAGTCCTCGACGCACAGCATCGACGGCGTGTTGATCGTCTCGCCCTTGAAGATGCCTTCGATCAGCTTGCCGCCCGAGGTGAGACGGAAGATCTTCGGCAGTGGCCAGGCCGGCTTGTAGCTTTCCAGGCGTTCCACGGCGCGCGGGCTGAGGATCAGCATTCCGTGCGCGCCCTCACCGCCCAGCACCTTCTGCCAGGAGAAGGTGACAACGTCGAGTTTCCTGAAATCGAGCTGTTGCGCAAAGGCCGCCGAAGTAGCGTCGCAGATGGTCAGGCCCTTGCGGGTGGCCGGGATGAAATCGCCGTTCGGCACGCGCACACCCGACGTCGTGCCATTCCAGGTGAAGACCACGTCGCGGTCGAAGTCGATTTTGGTCAGGTCCGGCAGTGCGCCGTAGTCCGCCTCTAACCTGCGAACATCGGCGAGCCTCAGCTGCTTGACCACATCGGTGACCCAGCCGGAGCCGAAGCTCTCCCAAGCGACCATGTCGACGCCGCGTTCGCCGAGCAGCGACCACAGCGCCATTTCGACCGCGCCGGTATCCGAGGCCGGCACGATGCCGATGCGGTAATCCGCCGGAACCTGGAGGATTTCCCGGCTCAGCTCGATCGCTTGTTCGAGCTTGGTCTTGCCGATCTTGGCGCGGTGCGAGCGCCCGAGCGCGGCATTTTTGAGCGCCTCGACCGACCAGCCGGGGCGTTTTGCACAGGGACCTGAGGAAAAATTGCGATTTGCCGGACGGAATCCGGGCTTCGTATGCGTGGTCATCGTGGTCTATCCTTCCAGATAGTGGCCCCTCGTTGGGGAGGGGTGGCCCACGGATGGCGATATGCGTTCAGGCTTTCGGCGTCAAGGGGAAAGTTTTTGTCGCTGTCAGGATATTGCCGGGGGCGAAACGCAAACGGCGGGCCTGCGACCCGCCATTGTCAACGCCTCGGCTTCGATCGAGCCTACCAGAGATCGTAGCGTAGTCCGACTTTGACTTGATGATTGTTGATCCCTTTGCGGATCGGAAAGGAAGTCAGGCTCTCGGCAGTCACATATTCGGCGTCTGGCGCGGAAAAATACTGATAGCCCAGATCGACTGAGACGTTCTTGGACACTTGGTACGCAAGCCCGGCATTCAGCGTGTAGGCGAAGGAGTACTGGGTCTTGTTGTCATGCCGGACGAAATCGTCGGTGGGGTCGGCGTTGTCGGTGAAGTAGCTCGCCGACAGGCGACGCTTGCTCTGCACGACACCGACACCGGCGCCGAGATAAGGTGTGATTCCGACATAGGTGCCAAGGTCGACATAGCCGTTGAGTATGCCTGAGAAGGCATAGTTCTTCAGGGTCGCCGATGCCACGGTCGTTCCGTCGTTATAGCCGACGTCGATCTTGTTGCCGGGAAGATAGCCGACATTGAGATCGGCGCGCAGATAGTCATTGAAATGGTAGCCGAAGCCGATGCTGGCGAAGATGGGATCTTCCTTTTCGTCGAAGCTCGCGGGCGTGAAGGCGAAATCCTTATCCTTGAAGCTCTTCTGCACCAGATAGGAGACATCGCCGCGCAGATACCATCCCGAGCCAACCTCGACCGGTACATAGTCGGGCGCCTGGTCGACATAGACCGGCGGATCGTAATCGGCGCCAAGCGCCGGCGTCAGCGGCATCAGGATGACTGCTGCAAGCGCCAGTGCTACAGGCGATTTGGATGTCATGGTCCTCGGCTCCCGAACTTGGCGCATTCGCGATCGCGCGCGCCGTTTCAGACAGCATTGTTAACCATAGTGGTTAAGTGCGGGTTAAGGATAACAAGGCGTTAGCAATTGATTTGATCCGTTTTCGCTCCTCGAGCTGGACGGTGTTACAGGGCAACGCAGCATCTTTAGGCAGCCAAACGAAACCGCCCGGCATCAGCCGGGCGGTCGACGAATTCCTCGATTTCGCAGCGACTACTTCGTGTAGACCGGCTCGGGTTCCGGGACGTAAGGCTCCGGCGGCGCGCAGTCCGACCTGCCGAACTGGTAGCGCAGGCCGCCGCGCACTTCGTGCACGTTGATGCCGCGGTCATAGCCCGGGCCGACATTGCTATCCGAAGCGTAGTCGAACATCTTGCCGCCATTGATGTGGCTGAAGCGGTAGCCGACGTCGAGTTTGACGCGGTCGGTCAGGCAGTAGGAGGCGCCCGCCATGGCAGCATAGGCAAAACGCCAGCCTTTGCCGCCGTGATGCTCGAACTCGCCGTCATCGTCGACGTTGTGGAGTGTATCCCACTTAACCCAGGCGCCGCCGATGCCGGCACCGACATAAGGCGTGACGCCATGCCAGGTGCCGATGTCGACATAGGCGTTGGCCAAGAGCAGCAGCGCCGAATAGGACGAGGTGTCGACGGATGTGCAAGGGGTTTGTAATACGCCGCAGAAGCCGTTGGTCGAGCCGCGGAATTTGGACTTGCTCATCCAGTCCAAGGTGAGATCGGTGCGGAAATGCTCGTCGATCTGGTAACCAACACCGCCGCCGGCCGAGAAGGCGCCATCCAGCTTGCCTGTATCGAACTTGCCGGGACTCTGGGGCGCCACACCGTAGGTGATGTAGTCGCCACCACGAAACTTCGACCAGTGATAGTCGATGTCGCCACGGATATACCAGCCGCCAAAGTCGGCCGGCTGCTCGTAGGCAACCGGTGGCGGCGCCTCCTCGACGACGGGCGGCTCGACGAAATCGGCGGCGAATGCCGGCCCGGCGCCGGCAAACAGCGCGGCCAGGAGAGCCATTCTTGCTGTGTTGAACATGCTTATCACCCCTGAGAACCCTCGAACGGCGAACGCGCCCGAAATGTGATTGACTTCAGTTGTGGATAATGAATCGGAAAGGTTAAAAGGCGTTTAACCGTATTGATTAACCACGAATCTCTAAAAGTGGAGCAATCTGGCGGCCGTTGCTGCAGGCGGAGCTGGCCGCGACCCAATAAAAAAGCCCGCCGGCAAGGCGGGCTTTTGAACCGATGTTGGAGGGAGATCAGGCGGCGCTGCGCGTTTCCGAAATGACCTCGACGATGTCGTTGACCACGGACTCGACAAGCTGCGGGTCGTCGCCCTCCGCCATGACGCGGATGAGCGGCTCCGTGCCGGATGGCCGGATGACCAGGCGCCCGGCCTTGCCGAGGCGATTGCGCGCATCTTCGATCGCCGCCTTGACCGGCGCCTCCTCCAGCGGCTTGCCGCCGGAAATATGCACATTCTTCAAAAGCTGCGGCACCGGCTCGAATTTCTTCGACAGTTCGCTGACCGGCCGGTTATGCCGCTTGATGCAGGCGAGCACCTGGAGCGCCGAGACGAGCCCGTCGCCGGTAGTCGAGAAATCGGACAGCACGATGTGGCCCGACTGTTCGCCGCCGACATTGAGCCCATGGGCACGCATGTGCTCGACGACATAGCGGTCACCGACCTTGGTGCGATGCAACTGCAGGTTCATGTCGCCGAGGAAGCGTTCGAGGCCGAGATTGGACATCACCGTCGAGACGACGCCGCCGCCGGCCAGCCGTCCGTTCTGGTGCCAGGACTCGGCGATCAGTGCCATGATCTGGTCGCCATCGACGATCGCGCCGTTTTCATCGACGATGACGACGCGGTCGGCATCGCCGTCGAGCGCAATGCCGATATCGGCGCGCACCTCGTGCACCTTCTTTTGCAGGCCGGCCGGATGAGTCGAGCCGCATTCCTTGTTGATGTTGAAGCCGTTGGGCTCGACATTGATGGCAACGACCTCGGCGCCGAGTTCCCACAGCGCGTCGGGCGCCACCTTGTAGGCGGCGCCATTGGCGCAATCGACGACGATGCGCAGGCCCGACAGCGACATCGAGCGCGGCAGCGTGCGCTTGGCGAATTCGATATAGCGGTCATGCACGCCGTCGACGCGTTTGGCGCGGCCGAGCCCATCGGAATCGGCGAGCGCCAGTTCGATATCCTTGTCGAGCATCCCCTCGATACGCTCCTCGATCTCATCGGACAGCTTATAGCCATCGGGACCGAACAGCTTGATGCCGTTGTCGTAATAGGGATTGTGCGAGGCAGAGATCATCACCCCGATATCGGCGCGCAGCGAGCGCACCAGCATGGCAACAGCCGGCGTCGGAATCGGGCCGAGCAGGAAGACATCCATGCCGGCGGCGCACAGGCCGGATACCATCGCGTTCTCGATCATGTAGCCGGAAAGCCTGGTATCCTTGCCGAGCACGACGCGGTGGCGGTGGCTGCCGCGCTGGAAGGAGAGGCCGGCGGCCATGCCGACCCGCATGGCGACCTCCGCCGTCATTGGAAACTTGTTGGCGCGCCCACGAATGCCGTCCGTACCGAAATAATGTCCTGCCATGTTCGCCAGCTTCCCGATGGTTCTTTCCGAGCATCTCATGCCATAAAATGGCCCAAGCCCCGTCATCACATTGTATGATTATGGACGACCAATCCTTAGAAAATTATTGTTTTGTGTGTTTTGCGTCACGCTAGTGTGTTGATTTTCAAGTTCCGAGCCCTTGTTGCGGCAGCAGCATCAGAAACGTCAACTCAAACCTCATCTGGATCCTTTGGTCTGTGGCAGTGTGGCCTTGAACCCGAATCCGCATCGTGCTGCTCCAGACAGTGGTAGGCTCAGGTCCGCCGCACCCGCCGATTTGACTGGCTGTCATGCGACGCAGTGTCCTCGCTGGGAACCAGCCATATGCGCGCTCTCCGTGCAATGCACCCGGACGAACTTGGCCGGGAGACGGTCCCGGCAACGAATTCATCACCTTAAAGAAAAGAATGCACTTCTAAATTTGTCTCTACGCTACTTAGCATCTGGCGCAACCAGCCGTTGAGCGCTATTGCTGCACTGGGACATATCATGAACCGCCGTAGGGAGAAAACGCATGCTCATCCACCGACTTGCCACTTTGACGGGTCTTGCCGTCGCGACCTTATTCCTGGCGGCGCCTGCCAACGCGCTGACCATGGCCGAGTGCAGCACCAAGTATAACGCGGCCAAGGATGCGGGAACGCTTGGCGGGCAGAACTGGAACCAGTTCCGCAAGGCCCAATGCGGCACCGATGCCACCGCCGCTACAACCGAACCCGCGCCAGCCAAAGCCACGGCCAAGGCCGCCGACACGACCAAGGCAGCCGCCGCCGACGATGCGGCGCCGGGCCTGACGGCGAAGGAGTGCAGCACCAAATACCAGGCCGCCAAGGCTGCCGGCACGCCCAACGGCATGAAATGGAACGATTTCCGCAAGACCCAGTGCGCCGCCGGCGCGACGGCAGCCGCACAACCCGCCGCCACGACCAAAGCAGCGGCGGCCAGCAGCGATGACGCGGCGCCTGGGCTGACGGCCAAGGAATGCAGCACCAAATACCAGGCCGCCAAGGCTGCCGGCACGCTCAACGGCATGAAATGGAACGACTTCCGCAAGAGTGAATGCGCCGCCGGCGCAACTGCAGCCGCACAGCCTGCCGCGGCACCTGCCAAGGCGACGACAGCCGCCGCGACCGATACCGGCAAAGGCCTCAGCATGGCGGATTGCAGCGCCAAATATCAGGCTGCCAAGGCCGGCAACACGCTGAATGGCATGAAGTGGAACGACTTCCGCAAGAGCCAATGCGGCGCCGGCGCAGCCGACGACGACACCCTGCCGGCTCCCGATGCCAAGTACACCGGCGATCCGCAACCGCCGACCATCACCGCCCCCCAGGGCGTGAAATTCCCGACGGCGATCTCCAAGAAGTATGCAACCGAGACCCCGGCCAAGGGCCGCATGCACACCTGCCTCGACCTCTACTACGCCAACAAGGACGCCAACACGCTGGGCGGCCTCAGGTGGATCCAGAAAGGCGGCGGCTTCTACAGCCTCTGCAACGCCAAGCTGAAGAGCTGACCGGCGCCACCATCCGACGACATGAGCCCGCGAGCCGCAAGGTTCGCGGGCTTTTTTGTTGCATGCTGCCGCGCGTTCAGAAGAGGCGGCATCGGCCGCCGCTCTAGACTAGCAATCTCCCCCTCGTGCGGGGGAGATGTCCGGCAGGACAGAGGGGCACTGTCCAGGGCACTGTCCCGCCGACATCGATGGTCGCCAGCACGCGCGACGTTTGGTCGAAAAGGAGCCTGAAATAAAAAAAACCCGCCTCCGTGGGCGGGTCGGCGGCGCCAATTGGCACCATACCTAAATTAGTAGCATAGCTGCCGGCACAAAGCAAGAACAAAATGTGGCGCCGCCGGCAAAAAATGCGAGCTTCATTCTCCGGCGCGCTTTGTCGATCTTCCCGAAATCGTCAACGAGGAGGATAGAAGGCCCCGTTCCTTCGCGCCCCTCTCTGTCCTGCCGGACATCTCCCCCACGAGGGGGGGAGATTGGCCGTTATCGTCACTTTCGCCAATTTCCAGCGATGCAGGAAGGGTCGCATTCCCCAAGAGAAAACGCCGCGGTTAGAGCCGCGGCGTTTCGAAGTCGATCTGTCCTGGGCCGGAGCCTAGCTTGATGGCTGGGGTTCCATGCCGCCTTCGGGCTCGGGGCCCTTCTTGCGGCGGCCGGACTTCGGCACGGCCGAGCCGCGGCTCGGCGGCGTGTCGTCGCCAAGGTCGCGCGCGGGCTTATTGCCGGCGATCAGCTGCTTGATCTCCTCGCCGGACAGCGTCTCGTATTCGAGCAGGCCCTGCGCCAGCGCGATCCATTCCTTCTTTTTCTTGGTCAGGATGGACCTTGCCGTCGAATAGGCCTCGTCGATCAGCCGGCGCACTTCGGCGTCGATGATCTGCGCCGTCTCTTCCGAGATGTTCTGCGTGCGCGCCACCGAATGGCCGAGGAACACCTCCTCCTGGTTGTCGCCATAGGCGACATGGCCGAGCTTGTCGGAGAAGCCCCAGCGCGTCACCATGGCACGCGCCAGCTTGGTCGCCTGCTCGATATCGGAGGAGGCGCCGGAGGTGATGTTCTCCTTGCCGAACTTGAACTCCTCGGCGACACGGCCGCCCATCATGATGGCGAGGCGCGAGATCATGTACTTGTAGCTCATCGAATAGCGGTCGCCTTCCGGCAGCTGCATGACCATGCCGAGTGCCCGGCCGCGCGGGATGATGGTCGCCTTGTGCAGCGGATCGGCCGACGGCACGTTGAGCGCCAGGATGGCATGACCGGCCTCGTGATAGGCGGTCAGCTCCTTCTCGGCCTGTGTCATCGCCGACGAGCGGCGCTCGGCGCCCATCATGATCTTGTCCTTGGCGTCCTCGAATTCGGCCATGGTGACGAGGCGCTTGTTGCGCCGCGCCGCCATCAGGGCGGATTCGTTGACCAGGTTCATCAGATCGGCGCCGGAAAAGCCCGGCGTGCCGCGCGCGATCACCTTGAGGTCGACATTGGGCGCCAGCGGCACGTTGCGCACATGCACTTTCAGGATCTTCTCGCGGCCGACGATGTCGGGGTTCGGCACCACCACCTGGCGGTCGAAGCGGCCCGGCCTCAGCAGCGCCGGATCGAGCACGTCTGGCCGATTGGTGGCGGCGATCAGGATGATGCTTTCGTTGGATTCGAAGCCATCCATCTCGACCAGCAGCTGGTTCAGCGTCTGCTCGCGTTCATCATTGCCGCCGCCGAGGCCGGCGCCGCGATGGCGGCCGACCGCGTCGATTTCGTCGATGAAGATGATGCAAGGCGCGTTCTTCTTGGCCTGGTCGAACATGTCGCGGACGCGGCTTGCGCCGACGCCGACGAACATCTCGACGAAGTCCGAGCCCGAAATGGTGAAGAACGGCACGTTGGCTTCACCCGCGACCGAGCGGGCGAGCAGCGTCTTGCCGGTTCCGGGAGGACCGACGAGCAGCACGCCGCGTGGGATCTTGCCGCCGAGCCGCTGGAATTTCTGCGGGTCGCGCAGGAACTCGACGATCTCTTCCAGATCTTCCTTGGCTTCGTCGACGCCGGCGACGTCCTGGAAGGTGACGCGGCCATGTGCTTCGGTCAAAAGCTTGGCCTTCGACTTGCCGAAGCCCATGGCGCGGCCGGACCCGGACTGCATCTGGCGCATGAAGAATATCCAGACGCCGAGGATGAGGATCATCGGCAGCCAGGAGATCAGGGTGCCGAACAGCGAATTGGAGCCGTCGGACTCAGGACGCGCATTGATGGTGACGTTCTTGTCCTGCAGCCGCGAAACCAGCGACGGGTCCCCAGGCGAATAGGTCTGGAAGCCGTTGGAACTGTCCGTGTAGTTGCCGGAGATACGGGCGCCGGCGATGGTCACCGACTTGATCCGTCCCGCCGCGACTTCCTGCAGGAACTGCGAATAGGGAACATCGCTCGAGGCTCCACGCGTCTGCGGCGTCTGGAAAAGATTGAAGAGGGCGATGAGCAGGACCGCTATGATCGCCCAGAGCGCTAGGTTGCGATAATTCGGATTCATCAATTGTCCCGTTGGCGCCGCTGGGCGGACACGCGTCGTGAGAGGAAACTTGGCCCTAACATAGGGAGAGCGTCTCCCCTTGCCAAGCATAACAGCAGGTCTCGGTTAAGCTTTCGCCCGTGGTAGGCCGGCACTGTGGCCGCCGAATGGCACGGCTGGAACCGGCGCCGCGCCAAGCAACGCGGCGACGGCATCGGCCGGTGCCAGATCGAAGGACGGCAGGAAACGGGCGAAGGGCGCGACTGCCGGATATGCGGCGACAGCCGCCGGCATCGGGCCTTCCCCGGGCAAACCCGGGCCTTCCCCGAGCAAACCAAGGCATTCGCCGTCCCGCCAGAGCGCCGGCTCGGCGGCCAGGGCGGCACGTACAAGGCTTGCTGGCGTGCCATGCCCGGCAATTGCCCGCTTTGCGGCAAGAGCCGGCCTGAGCGGTGCTACCAACAGCGGCGCGATCAACAATGCACCTGAACTGTCGTCCAATGTGATCCGTCTGCGCCCGTCCCAAAGCGCATTGCCGGAAACCGCAACAGCGGGCGGCAGATCCCGCAATTCGCGGTGCAGAAAGATGCCGGTACGCCGGGCATCGATCACGGTCCGCGACAATGTGGCACAAAGCGGCCCGGTGCGGAACCGGCCGAAAAGGGCTTCGCTGCGGGCCTGGTCGGGAAGGAAGGCGGTGCCGCCGGTCGCCGCCAGCAGGATGCGCAGCGCATAAATGGCCGCCCGGCTGTCGGCGGCCGTCGCAAAATCCCGATCGAGGCGGACGAGGCCGGCGGCCGGCCTGGAGGCCAAGCTGCGGATCAGCATGGCCGCGCGATGTCCCAACTGCTCACGCTCGGCCGCCGCCTTTCTGGCCAGCGCCATAGCTTCAGCCATGCGAGGCGCATCGTCGCCTTCAACAAGTGCTGCGCGGACGCGCGGCCGCTCGAAAGCGGTGTCGGCATTGGTCGGATCTTCGATCCAGGCAACCTGTTCACGCCGCAGGAATTCGCGCAGTGCCTCACGCCTTATGCCGAGCAGCGGCCGCACGATCCAGTGCCGCCAATCGTAGAGGGTTGCCGGCGCCATGCCGGCAAGGCCCCGCCCTTCCTCGCGCGGCCTCTCCTCACCTGGCCCGTCGTCACGTGCTTGCCGCATCAGCACGGTCTCAGCCTGGTCGTCGGCTGTGTGGCCGGTCAGGATCAGGCCGATGTCTTCAGCGTCGGCGGCCTCGGCGAGCAGCCGGTATCGGGCTTCGCGCGCGGCGGCGGGCAGGCCGGTCGATGGTTTGTGGCCCGACCAGGCGAGGATGCGATGGGCAATGCCGCGCGCCGCACACAGCCTGGCCACGGCTTGCGCTTCCGCTGCCGCTTGCGGCCGCAATTGATGATCGATCGTTACCGCCAGCAATTTCGTTGCCGGGGCGTTACGGTCGAGATGGGCTTTGAGGAGGAGGAGAAGGGCGGTCGAGTCGCTGCCGCCGGACACGGCCGCAACAGCGCCGTTGGAAAAGTCGATCTGCGAAAAATCCGAAAGGTCAGGCTCGGTGTCGAGCGTCATGCATGTCGTCCAAAAGTGGACCCGGTTTTGGGGCTACGACATGCAACAGAAATACTAGCACGCCGCGAGCGCCCTTTCCTGCTTGACCCGCTCCTTGAGCGCGCCGGAAATATCGGGGTAGCGCTTGCCGATCTCGCTGAAAGTGGCACAGGCCACGTCGCGCTGCTTCAGCCCGACCAGTGAAACGCCGAGTTTCAGCAGCATGTCGGGCGCCTTCTTGGCCTTGGGATAGTCCTTGCTGGCAGCGAGGAAAATCTCGGCCGCATCGCGGTATTTCTGCTGGCCGAGCAGCGATTCACCGAGCCAGTAATGCGCGTCCGCCGCCTTGGCGTCTCTGGGAAAACGGGCGATATGGTCGCGGAAACCCTGTTCGGCGGTGCTGTAGTCGCCCGACAGGATGAACTGGTAAGAATTGCGGTAAAGCTCCTCCGGATCGTTGGTCGACGGGAGTGCCGCGACCACCGTATCATCGGATTTACCGGCCTTGTTGCCGGCTGCGCTGGTGCCGTTGGCTGGGGCCGTATTCTGCTGCGGCGCATTCGCTTGCGCATTGCCGTCGGCTTCGACGACATTGCCGTTTTTGTCGACGGTGATGGTGCCGAACGTCTTGGGCGGCGCGCCGGGGATCAGCTTGCCGGGATCGCCGTTGGGCGATTCGACGATGACGTCCTCGACGCTCTTGTCGCCGTCTGCCGCCTTGCCCGCATCGGCCGGAGCCGGCGTCCCCGGCGCCTCCGCCACGTTACTGTCGCCGTTGGGGCTGTCGCTGCTAGGCGCCGCCTCGGACTTCTTCTGCTCGGCCGGCTGCTGCGCGCCTTGCGGACCGCCTTCCAACTGCTGGAAGCGGAATTCGTTGTCTTCCTGCTGCTTGCGGATCTGCTCCTGCATCTGCAGGACCTGGAAATTGAGTTCCTCGATCTTGCCATTCATCTGCCGGAGCTGTTCCTCCAGCGCCGGAGTGCCGGTGCCATCCTGTTGCGCGAATTGAACCTGATCCGGCTTTTTCTTTTCGCCGAAAATGCCGGGCAGTTTGATCGTCGGCAGGTGGAAGGAAAAACCGCTTTCCGATGACTGCCCGGTGCCGTTTGCCCCGTCAGCAAGTGCCGCGATACTTGATACGAGTAGCAGCGCAAGCGTGCCGCTCAAGACCGATCTGAAATGCATGTGCCTCTCGCCGTGAAACCATTGTTGCGCGCCTCTCATTCGAAGTAGACCAGTCAACTGGGGACTAGCCAGACGCTCTCGGCTCTTAACAGGACGTGAGACTTCGGCCAAATTTTGTTTGGAGCGAGGAGATATGAAAAAGGCGGCCTTTTGGCCGCCTTTCGCACCAAGTGTTGCATTTATGCCGATCAAGAACCGGCGCCGCCCAGCGTGGTTACGGCGCGGCGGTTCTGCGACCAGCAGGAGATGTCGTCGCAAACGGCGACCGGACGCTCCTTGCCGTAGGAAATGGTCTTCAGGCGCTGCGCCGAAACACCCTTGGCGACCAGGAAGTCGCGTGTGGCGGCAGCACGGCGGGCGCCGAGCGCCAGATTGTATTCGCGCGTGCCGCGCTCGTCGGCATGGCCTTCGATGACGATGGCATACTGCTTGTACTGGTTCAGCCACTGCGCCTGGCGCGACAGCGTCGTCTGCGCATCGGCGCGGATCGAGGACGAATCGGTATCGAAGAAGATGCGGTCGCCGATGTTGACGGTAAAGTCCTGGGCCGACCCGGGCGTTGCCGCGCCGGCGCCGTTGAGGCCGAGATCGGCGGCGCTGTTCGGCGTCTTCTTCGAGGCGCAACCGGTGATCGCGAGCATAGCGACCAGCGCGATCATGACCGGGTTTGTGGTAAGTGCTGCGATACGGCCCATGCCGCCTCTCCTTCGCAATTCGAGTGATTTCATTGATCGTCCAGTAACCACGTTTGGGTTAACCGGCGCTCAAGAAACACGGTTAAAATTTGGTTTCGGCTGCCGTCCGCAACCGTTCTGCCGAGGGCTACTCAAAGGCGACAATGAGCGCGGACCGTAGGCGGAAATGCGGCCAAAACATGAAAAAGAGGGAATTGAGGAACTGAAGAACTGAGGAATTGAGGAAAGAGATCACCTCAGCTTCTCTCTGAGATTGACCAGCATTCCGTAGATGCGGGCATAGGATTGCAACCAATCGTCGCGTTGCGCCTGTGTGATGTACTCGAGGTCGAACGCATACGAAATCCAGGTCTCCACCTCACTGCATGATCCTATGGCCATCGAAATGAAGCGTGCGAATTCGGGCTTGGAGTGAGTCTGTTTGGCAAAGCCTTCGGCCAAATTGGCGCAGATCGCCTTGCTGGAACGACGTAGTTGATCGGCGAGCGCGTATTGCTCCATTTTCGGAAAAGCAAGCGTGGCTCTGTGTACCCCAAGGGAAACCGCATAGGCACGCTTATAGACTTCTAAATCCCTCGCGTGCTCGATGTAGACCCCTGCCTTCTCCATTCTTCAGTTCTTCAACTCTTCAGTTCTTCAACTCGTCAGTTCTTCAATTCCTCAGTTCTTCAATTCCTCAGTTCTTCTTCCATCACTCCAGCAGCGGCGACCAGGCCGGATCCGAGGCGAAGTTCGCCGTCGGGATCGACTGTTCGTTGCGGCCGGTGAGATCGACCGAAACAAGTTTTGGTCCGCCATTGGAATCGCGGAAGAACATCAGCACCCGGCCGTTGGGCGCCCAGGTCGGCCCTTCCTGCTGAAAGCCGGTGGACAGGATGCGCTCACCCGAACCGTCGGTGCGCATGACGCCGATCTGGAATTCGCCGCCGGTCTGCTTGGTGAAGGCGATGAGATCGCCGCGCGGCGACCACACCGGCGTCGAATAGACGCCGTCGCCGAACGAGATGCGGGTCTGGCCCGAGCCGTCGGCGCCCATCACATAGATCTGCGCGCGGCCGCCGCGATCCGAGGTGAACACCACCTTGCTGCCGTCAGGCGAGTAGGACGGTGAGGTGTCGATGGCGGTCGAGTTGGTGAGCCTGGTTGTCGAGCGGCTTCTCAGATCCATGGCGAAGATGTTGGAATTGCCGTCATCGCGCAGCAGGCTCATGATTACCTTCTGGCCGTCCGGCGAAAAGCGCGGCGCAAACGTCATGCCGGGGAAATTGCCGACCAGCTCGCGCTGCCCCGTCTCGATCTGCAAAAGATACACCCGTGGTTGGCCGCTTTCATAGGACATGTAGGTGATTTCCTGCCGGTTCGGCGAGAAGCGCGGCGTCAGCACGATCGATTTGCCGTTCGAGAGATAGCGGACGTTGGCGCCGTCCTGGTCCATGATGGCAAGCCGCTTCTTGCGCGCATTCTTGGCACCGGACTCGTCGATGAAGACGACGCGCGTGTCGAAATAGCCCTTCTCGCCGGTCAGCCGCTCGTAGATCGCATCGGCGATGATATGGCCGACGCGCCTGGTATTGGCGTCGTTGGCGAAGAACTGCTCGCCCGACATCTGCTGGCCGGCAAACGTGTCCCACAACCGGTACTGGGCGCGAATGCGGCCGTCAGCCTCCTTGCCGACACTGCCGGTGACCAAAGCCTGGGCGTTGATTACCTTCCAGTCTTCGAAGCGCGGCGTGGCATCCGGGTTGGAGATCTTTTCAATGAAAGCGCTTTTGTCGATCGGCGCGAACAGGCCGGAGCGTTTCAGGTCGGCACTGACGATGCCGGAAATCTCGGCGCCGAGCGCATCCCCGCCCTGGAAGTCCGTGATGGCGATCGGCAACGGCTCGACATTGCCCTTATTGACGTTGAGCTCAACGAGCGCCCGCGCCGGCAGGGTGACGGCAACAGTCATACCCAGCGCCATCGCTGCGATCGTCAGGAGCGGCTTGAGGATGGATTTCATGTCTTCTCGCTTCTCTTCGCTGATTCTGTGGGAGCCGGGCCTAAAGACCGAGCATCTCCCTGGGGTCAAAAGTGACCCGAACGTCGGACCAGATGTCTTGCTTGCCCGCTGGAACCTGCAAGCCGGCCACATCGCATTTCTGAACCGCGCGCACTGCACTTTCGTCAAACGGGCGGTTTCCGCTCGACTTTTCAACGCTCGGCCGGCCATCCAGCTTGCCGGAGGCGTCCAGATTAAACCGGACCACGACGACGAAATTCTCCGAACCCTCGAGCCCTGCCGGAAGCGTCCAGCAACCACCAAGCTGGGCCTCCAATGCCCCCTGCTCCGATTTCGAAAGCTTCTGGCCCTGATCCTTCTCGCCGCCGAGCGATGCCTGCTGGGTCGAGCGCTTGGCGCCGCCGCCCGACGGCTTGCGCTTGTCGAGCAGAGCCGAGATCTCGTCGGCGTTGAATTGCTTGTCATCCGATTTCGGCTTGGACGAGGCTTCCTTGACCGGCTTGTCGGCGTCCTTGCGCTCCGGCGCCTTGGCGCTTTCGGCCTGGACCGGCTGCGGCTTCGGCCGCGCCTCAGGCGCCGGCGCTGAATCCGGAAGCGACGTCTCCTCGGTCGGCGGTTGCTTGGCGATCGCCTCGGCGACGGCGTCCGGCTTGACCTCGGGCTGCGGATCGATCGCGGCGGTCTTGTCCTGCGGCGGCGTGGGCGTCGGCTCCTTGGCCGGCGTCGGCTTGGGCTCGGTCTGCTTGACAGGTTCGGGCTTGACCTCTTCCTTCGGCTGCGGCACCGGCGCCACCTCCGTAGCGGGAATAGGCTTCGGCTCTTCCTTCGGCTTCGGCACGTCCTCGGGCTTGGGCTTTTCGACCGGCGTCGGCGCGGGTGGCGGAGCCGCCGTCATGTCGACTGGCTGGGGCTTGGGCTCAGGTGTCGGCGGCTTGTCGGTGTCGACGCTGTTATCGCCGACTTTCTGGGCATCGGGAACGATGTCGGGACGCTGCGTCGGTACCGGCGCCGGCTTGTCGTGCATTACAGCCTTCTTGTCGCCTTGCAGGACCTGTGCCGTCGCTTCCATCGGCACGATCTCGACCGACACCGATTCCGCATCGGACGCAGGCATCGCGGGCGGCGAGGACAACGTGAACAGCCCGAAGGCGATCGCCACCGTATGCAAGATCACCGATGTGGTGAGGCCGGTCCTCATCTTGCGTCTACTGATCCTGTTCCTGCAGTGACACCAGGCCGATATTCTTGTAGCCAGCAGCCGAGATGCGGGCCATCACCTTCATGGCAGTGCCATAGTCGGTGGACTTGTCACCCCTGATGAAAATGCGCTCTTCATAGCCGGTCTTCGAGATCGCCTGCAGCTTTGCCACCAGCTCCTCGATCGGGATCTCGGTTTCCTGGAGGTAGATCTGACCGGCCGAGTTGATGGACACGGTTATAGGCTGCGTATCGGCGTTCATCGCTTTGGCCTGGGTATCCGGCAGGTCGATCGGCACGCCGACCGTCAGCAACGGCGCCGCGACCATGAAGATGATCAGCAGCACCAGCATCACGTCGACCATCGGCGTGACGTTGATCTCCGATATCAAGGCGTGATGGCGGCCGCGCCGCCTGTGGCCGCGCCCGCCGCGTCCTCCGCCACCTGCGCTTACGGACATTCCCATGATCGTTCCTCAGGCCTTCTGCGCGACTTTTTCATCGATTTGGCGCGAGAGTATGGCGGAGAACTCATCCGCGAACCCTTCCATGCGCACCGCGATCTTGCTCGCGTCCGACGACAGCTTGTTGTAGGCGATGACGGCCGGGATGGCGGCGAGCAGGCCGATGGCTGTCGCCAGCAGCGCTTCGGCGATGCCGGGCGCGACCACCGACAGGCTGGTGTTCTTCGAGGCGGCGATCGCCTGGAACGAGGTCATGATGCCGATCACGGTGCCGAACAGGCCGATGAACGGCGCCGCCGAGCCGGTGGTGGCGAGGAAGCCGAGCCGCCCTTCAAGTTTTTCCATCTCGCGGGTCAGCGCCAGATCCATAGCCTTGTCGATGCGGGTCTGCAGGCCGAGCGGCGATTTCGCGC
Organism: Mesorhizobium sp. M0522; assembly: GCF_040321085.1. Lineage (NCBI taxonomy): Bacteria > Pseudomonadati > Pseudomonadota > Alphaproteobacteria > Hyphomicrobiales > Phyllobacteriaceae > Mesorhizobium > Mesorhizobium sp. M0522. The sequence continues at coordinate 422,663 of NZ_JAMYQW010000001.1, forward strand.
CCTTCTCGAAGCTTTTCTTCCATTCGCGCATGGCGGCGACGAAGATCGCGCTCATGCCGGTCGTCTTGCGGTCGGCGAGCGTGCGGTAAAGTTCTTCCAGCGACTGTCCCGACCAGAACACCTGTTCGAAGCGGTTGAGCGCCAGCCGCATGCGGGCATAGGCGACGAGCTTGTCGACGATGATCGCCCAGGTCCAGATCGAGGCGCAGAGCAAGCCGATCATGACCAGCTTGACCACCCAACCGGCCTGCATGAACAAGGCCCAAATCGATAAATGCGCGCCCGGGTCGGCGAGAGCGATGTTTTCCATGTTACGTCCTTAAAGATTTTCCGGGCGTGGCTGGCGGCTGGCCCATGGGCATCCCTTGTGGTCCGTTCGCGTTAAGCTTGCGGAATAACCCCAAATGCACCGTTGGCGGCCTTTTCGGGGCAAATATTGGTGAAAGGAAGGCGCTTGGATTCTTCCAATCTTAACCAATCCCTTCATGGACCGTTATGGTTAAGGATGGGTTAGGACGTACAGCGCGGCGCATTGCCGCGCCCCGACGCCGCCCGGCGATCCTCGCCCCGACCGGGAGCTCCGGATCTTCCGCCTCTGAACTCTTATTTGCGCGTTCCGGGCATGAAGGCTGCCACCCAGTCCTTGGGAAAGCGCCGCGGCCGCCCGTTCTCGCCGACGATCGCTGCTTCGACCCGCGCCTCGACCAGCATTTCGCTGCCGCGCTTCAATTGCTGCGCCATGACGATGCGGGCGCCGGAAATCTCGTCGGTGCGCGTGTCGATGGTCAGGATGTCGTCCATGCGGGCCGAACCGCGGAAATCGATCTCCATGCGCCGCACCACCCAGACTATTTTCTCGCCATGCTTGCCGTCGGCAAGCTCGGTGTGGTGGACGCCGGCCAGCCGCAGATAATCGGAACGGCCGCGCTCGAAGAATTCGAGATAGCGCGCGTGGTAGACGACGCCGGAAAAATCGGTGTCTGCATAATAGACCCGCGCCATCAATCGATGGCCGAATTCCGTCAGCGCGCCGGAAAGCCCGGCGGACAATGCCGATTCACCGTGATCGTCCATTGCGCTGTCCTTTTGGCCCGACGGGCCCTGTTTCAAGCAACACCTGTTTTGCGCATAGACCGGCGATGATCAAGACCTGGAGGGCTGGGCCGGGGAACTGCCAGCACCGAAGCCATAAGCAGCCAACTTAGGGCTCTTCCTGGAACAGGCTGATCTGCTGCTGCGCCAGGTCCTTCGGCGCGTCGAGGCCGAGATGCCGCCAGGCATTGGCCGCCAGCACGCGGCCGCGCGGGGTACGCATGATGAAGCCTTGCTGGATCAGAAAGGGTTCGATGATGTCCTCGATGGCATCGCGTGGCTCGGAAAGCCCGGCAGCGATTGTCTCGATGCCGACCGGCCCGCCGCCGAAATTCCGGGCGATCATCGACAGATAACGGCGGTCGAGTGCGTCGAGGCCGAGCCCGTCGACCTCCAGCCGCGTCAGCGCCTCGTCGGCGACCTTGCGGTCGACATGACCGTCGCCGGCAACGCTGGCGAAGTCGCGCACCCGGCGCAACAGCCGGCCGGCGATGCGCGGCGTGCCGCGCGCCCGCCGGGCGATCTCCAAGGCACCGTCGTCGCCGAGCGGCATGGCAAGGATGCGGGCGCCACGCCGCACGATCTGCTCGAGTTCCTCGACCGAGTAGAAATTGAGCCGCACCGGAATGCCGAAGCGGTCGCGCAGCGGGTTGGTCAACAGGCCGAGCCGGGTGGTGGCGGCGACAAGCGTGAAGCGGGCCAGGTCGATCTTGACCGAGCGCGCCGCCGGCCCCTCGCCGATGATCAGGTCGAGCTGGAAATCCTCCATCGCCGGATAGAGGATTTCCTCGACCGCCGGGTTGAGCCGGTGGATCTCGTCGATGAACAGCACGTCGCGGTCTTCGAGGTTGGTGAGCAGCGCCGCGAGATCGCCGGCCTTGGCGATGACCGGACCCGAGGTCGAGCGGAAATTGACGCCAAGCTCGCGCGCCATGATTTGCGCCAGCGTCGTCTTGCCGAGGCCGGGCGGGCCGACGAATAGCACATGGTCGAGCGCTTCGCTGCGCCCCTTGGCGGCCTCGATGAACACTTTGAGATTGGCCCGCACCGCCGCCTGGCCGACGAAGTCGCCAAGCGTCTGCGGCCGCAAGGTCTGCTCGGCGTCCTCGCCGCGTCTGTCGGGAGCAATGAGGCGTGGCGAAAGGCTCATGCGCATACCGCCCGAAAGAAAAAGTTTGTATCGATACCGATCAACGTCACCCGGCACCCTCTCGTTCGTCGCCGTGCTCCTCGCCAACAACATGGCGGCCCACTGCATCTCTTACCACCGCGTCGATCTGTTCCAGCGCAGCAGGCCCGTCAGGTGGATCGCCTAGAAATCCAGCGAGGTCGGCAAATTCGAGATTGCGCGGCGTTCCTATCAGGAGACCATCCACGACCGTCCACGCAACAGTATCGCCTGACTTGAGCGACAACTCGTTCCGGACTTTCTTTGGAATCGTAAGCTGCCCCCTGGAGGTCAAGCTTGCATATCCGACCATGCTCTTGTTCCTAGTCGGAATTTATTTGTCGGGCAACGTCTCACCGTGCCAGCTCCTTCAGCCCGAAGCGGATCAGCTTCGACGCGTCCGCCTCCTCGCCTGCCGTCTTCAGCGCCGCCGCCACCGCATTGGCGGCGGTGTCGCGCGAATAGCCGAGATTGACCAGCGCCGAGACGGCGTCGGTAATCGGCGCCGAGGCGACGCCCTCGCCGAGCTCCTGCTTCAGGCCGATTGTGCCGGAGGCAGTGCCCGCATAGGCCGGCGCCTTGTTCTTCAATTCGGTGACGATGCGCTCGGCCACCTTCTTGCCGACGCCGGGAGCACGACTGACCATGGCGATATCGCGCAGCGCAATCGCGTTGGCGAGATCGGCCGGCGCCAGCGTCGACAGGATTGCCAGCGCCACCTTGGCGCCGACGCCTTGCACATTGTTCATCAACAGCCGGAACCATTCGCGCTCCAGCACCGACTGGAACCCATAGAGCCGCAGCATGTCCTCGCGCACATAGGTCTCGATGAACAGCACGACCGCCTCGCCCGGTCGCGGCAATGCCGCCAGCGTGCGCGCCGAGCAGTAGGCGACATAGCCGACGCCATGCACGTCGACGATGCAGAAATCCTCGTCGATCTCATCCAGCGTGCCTTTTAGCTTGCCGATCATTTGAGCGTGCCGATCATGCCGGGTGGGTTTCCGGAGAGATGATATCGAGGTCCGGGAAATAGCCGCGATAGCGCGCAGCATTGCGCGTCAGCAGGCGATGCCCAGCGACAACCGCATGGGCTCCAATAAAGAAATCCGGCAAGGTTCGTTCGCGAATGCCGCCGGCGCGGCGATAGCGCGAGTGCGTGACACCAGCGAGGAAGGCTGCTTCCCACGGCAGAAATTCGCGATCCATCTTGAGCATGTCGGCTGCTTGACGAAGAGCCTGTTCGGTCGCAATCAACGGCGCGAGCTCGGACCAGACGATTGCATTGATTACGAGTGCGCCGTCGCGCCGGCATGCGGTAATCGCGGATGCCGACCATTTCGTCTCCCGTCCGGCAGGACCCCAAACGTCGATCAAGACATTTGTGTCAATCAATGTCGAGATCTTCACGTGGGCCCCTCAGCCATTCCACATATTCATCCGCCGTCAAGCCTCCCAGATCCAGCGTACCGGCCATACGATCGAGCATCTGGCTGAATCTGCGCGAGGCTTCCTCCTCCGACATGTTTTCGTCGACGGCTATGACACGAGCGCCGTCCTCGGTGGGGACGAACTCCACCTCCGAGCCCGGGCCGATACCCAGATGATCCCGTATTTCCTTCGGGATGGTCACTTGGCCCTTGGTGGTAACGCGCATGGTAATACCTCGTTGGTATTACTTATTGCCCACTGGAGAACAAGTCAAGAACATACTTATCCGGCCAGCGCCGCCATCCTGTAGGCGATGCTCTGCCGGTGATGCGCGTGACAGATGGCGATAGCCAGCGCGTCGGCGGCGTCATCGCTGTCGAAAGTCGCCTTCGGCATCAGCACCTTGACCATCATGTGGATCTGCTTCTTGTCGCCATGGCCGACGCCGATCACCGCCTTTTTGACGGCGTTTGGCGCATATTCGGCAACGACAAGGCCGGCACGCGCCGGCACCAGCATGGCGATGCCGCGTGCCTGGCCGAGTTTCAGCGTCGCCGCGGCGTCCTTGTTGACGAAAGTTTGCTCGACCGCCGCCTCGTGCGGCATCGCGGCATGCAGGATCTCGGCGAGCCCGTCATGCAACTGGCAAAGACGCACCGCCAGCGCGGCCTTGTCATCGGACCGTACCGTGCCGGAGGCGACGAAGCGCAGCGAATTGCCGAGGCTCTCGACGATGCCCCAGCCGGTGCGCCTAAGCCCCGGATCGATCCCGATGATGCGAATCGCTTCCCCCATCCGCCAACTTTAACCCCGGCGAGCAGCGATGCCAGCGAAATGTGAACAAACCAGAAACAGCAACCGAGTCTGGTTTAGAGAATGTTTGAGAATTCGCTCTGGCGAGACAGATAGCGTGGTTTTCGAGAACCGGAGCGGAGCGTACATAAGTACGCGAGCACCGGAAGCGCAGAAGGCTGCGCTAGTCTAGTCGTTTGAATAACTGTTGGCGCGAGCGACAGACGGTCCTCTGATCCTTTGGCGGATGTGACAGCCATCTCGGTTTCAACCGCGCAATGCTGCCGCAACGACGCTCTCCAGTGGCGTTGTCGGTCGACCGATCAGCCGGCTCATGGCGCCGCCGTCATCGAACAACGCTCCGCGTGAGGCTGCAATGTCGGCATCGGCCAGGATAGCGGCGAGATCGGCGGGCAGCCCGGCGCCTGTCAACGCACCCTCATAGGCCGCCCCGGCAAGATCGTTGTAGGCGATCGCCTTGCCCGATTGCCGCGAGACCTTCGCCGCAAGCTCGGCGAGCGTGAAGGCTTGGTCCGCGGCGAGCTCGTAAGTCCTCCCTACTTGATCCTCGCTCGTCAGCACCACGGCCGCGGCCTCGGCATAATCCTGCCGCGCCGCGGACGAGAAGCGCCCCTCATTTGCGGCGCCGATGAAGGCGCCGTGCTCCAGAGCCGCCGGGAGTGCCATCAGATGGTTCTCGGTGTACCAGCCGTTGCGCAGGATGACGGCGGGTAGGCCGGAGGCCGCGATGACCTCCTCCGTCTGCCGATGTTCGACCGCGAGCCTCGCGGGAGACGTGTCCGCATGCAGCATGCTTGTGTAAGCGATCAGCGAAACCCCCACCCGTTGGGCGGCCTTGATCACTGACCGATGCTGCGGCAAGCGGCCGCTGACTTCGGTCGAGGAAATCAGCAGCAGTCTATCGACGCCGGCCAGCGCCATCGGGAGCGTGTCGGGACGATTATAGTCCGCCTCCCGCACGACTACGCCGCGTTGGACAAGATCGCGGGCCTTTGCCGGATCACGAACCGCCGCAACGATCCGGCTGGCCGGAACTGTCTTCAGCAGTGCGTCGATCACGAGACGGCCAAGCTGTCCTGTTGCTCCAGTTATTGCGTACATCGTTCTGTCCATTTCGTGGTTGGATGGATTGAGAGCCTCAGATAGCGGCTCTCGTTACCCTCGGAAACCACGTATCTTGTAGTTACCATCATTTTCCGGTAACCAACTGGAAACTCCCACGGAAGATGCGCGATGGTCCTCAGGATGCGAACGAAGGTGAAGGAGCTTCCCGGCTGCCCCATGTCGAGGTGCATGGCGCTGCTTGGCGGGTGCTGGACACCCGAGGTGCTCTGGTCCTTGAGCGACGGCCCGCGCCGGTTCTCCGAATTGCGCCGCGATATCCCAGCCATTTCGGCGAAGGTGCTGACCGGCAGGTTGCGCGATCTCGCGGAGCGCGGCGTCCTCGCACGCCACGTGATGCCGACATCGCCGCCGACCGTGGAGTATGAGCTGACGTCATTGGGGCAGGAGCTGCTCCCAGCGATCAGGTCTATCGTGGAGGTCGGATCGCGCCTGCTGCTGCGTGATTCTCCCCGCCTGATGATCGCGAGCCCATCCCTTCGCGGTTAGTCTAGATGGCCGCCGGAGTAGAATTATGAAACGTTCTCTCAGCCGCGGGCGAAAGCCGTGTTGAGCAGCGTGATCTGGTCCGACACCGGATTGACGCGACGGCTCGACGGCGGCACCTCGGCGAGGCCGCCGTAGATCTCCTCGTCCATGCGGCGCACCAGCGCCTGCAGGCGCAGCGAGCGGTTGACGAGATCGATGAAATCCGTCGGCAGCTCGGCCCAGCCGGGCGCCTCCTCATGCGCGGAGGCGGTATCGAGACGCACCTTGGATTTTTCTGAGGCCACCTGATCGCGGGTCATCTCGCCGGAATTCGCCGCCCGCTGCAAAAGCAGCCACGAGGCGACCTGCATCAGCCTGGTGGTCAGCCGCATCGATTCGGCCGCATAAAGCGTCGCCGCCAGCCTCGACAGCTTCTTGGCCTCGGCGCGGCCCTTGCCGTCGAGATATTCGGCGGCCTGCTCGACCAGGCCCATGCCTTCCTGATAGAGCGGCTTGAAGGATTGGGAGAAAACCCGGCGCTCCGCCAGCTTGATGGTTTTCGCGCTCGCCTTCGAAGGCTCGTTCATCGCTACGCCCCTGCACTTGCCTGACAGCCGCCCGATTCGGCTCTTGGCCGCCATATCCGGCAGCCTAAACGACTGAAGCTTGAAAATGCGCTTCGCTGCCAGCGAAGGCAAGCACATGTTTAACAAACGGTTAACGGCCGCATTTAGCCGGAAGGACGCCCATGCCGGCGGACAAAAAAAGAGCCGCGGATAAGGCGGCTCTCAGGAGTTTAACAGGGAGGCGTCAAACAAAGTGGCTCCAACCACTCGGTAAGAATCCAGATCACTGGATGGACATAGTAAACGCCTGTAAAGCTTAACGAAGCCTTAACGCGGGGCATATTTTTCGATCAAGCGCCCAGCAACTGTGCCGTAACAGCACAGCTGACTGGCCACGGCGCCGTTCACACCACCGGCTGGAAAGTGGGGGCGACGCTTGCGCCATGGTTTCCTCCAAATGGTGACCGGCTTACCGAAACAAAACGGCGCTGCGCGCGACATCGTTCCGAAACAGGCGCCGCGCTAAACGCCCGTTCCTCGCAACGAGGCGGAGCAAACCTTGCGCTCCGGCAATCATGACAATCTCTCAAGGAGCGAACAATGGACTGGTACTCGGCCGTTAAATTTCTGCACATCGTCTCGGCGATCCTCTGGGTCGGCGGCGGCTTCACGCTGATGCTGCTCGCGGTACGCGCCGACCGCGCTGGAAACGTCGAAGGCATGCTGCAGGCGATGCGCGCCACCGGCGAGCTCGGCAACCGGTTCTTCGCGCCGATGTCGATGCTAACGTTGCTCTTCGGCCTCATCATGTGCGGCTTTTGGGTCGGCTTTTCCGATCTGTGGGTGCTGATCGGCCTTGCCGGTTATGCGACGACCTTCTGCATCGGCATGTTCATCTTCAAGCCGACTGCCGACCGCATGGCAGGCATGATCGCCAAGGAGGGCGTGACGCCGGCAGTGCTTGCCCAGGGCCAGCGCGTCCTCAGCGCCGCGCGCTTCGACTATTCGGTGATGCTGGTGATCATCGCGGACATGGTGCTGAAGCCGACGCTGCACGACATCACCATTCTGGGCTGCATGGCGTTCGTACTGGCAACCGGCATTGCCCTGGCGCTTGGCAGGACGCGGCAGCTGCTGCCGAGTGCCGCCTGAGGTGTAAGGAATCCGGCGGCGGCAGAATGGGGCCGCCGTCTTACAGGAGGCCGGCGATGCCGTCCCACAGAAGCTTGACCGCGACGACCGCCACGGTCGCATAGGTAAAGGGATAGAACAGCTCCGGCCGCATCCGCCGCACCAGCCAGGCGCCGGCGACTGTCGACAGCGGCGCCAGCGGCATCAGCACCGCCGACGCGGTCAAATTGGTGGTGTCGAACTGGCCGAGCGCGAAATAGGGGATGAGCTTCAGCGCATTGGTGACGGCGAAAAAGATCGCCGCGGTGCCCGACAGCACCTTCGGATCGAGCCTGATCGGCAGCGCATAGACCTGAAAAGGCGGGCCACCGACATGGGCGACGAAGCTGGTGAACCCGGCAACGGTTCCCCAGAAGCCGGCGGCGACGCGGTTGGGCTCCGCCGCGTGGCCGGCACCGTGGCGGAGTTGCAAATAGAGCCAGCGCAGCACGAAGATCAGGGCAACCGCGCCGACGATCAGCCGCACCATCTCTTCGGTTACAAGTGCCGCCGTCAGCCAGCCAAGGGCAATGCCGATCACGGCGCCCGGCATCATGTCGGCCAGCATCTTGCGGTCGAAGATGCCCCACCACGTCCACACCGAGACAATGTCCATCAGGCACAGAATTGGCAGAAGAATTGCGGCAGCCTGAACCGGCGGCATGGTCAGCGCCATCAACGGCACGCCGACAAAGCCGACGGCGCCGCCGAAGCCGCCTTTCGACAGGCCGACGAGGATGACGGCCGGAATGGCCGCGGCATAGAACCAGGGATCGACGAGCAGGCCTGACATGGGGAAGGGACGCTGGAGGGAAGGTTGAACTCTGGAATAGACCAGAAATGGCCAGACGGCGACCGCAAATATGTGGGCCACGCCACCGAAACCCGTCACATGTTTGGCATGTCGAGCGGCGGCGGGCGTCTGCGGATCGGCTGCGCCTTGATGATGGCGGTGCTGGTTTCGGCCTTGTCGGCGATGCGGTCGAGAATCCCGTCGAGCTCGCCGATCGAGCGGACGAACAGCCGGGCAACGAAGCAGTCATCGCCCGTCACCTTGTCGCATTCGCCGAATTCCGGGATTTCCTCGATCAGCTTCTGGACGATGTGCAGCTTGCCCGGCAATGGCCGGATGCGAACGATCGCCTGCAAGGCGTAGCCGAGCGCCTGCGGATCGATGTCGATGGTGAACGCGCGGATGACGCCGCGATCCTCTAGCCGCCGAAGCCGCTCCGAAACGCTTGGTGACGACAACCCGACCTGCAGCGCCAGTTCCTTCAGCGAGGTCCGTGAATCCTTGACCACGATATCGAGGAGCTTTCTATCGAGCTCGTCCAGCATTTTACAATTCCAAGAAAAAGCCGATATTTACCTAATTTAATGAGGTTCGTCCTGCATATCACCAGCTAGAAGTCATGGAAAGACCCGATCCGCTGTGGGATTATAAAATCTCAACGGGTTTCAGGAGCATCCATGGACAACACGGTACGCGGCACGATCGAAATGACGGCGGCGATGGCGATCCTCGGCACGATCGGCTGGTTCGTCGTCCTTTCCGGCCAACCTATCATGGACGTGGTGTTCTGGCGCTGTGCTTTCGGGACGGTAACGCTGCTGATCATCTGCGCGGCGCTGGGACTGCTGCGCGGCAGGCTGTCGCTTCGCATCGTCGCGATCGCGGCGCTCGGCGGTGCTGCCATCGTTATCAACTGGCTGTTGCTGTTCAGCGCGTTTTCCCGCGCGTCGATCTCGATCGCCACGGCCGTTTACAACACGCAGCCCTTCATGCTGGTGGGTTTTGGCGCGCTCTTCTTCTCCGAACGGCTGACGATGACCAAGCTGACCTGGCTCGGCATCGCCTTCGCCGGCATGCTGCTGATCGTGCAGGCCGCGCCCGATGCAGGCGATCATGGTACGGATTACTTTACCGGCATTGCGATGGCGCTGGCCGCGGCTTTCTTCTGGGCCGTTGCGGCTATCGTCACCAAGAAGCTCAAAGGCACGCCGCCGCACCTGATCGCCCTGATCCAGGTCTGCGTCGGCGTTCTCATGCTGGCACCCTTCGCCAATCTCACCCACCTTCCCGTCGATGCGCGGAGCTGGGTCATGCTGGCGACACTCGGCATCGTCCATACCGGCCTGATGTACATCCTCATGTACGGCGCCATCCAGAAGCTGCCGACGCATCTGCAGGGATCGCTGTCCTTTATCTATCCCGTCGTCGCCATCCTCGTCGATGTCGTCGCCTTCGGCCACCGGCTGCATCCGGCGCAGATCGTCGGCGCCGCCGCCATCCTGGTCGCCGCCGCCGGCATGAATCTCGGCTGGTCGCTGTGGAAATCGAAGGTGCCTGCGTAGGGCCGCAAGCGACCAGGCGAGGAGAATTTCGGCCAACGGCAGCCATGCGCCGAGCCCTATGGAATCGTTGACGGCAAACGTGATCCCCCTGCCGCCTGTTCAATCCCCGCACTTTGGTCTATGCCGCAATGCAACCATCTTCGCCCGGCATAGGCGATAACCGGGATCGAACACCAATGAATGACGCAACGCCGTCCAATCGCTGCCGCATCGTGCTGATCGCGCCGCCGAACGTGCCGGCCGAGCGCATCGCCGCGGCTTTCGACGGCGGTGACGTCGCCTCGCTTATCCTGCCGGAAAACGGTATGGACGAGGCCTCTTTCCAAGCCTTTGCCGAGCAGATCGTGCCGGTGGCGCAAGCGGCCGGCATTGCCGTCATCATTGCCGGCGACACCCGCATCGCCGGCCGCGTCCAGGCCGACGGCATTCATGTCGAGGTCGGCAAGGACGAGCTCGCCGAAACGATCGAACACTTCCAGGCCAGGATGATGGTCGGCACCGGCGGCGCCAAGACCCGCGACGATGCGCTGGAACTCGGCGAGGTCAGGCCTGATTACATTTTCTTCGGCCGTTTCGGCTACGACAACAAGCCTGAGCCGCACCCGCGCAACCTGTCGCTCGGGCAATGGTGGGCGGACGTCATCCAGATCCCCTGCATCGTCATGGCCGGATCGGATCTTGCCTCGGTGGAAGCGGTCGCCGCCACCGGCGCCGAATTCGTGGCGCTGTCCAGCGCCGTCTTCGCCGAGGGCGTCGATCCGAAGATGGCGGTCGCCGCCGCCAACGCGCTGCTCGACGAAACCGCGCCGCGCTTCGAGGACTGACGTGCTCTCGCGGAAAATCCTTTTCAGCGCCTTTCTCGCAACGGCCGTGACGCAGGCGATTGCGGCGGAACCCGTTCCTCTGCCGCAGCCCAGGCCGGATTCCAGCGAACCTGCCGACAAGCCGATCGCCGCACAATTGCCGCAGCCCGCCACCACCGCCCCGTTGCCGTCGGCCGACACCATCAACCCCGACCGCTTCGGCGCAAAGCCGTCCGACGCTGCCTACGGCGCCTTTCAGCGCGGACTCTACAAGACGGCCTACAACCTTGCGCTTTCGCGCGCTCAAAACGGCGATCCGGCGGCACAGACGCTGGTGGCCGAAATATTGTCGCGCGGCCTCGGCGTGCCGGTCGACGCGGCAGGGGCGGCGAAGTGGTATGCGCTTGCCGCCGAGCAGGGCGTCCCGGAATCTCAATTCCAGTATGCGCTGATGCTGCTCGACGGCCGCTACGTCAAAAAGGACGAGAAGGAGGCCTATGCGCTGATGCAGGCCGCCGCCGAGGCCGGCAACCGCCTGGCGCAGTTCAATTTTGCGCAACTGATGGTCGAACAGGAGCCCGGCGATGCCGGGATTGCCAAAGCCGTATCCTATTACGAGCGCGCTGCCGCGACCGGGCTTGCCGACGCACAATATGCGATGGCACAGGTCTACGCCAACGGCGCCGGCGGCAAGCCGCGCGACGATGTCCGCGCCCGCGGCCTGCTGGCACAGGCCGCGCGGCAGAACTACGACACCGCACAGATCGATCTCGCAACCTGGATGATCGAGGGGCGCGGCGGCGCCCGCGACCTGAAATCCGGCTTCAACTGGATGAAGCAGGCCGCAGAAGGCGGCAATGTCGCCGCCCAGAACCGTCTCGCCAAGCTCTACATGAACGGCATCGGCACCGATCCGGATCTGATCCTAGCCGGCGCCTGGTATGTTGTCGCCCGCCGCGCCGGGCTCATCGACCAAGAGATGGACGATTTCCTGCAGGGCCTGACCGACGAGCAGACGCAGCAGGCGCTGCAACGGGCCAACCGCCTGCCCTGACCGCGGTCTCGCGACTCATCGCACCGGGCTCGTCAGGCGGGCTCATTGCGTATGATCGAGCACGACCTTGCCGAAGGGCGAGCCGTGTTCAAGGTACCGAAAGGCTTCGGCGGCCCGGCTCCATGGCACGACCCGGTCGATCACCGGTCTCAACCGGTTGACGACAATGGCGCGGTTCATCGCCTCGAAGGATTCGCGTGAGCCCACCGGTATGCCTCGCGCCCGGACCTGCCGGCGGAAGATGTCGAGCGGGTTGATGGCGCCGTCACTGCCGCCGAGATAGCCGATGACGTTGATCTGGGCGCCGCGCGCCGCTGCCCTCAGCGATTGTGGAAAACTCTGCGGTCCACCAACCTCGATGATATGGTCGGCGCCGCGGCCATCCGTCAATCCCAGCACGGCCGATGCCCAATCGGGGACGCTGCGATAGTTCACGCCATCCTGCGCGCCAAGTTGCTTTGCCCGCGCAAGCTTCTCGTCGCTGCTCGACGTCACGATGACGCGCGCCCCGGCAGCGGCGGCGAACTGCACCGCAAACAGCGAAACGCCGCCGGTGCCGAGGCAAAGCACGGTGTCGCCGGGTTTGACGCTGCCCTCCGTAAACAGCGCATGCCATGCCGTCACGCCGGCGCATGGCAGCGTCGCCGCCTCGAGGTCGCTCAGATTGGCCGGCGCCAGCACCGCCGCCTGTTCGTCGAGCCGGGCAAATTCGCTGAGCAGCCCGTCGATCGGGCCGCCACGTTGATAGGATGGCTCGGCCATGGCGAAACTGCCGCCGACCCAGCGCTGCCAGAACGTGCCGCAGACCCGGTCGCCGATCTTGAACCGGCTGACCTCGGCGCCGATGGCAACGACTTCGCCGACGCCGTCCGACAGCGGCACCAGCGGCAATGCAAACTTCGTGTGATAGCTGCCGCGAACGATCTCGGCATCGCGGAAGTTCAGCGCCGTCGCCTTGACCTTCACAATCATCTCCTGGCGCCCTGGCTCAGGCATCGGCCGCTCGACCATTCTGAGGCTCTCGAGGCCGCCCGGGCTTTGTAATTCGATCGCCTTCATCGTCGTTCCTTTCCAGCTGGGTCCTGCCGGAAGAAAATCGCTTGCCATCCATTGGATTTCAAATTCATAATGTTCAGGATAATTATGCTTCTCTGACATGTTCGGGTGTGTCGTGCTTGAAGAACTGAAAACACTGGCCCTCTTTGCCGAGGAGGGTTCGATTCAGAAGGTGGCGCAACGCCTGCCATTGACGCAGCCGGCCGTCACCCGCCAGATCCAGCGGCTGGAGGAGATGCTCGGCACGGAATTGCTCGACCGCCGGCTAAAGCCGTCGCGACTGACCCCGGCCGGCGTAGAGGTGCTGGCACGCGGCAAGGAAATTCTCGCCGCCGTCGCCGCGCTGAGAACATTCGCCAAGGGCGACGAGCCGGAGGGCCTGCTGCGGCTCGGCCTCGCGCATGGACTTTGCGACAAAGCCGTGGCCGCCGCCATTGGTGATGCCGTGGCGCGGTTTCCGAAGGTCTCGCTGCGTCTGAAGAGCGGCTGGAGTCTTGAGCTGGCCGACCAGCACAAGCGCGGACAGCTCGACCTCGCCTTCATCCTGGACGGCAGCAATTCCAAAACTAGAGACGGCGTTGTCGGAACCGAGCCCCTCGGCATCATCGCTGCCGAAAACACCAGCCGGCAAGCCGACGTCAAGACCATGCCCTGGATCCTCAGCCCTGAGCCTTGCGACGCGCGCCGGCGGCTGGCGGCTGCCCTTGCCGAGGGCGGGAACAGATTGACTGTCGGCGCCGAGATTCAGGACAGCGCGCTGCAGATCGACTGGGTTCGTCGAGGCCAAGGCCTTGGTCTGCTACCCAGGCGGCTGCTGCGGGAAAAGCTGCCGGAGGGCATTGCCCTGGTCGATGCTCCCGGCCTCGAGCTGTCGCTGCGAATTGTCGTCCTGCGGTCGCCGCACCTGCATCTTTTGACAGAGGTCGCCGACGCAGTGACCGAGGCCGTCACCGCGACTGTCAGGGCGGACTGAGGCCGCCACGCCGCACTGCCGGGCCAGCTTCGTTCCCGCTTCATCGGAAGGCGCTCCTTGCCTCTGCTGGCGATTTGTGGTCTTGGAGGCGCCAAATTGCCCTTTGCGGCGATCATCTCATTTCCGGATCACCTCACCATGGCCAAGATCAATGGCAACGAAATCCGTCCCGGCAACGTCATCGAGCACGATGGCGGCCTTTGGGTGGCGGTCAGGACCAACACCGTCAAGCCCGGCAAGGGCGGCGCCTACAACCAGGTCGAACTCAAGAATCTGATCAACGGCACCAAGCTCAACGAGCGCTTCCGTTCGGCCGAGACGGTCGAGCAGATCCGGCTCGATCTGAAGGATTTTTCCTTCCTCTACGAGCAGGGCGACGCGCTGGTGTTCATGGACACCGAAAGCTACGAGCAGCTCGAATTGCAAAAGGAGTTCGTCGGCGATCGCGCCGCCTTCCTGCAGGACGGCATGATGGTGACGGTCCAGCTCTATGACGAAAGGCCGATCGGCATTTCGCTGCCCGACCAGGTGACGCTGACCATCACCGAGGCCGACCCGGTGGTGAGGGGCCAGACGGCAGCCTCGTCCTACAAGCCGGCGATACTCGAAAACGGCATCCGCGTGCTGGTGCCGCCGTTCATCGGCTCGGGCGAGCGCATCATCGTCGATACCAACGAAATCACTTACGTGCGCCGCGCCGACTAAGGCGTGATCCCAAAGAGTTGCAGACTTTTTGGATAAGATCATGCGTCAAGGCAAATAGGCGCAGCGACAGGAAGAACAGCAATGGCGCGTTCCGCGATCCTCAATGTCATGGTCCAGGCCGCAATGAAGGCCGGCCGCTCGCTGTCGCGTGACTTCGGCGAAGTGCAGAACCTGCAGGTCTCGATGAAGGGGCCGGGCGACTATGTCAGCCAGGCCGACCGCAAGGCCGAAGACATCGTCTTTGCCGAACTCTCCAAGGCGCGGCCCGGCTACGCCTTCCTGATGGAGGAACGCGGCGTAATCGAGGGCGACGACGGCCAGCACCGCTGGATCGTCGACCCGCTCGACGGCACCACCAATTTCCTGCACGGCATTCCGCTCTTTGCCGTTTCGATCGCGCTGGAGCGCCAGGGCCAGATCGTCGCCGGCGTCGTCTACAATCCGGCGATGGATGAGCTCTATACCGCCGAGCGCGGCGGCGGCGCTTTCATGAACGACCGCCGGCTGCGCGTCGCCGGCCGCACCAAGCTGGTCGATGCGGTGATCGGCTGCGGCATGCCGCATCTCGGGCGTGGCCAGCACGGCAATTTCCTCATCGAGTTGCGCAATGTCATGGCCGAGGTCTCTGGCGTCCGCCGTCTCGGCTCGGCCTCGCTCGATCTCGCCTACGTCGCCGCCGGCCGCATGGACGGGTTCTGGGAAACCGGCCTGTCGGCCTGGGATGTCGCCGCCGGCATTTTGCTGATCCGCGAGGCGGGCGGTTTCGTCTCCGATTTCGCCGGGGGACAGGATGTGCTGAACGCCGGTTCACTGGTCGCCGGCAACGAACTCATCCAGCGCGCGCTGTTGAAGACTATCAAAAGGCCACTCTCAGCCGGCTGATAGAGGCACGCCGCGCTGAACAGCCGCAGTCGCAAAACCGCAACCAAAGCTTGAAATACTGTCCCGCGGCCGCCCAGATAAGGTGGCGCAGGATCATCGATGACGAACAGCCGGCCCCAACCCCAGAGCGAACTCTCCCAGCTCGACATTCCCTTTATGGGGCGCTGGCATTACTCGCGCGCCGAGATCATCGCCGACGGCATTGTCCACGCCGTGGGCATCGTGCTGGCGATCGCTGCCGGCTCGACGCTGCTGGCACTGGCCGCCTATCGAACCGGCCCCGGCGAATACGTCGCCGCCGCCTTCTATGTAGTCTCGCTGCTCACCGTGCTGTCGGTTTCGCTGGCCTACAATGTCTGGCCGGTGTCGTCGCCGGCAAAATGGATATTGCGGCGCTTCGACCATGCCGCGATCTATCTGCTGATCGCTGCCACCTACACGCCTTTCCTGGCCCAGCTCGGCGGCTCGCCGCTAGCCGTTTCCATGATCGTCCTGGTCTGGACCGCCGCGGCGGTCGGCATCGCCATCAAGGTCTTTCTTCCCGGCCGTTTCGACCGGCTGGCGATCGTCTTCTACCTAGCCATCGGCTGGAGCGGTATCGTTCTGGTGGAGCCGCTCGTGCGGACGCTGCCGGCGACATCGATCGCGCTCATCGTTGCCGGCGGCATCGTTTACTCCTGTGGCGTGATCTTCTTCGCCTGGAAGGGCCTGCGCTTCCACAATGCGCTGTGGCATGGCTTTGTCGTCACCGGCGCCGGCCTGCATCTGGCCGCCATGGTCGACTGCCTGGTCATCAACCGGCTTTGACCTCCGGTCGCGGACAGTGGCAATATTGCCAAGCGCCATTCAATTTCGTCACAATTCCGTTTAGAGTCGCAAACACAAATTGATCGGCGGCGACGGCATCGGAAACGGGGCACGGATGACTCTTCTCAGATCCTTCGGCATGGGCAGGCGCTCCGACGTTCTGATCTACGACCCGCACAAATTGTCGAGCCCGCAGGTGTTTCTGCTGACCATGGTGATCTTTCTGTTCATCGTGGCCTTCATCGCCGCCATCCTGACCCGCCAGATCTCGACCGCCTTCGTCACCAATCCCGGCCTCAACGGCCTGATCATCGGCGTGCTGGCGGTCGGCATCCTGCTGGCCTTCGTCCAGGTCGGCCGGCTGTTCCGCGAGGTGCGCTGGGTCAACTCGTTCCGCGCCGGTTCCGAAACCACCGAACCGGTGTTGCTGGCGCCGATGAAGGCGATGATCGGCCGCTCCTCGACGATTGCTTTCTCGACCAGTTCGATGCGCACCATGCTGGATTCGATCGCCACCCGGCTCGACGAAAGCCGCGACACGTCGCGCTACCTTGTCGGACTGCTGGTGTTCCTCGGCCTGCTCGGCACCTTCTGGGGCCTGCTCAACACGATCGGCTCGATCCGCGAAACCATCGAGTCGCTCGATCCCGGCACCGGCGATGCCGCGGCCGTGCTCGAATCCCTGAAGCAGGGGCTTTCCGCTCCGTTGGCCGGCATGGGCACCGCCTTCTCGTCCTCGCTGTTCGGCCTCTCCGGCTCGCTGGTGCTCGGCTTCCTCGACCTGCAGGCCGGCCGCGCCCAGACGCGCTTCTATACCGAACTCGAAAACTGGCTGTCCTCGGTCACCGACCTGTCCTCCGACATCGTCGTTGCCGACGCGGCCAAGACCGAACCCTCCGAGGAAATCCGGCTGTTGTCGGAAAAGCTGCGCACTCTGCAGGAGAATGGCGGCGGCTCCAATCCGCGCGTCGCCACCGCCATGGCCAATCTCGCCGACGGCATTTCCGGCCTGGTCAAGAACATGCGCTCGGAGCAGCAGATCATGCGCGACTGGGTCGAGGCCCAGTCCGACGAGCAGAAGGCGATGCGCAACACCCTGGAGAAGATCGCCGACGCCTTGAAGAAGCCTGGAGTGCATTGACGTGGCGTTGGCACGAGGCCGGCGCTCCGACCGCCGCATCGATTACTGGCCGGGCTTCGTCGATGCGCTGTCGACGCTGCTGTTGGCGATCATGTTCCTGCTCACGGTTTTCGTGCTGGCGCAGTTCCTGCTCGGCCGCGAGATCTCCGGCAAGGACACGGTGCTCAACCGCCTCAATTCGCAGATCAACGAGTTGACCCAGCTTCTGGCGCTGGAGCGCTCGACGACGCAGGACAAGGAGGACACCCTTGCCAATTTGCAGGCATCGCTGTCCGCATCGGAGGCGGAAAAGAGCCGGCTCGAGCAATTGCTGGCGCAAGGCGCCGATGCCGGCGATGCCGCCAACCAGCGCGCGACGGCACTTTCCGGCGAGCTCGACAGCCAGCGCCAGATCAGCCAGCAGGCGCTGAGCCAGGTCGAGATCCTCAACCAGCAGATTTCGGCGCTGCGCAGGCAGATCGCAGCGCTCGAACAAGCGCTCGACGTGTCCGAAACGCGCGACCGCCAATCCAACACCAAGATCGCCGATCTCGGCCGCCGCCTCAACGTCGCACTGGCGCAACGCGTGCAGGAGCTAAACCGCTACCGCTCCGATTTCTTCGGCCGCTTACGTGAAATTCTTGCCGACCGCGAGAACATCCGCATCGTCGGCGACCGCTTCGTCTTCCAGTCGGAAGTGCTTTTCCCGACCGGCTCCGAGGTGATCAACGATGCCGGCAAGGTCGAGATGAAGAAGCTCGCCGATGCCATCATCGAATTGCAAAAGGAAATCCCGCCGGAGATCAACTGGGTGCTGCGCGTCGACGGCCACACCGACAACAAGCCGCTCTCCGGCACCGGCCGCTACCGCGACAATTGGGAATTGTCGACGGCGCGCTCGACATCGGTGGTCAAGTTCCTGATCGAGAACGGCGTGCCGGCCAACCGGCTGGTCGCGGCCGGCTTCGGCGAATTCCAGCCGCTCGACCCCGCCGATACCGAAGAGGCGCGCAACAAGAACCGCCGCATCGAGTTGAAGCTGACCGAGCGGTGATCTGCAGGCCTTTGGCTTGTATCATGCGCCAGGTCGGGCCAGGTCGAGCCGGCTCAAGTCGGCGGCATTTAGGGCACTGGTGCGGCAGCGGCAAGAGCTGAAAAAAATTACCTTTTTTTAATTACACTTTGCCGCCATGGCCTTTTAGCCTTGGTCATGGGCCGAGAACCGCCGGCGGTGGAACCGCTCATCGCGACGCGACGGAACCTGACGGCCCGCGGCCGGAAGGCAGGACCCTCCCAACCACCGCCTTCCCCAGTAAAGGAGACGCAACCATGCGCTTCTTCGCTCCCAGGAATCTCAGGACTGCTACGCTCGCCACACTGCTCCTCGCCGTTCCGTTTGCTGGCGCTTACGCCGGCCCGCGTGCGACGGCCTTGATCAATCAGATCCAGAGCGTGGAGACGGGTATCCAGGGCGCCATCCGGGCGAACAAGCTCGAGCCGGGCGAGGCACGTGACTTGCGCACGCAGGTCGCTCAACTCGATCGGGCCGCCCAGAGGGCCGCACGCGATGGAACCATGCCGAGCACGCAATATCAGCAGTTGCTGGCGCAGCTCGACGATGTCAGCCAAAAGCTGCGCGCTGACACCGGCAGTGCCTTCCTCATCGGCAACGGCGCCGATGGCGGATACTATCCCAACGGCTATGGCCCAACTTATCCAGGCGGCTGAAATCGGCCGCAGTGCCCGGCGCTGTGGCAATTGATTTGCGCATGATCCCGTTCCAGCTTTCGGTTCAGGGATCATGCGCTAGCCCACCGCCAGTGCAATCAGCGCCAGCGCTGCCGGCACTGTCTCGATGAACAGGATTTTACGGCCCGCCGTCGCTGCCGTAAAGGCCGGCGACGGCGACGCAGAGCAGGAAGAAGACTACTGGAAACCGGCTTCGCCGAGGTAAAGCCCCAGATCAGGCTGGCTGCGAGAAAGCCGTTGTAAAGCCCCTGATTGGCCGCGAGCACTTTCGAGGCCCTGGCGAATTCCGGCGTCAGCCTGGATACCATATGGCCGCGCGGCGTGTCCTACAGCACCATCTCAAGATAGACGATGCAGAGGTGGATCACGGCCACCAGCCCGACCAGCACATTGGCGATCATGTTTCGTCTCCGCATCGCGGTCTGCCGCCGCCGGACGACATTGACCACGCACGCCACCGCTTCCACAAGATGCTTTTCGGCCGTTGCAGCCGGCAGTCGATGCGTCGATCGCGGACGGCTTCGGGGTTGCCAACACTTTTGCATTGGTATCTTTTCCCGCCGTCAAATCAGCGGAACCCACAATGTCCTTTCAAAAACTCGACGACCTCGGCCACAAGCTCGAAGCGCTGGAACACGCCCTCGCCATCCTCGGCGCCGACGAGGCGACCCATATGGCGGTCGGCGGCGGCGAGAAGCGCGCAGAGGCAATGTCGGCGCTTGCGGGCATGCACCATGCCCGGGCGACTGCGCCGGAGATTGCCGACTGGATCGCGGCGGCCGAGCAGGAGGCGCTGAACGAAGAGCAGCAGGCCGCGGTCAGGGAATTCCGCCGGCAATACACCAACCTGACCTGCCTGCCGGTCGAGTTCGTCGAGCGCCAGACGACCGCGCGCATGCGCTCCGAGCAGCTCTGGCGCGACCTGCGCGCCAAGAACGACTGGGCGGGTTTCCTACCGGCGCTCGAAGGCGTCGTGGCGCTGGTCCGCGAGGAGGCGGCCCTTCGCGCCGAGGTGCTCGGGCTCGAGCCTTACGACGCGCTCATGGAGCAATATGACCCGGGCAATCGCGCCGCCGACATCACGCCTGTGTTTGTCGAGTTGAAGACCTTCCTGAAAGGCTTCGTGCCGGAGGCACTGGCCGTGCAGGAAGAGCGGCTGGCGAAACATCCGCTGAAGCCGCTTTCCGGCAGATACCCCTTGGACAAGCAGCGCGAGCTTGGCCTCGCCATGATGGCGGCGGTCGGCTTCGACCTCACCCACGGCTCGCTGTCGGTTTCGCACCATCCCTTCTGCGGCGGCGTGCCGAGCGACGTGCGCATCACCACCCGCTACAAGACCTCGGATTTCCTGTCGGCGCTGATGGGCGTGCTGCACGAGACCGGCCATGCGCTGTACGAGCAGAACCTGCCGAAGGCGTGGGCGCACTGGCCTCTGGGCAGAGCGCGCGGCATGGCGGTGCATGAAAGCCAGAGCCTGTTCGTCGAAAAGCAGATCGGCCGCAATCCAGAATTCTGGCGCTGGGCGCTGCCGGTGGTCGAAAGACACCTCGGCGAGAGCTGGACGATCGACGACATCCTGCCGCATGTACACCGGGTCGAGCGCGGCCTGATCCGCGTCGATGCCGACGAGGTCACCTATCCGCTGCACGTCATCCTGCGCTACGAGCTGGAGCAGGAGCTTGTCTCGGGACGGCTGGAAGCAGCCGACCTGCCCGAAGCCTGGGATGCCAAGATGCGCGATTATCTCGGCCTGTCGACATCAGACAATCCGGCTGACGGTCCGATGCAGGACGTCCACTGGCCGGGTGCCGCCTTCGGCTATTTCCCCTCCTACACGCTGGGCGCCATGATGGCGGCGCAGCAATGGGCGGCGCTGACCAGGGATCATCCTTCAGCCGACGAAGACCTCGCCAAGGGAGATTTCGCCGCGATCAACGACTGGCGCCGCAAAAGGATCTGGTCGCAAGGCTCGCGCTGGTCGACACCGGAACTGCTCGAACGCGCTACCGGCGAAAAGCTCGATGCCGCACATTTCACTGACCATCTGAAGAAGCGGTACGGGAACTGAGCCGCTTCGTCTATTCCAGGTTCTTGCCGCGGTGACTTGCAGAAATCCGCGAAACTGGCCTTTACTTTGGTGGGAAAGCCTCTGAAAAAGGAGTTCTTCCAAGTTGGGCGAGCGTAGATGTCTGTCTGTTACAGTTTTCATAGGATGAAGTCTTTCTGGCCCCGCTTGGTATTTTTCATCTTATTGATCGGCCTGAGTTCTCCGGCCATGTCCGACGACATGGTTCTCAAGGGTCCGGCAGAAAGCTGGGTAAAGCAGCTTGATATTCCGGCTGCCGATCCCACCCGATCGGATCAAATCAAGAATGGCGTTTCATGGCTGCTCTCGGACGACCAGATCAAGCATCGCGCCGGCGGCTATGTCGAGTACTCGCGCACCGTCTATAAAATCGTCGACCGTCCCGGCCTGGATCGTGGCGCGAGTATCGATCTGCAGTTCGATCCGTCCCGGCACAAGGTCACGCTCAACCATCTTCACATCATCCGCGATGGTGCCGTTTTGGACCGGCTGGAAGGCGTCGGATTCGACATCTTCCGCAGGGAAAGAGACGCCGAGAAAGGCGTCTTCGACGGCTGGCTGACAGCACATGTCAACATCGATGACGTGCGTGCCGGCGACATCGTCGATTACGGGTCGACCTACGAAGTAACACCGCTGGTCGGCAAGGACCTTTTCTTCAAGAATTTCTCCACCGAATGGGAAGAGCCGGTAGCGCTTATCCGCACAAGCATCATTTGGCCCTCGGGCCAGCCGCTCCAGATCAAGACAAGGGGAACCCGACTTAAGCCCTCAATCTCCCCGACTGGGCCGGACACCACCTATCTATGGGAAATTCCAAACCCGAAACCGGTCAATGTCGAGGATAACCTGCCCGTGACCTATCCAGGCTGGGGCTCCATCGATGTCGCGTCTACCGCGAATTGGCAAAGTGTGGTCGATGCCGTTGCGCCCTATTACAAGCCAGCGACCGTTTTTCCCTCGGCTTTTGCCGCAAAGCTCGACGACATCGCTCTGCGGCATCCGGTGCCCGAAGACCGGATGGTCGAGGCAATGCGGTTGGTGCAGGACCAGATCCGCTATGTAAGCCTGTCGATGGGTGCCGGTTCCTACGTTCCGCGTGATCCCGCGACGGTCATCCTGAGCGGGTTCGGTGACTGCAAGGACAAAGCCCTGCTGCTGGTTTCATCGCTTGTGCGGCTTGGCATTGCTGCCGAGGTCGCCTTGGCCGATCTCGACGAGGGACGGGCCCTGGACCAGCATCTGCCGGCGCTCCGCGATTTCGACCATGCCATCGTCAAGGCAAGGATCGGAGCAAAGACATATTGGCTGGACGCCACGAACTATCTTCAGGGCGGCAGGGCGCACAATCTCGCACAGCCGGACTACGGCTTCGCGCTGCCGCTTTCCAGCACCGGCGGGTTGGAGAAGATGCCGAGCCCTGTGCTTACCAGCCCGTCGATCCAGATCGCCGAGGAATTCGACTTTCCGCGGAAACCGGGCGATCCCCTCGTGCTGACGGTCTTCTCGACATATGAGGACGCCGATGCCGATTGGATGCGCGGCAATTTCGCCAGCCGGTCGCTGAGCGAGGTGTCGGACGCCTACCTGAAATACTACAACAAGCAATATCCGGGCATCCAAACCATCGCCAAGCCGGAAATCGTGGATCGCCGCGACGGCAACATAGTGAGCGTGAAGGAAAGTTATCGCTTGCCAGCGGAGGCGCTGACGGCCAACGATCTGGCAAAGAATTTCCCGATCCGCGCGGCCGATCTCGGCAACAACTCTCTTCCAACCCCGACAATCGTCGACCGAACCGGGCCCGTCTCCCTCGGCCCCCAGTTCTACCGCCGCCACAAGGTGACCGTGCGCAACCTCAAGGCGAGGTTTTCCGGCGAGTCGATGAAAAACGTCGTGACGCCCTATCTGTCTCTCAAGGCGTCCTGGTCCAACACGCCCACCGAATTTCAAGTTGAATGGAACTTTCAGACGCTGGCGACTGAAGTACCGGCCAAGGCGATTGCCGATTATCTGAAAACCGTCGATGACGTCGCAGACCAAATTCGCTGGCAGTACGATTTTACCTATGAAGAGCCGCCTGCCGATGTGCAGCTCAGCGATCCGGCAAAGGAGCAGCGACAGACCGTCGCCAGCATGCTTTTGTTGTCGTTGCTTGTCGGCGTTCCCCTGTTCATCGCCTATCGACGCGGCAAACGCCGAGCTTTCGGTAGCTGAAGAATCTCGGCGGCCGCTGGGGACCATGATCCCGAAAAGTGGATGCCGGTTTTCGGAAAAGATCATGGTCAAACAAGAAGATGGAGCCTCATCCCGATTTCATCGGGATGGAGCGATGCTACTCGGCCGCGCCCCTGAAAGCATTCGCCCCGGTATCGAACTGCAGCTTGGCCAGCCGCGCATAGATGCCGCCCTTGGCGACCAGGCTCTGATGCGTGCCTTCCTCGACGATGCGGCCGCCATCCATGACCAGGATGCGATCGGCCTTCAGCACGGTTGCCAGCCGATGGGCGATGACGATCGTGGTGCGGCCCTTCATCAGCCGGTCCAGCGCCGTCTGCACCAGCGTCTCGCTTTCGGCATCTAGCGCCGAGGTCGCCTCGTCGAGCAGCAGGATGGGCGCATCGCGCAAAATGGCGCGGGCGATCGCCACGCGCTGGCGCTGGCCGCCCGACAGCGTCACGCCGCGCTCGCCGACCTGGCTGTCATAGCCCTTTTCGAGTTTCAGGATGAACTCGTCGGCCAGCGCGTCCTTCGCCGCCGCCTCGATCTCGGCCTGGCTGGCGCCAGGCCGGCCAAAGCCGATATTGTCGCGCGCGCTTGCGGCAAAGATGGTGACGTCCTGCGGCACGATGGCGATGCGCGCGCGGATCGCGGCCGGATCGGCCTCGCGCAGATCGACCCCGTCGATGACGATCCTGCCGGCCTCCGGATCGTAGAAGCGCAGAAGCAGCGAAAACACCGTGCTCTTGCCGGCGCCGGATGGCCCGACGATCGCCACCGTCTCACCGGGTTTGATCTGAAAGCTCAGGCCATGGACGGCGGCGCGGTCGGGCCGGGCCGGATAGGAGAAGGAGACATCGTCGAAACTGATCGCGCCTCTCGCCTTTGCCGGCAGCGGCTTCGGATCGGCGGGCGCCTGGATCGCGGGTTTCTCGGCCAGAATCTCGGTCAGCCGTTCGGCAGCGCCCGCTGCCTGGGACAGTTCGCCCCAGACCTCCGACAGGGCGCCGAGCGCGCCGGCGGCGAACACCGAATAGAGCAGGAATTGACCGAGCGTGCCCGGCGACAGCGTGCCGTCGAGCACGTCGCGCGAACCGAACCACAGCACCGCCACGACTGACGAAAAGATCATGAAGATGGCGAAGAAGGTGAGAAAGGAGCGGGCAAAGATCGAGGCCCGCGCCGCTTCGAACGCTGCTTCCACTGCGGATGAAAAATACCCGGTTACAAGCTTCTCGTTGGTGAAGGCCTGCAGGGTGCGCACCGCGCCGATCTGCTCGCTGGCGTAGGCGGTGGCATTGGCCAGAGTATCCTGCGCCAGCCGTGACTTGCGCCGCACCGAGCGGCCGAAGGCGACCAGCGGCAGCACGATTAGCGGAATGGCCGCGATGACCAGGCCGGACAGTTTTGGGCTGGTGAAGACCATCATCGCCACGGCGCCCAGGCCGAGGATGACGTTGCGCAAAGCCACCGAGGCGGTGGCACCGACGGCCGATTTGACCTGTGTCGTGTCGGCGGCGAGCCGCGAGACGATCTCGCCCGACTGGGCCGTGTCGAAAAAGGATGGCGACAGTGTTGTGACGTGGGCAAAGACATCGCGGCGGATATCGGCAACGACGCGCTCGCCGAGCGTGATGACGAAATAGTAGCGGCTGGCCGATGCCGCCGCCAGAACGGCGGCCATCACCACCAGCATGGCGAAATATTCGGCAATGAAGCTGGAATCGGAAGCGGAAAAACCGTGGTCGATCATCCGCCGCACGGCCAGCGGCAGCGCCAGCGTCGTCGCCGCCGCGACGGCCAGTGAGACGATCGCGCCGATGACCATTTTGCGGTAATGGGTGATGTAGGGAAACAGGCGCTGCAGCGGCTTCAGCGAGCGCCTGCGCTCGTCTGCATCGCCGCTGATGTTCGCCATGACCGTTTCCTTTGGCCCTTTGAGGCTTGCGCCATCAATATGCGCTTGCCGCGGCCTTGTGATTCAATTCCGGCTGATGTATAGGCTCGCCGACCGTTTTAGAAGCCGTGGCTCCTCAATAGCTGCGGCTTCGAGTTTTAAAAAGGGGCGCATCGACGCAGGCTTTAGCCCGTCGGCAGCACCCGGCAAGCCAGGAACAGACCCATGAAGACCGATATTCATCCCGACTACCACACCATCAAGGTCGTCATGACCGACGGCACCGAATACATGACTCGTTCGACCTGGGGCAAGGAAGGCGATACGATGAACCTCGACATCGACCCGACCACTCATCCGGCCTGGACTGGCGGCCAGCAGACCCTGCTCGACCGCGGTGGCCGCCTGTCGAAGTTCAAGAAGCGTTTCGAAGGCTTCGGCCTCTAAGCCGCATTGGCGTTTCGCAGATCGAGAAACCCGCCTTCGTGGCGGGTTTTTTGTTGCGAAAATACGGCCCTACTCGCCGAGCAACTCGCGCAGGGCCATCCGCTTGTAGGCTGCAACCAGCCTGTCGCCCTCTTTCCGCCCGACCGAGATCGCCAGCCGCATTGTGGCCTCGCCCATCTGCCAGATGAGAAACGCCGTCGTTTCGAGCGCTTCTGGATCGGCGGATGGCCGCAGCCGCTTCAGCACCGCAGTGAGGAATTCGGCGTTGGCCCGGCTGTCGGCGAGCTCAAGTTCGCGCAACGCCTTGTCGGCCTGCGTGCCCGACCAGATGTCGCGCATCACCGGCTCAGCCAGGAACATTCCGTAGTAGATATCCACCAGTTCCGAAAATGCCCGGCGCAGGCCTTCGGCGTCATTGACCTCGGCTAGCGCTGCCGCAATGCAGGCCTGGCTTTCGGCGGTGTAGCGTTCGGCCAGCGCCCAGATGATCGCCCTCTTGTCGGGGAAGAACTGGTAGAGCGAGCCGATCGACACGCCGGCCCTCTCGGCCACCTCGCCCATGCGCATGGCGTCGCTGCCTTGTTCGGCGATCAGCACCGAGGCGGCAGCCAGCATGCGCTCGACCCGCTCACGGCTGCGCTGCTGGCTCGGCGCCCGGCGCGGCGATGCGATCTGGCCGTCCTGTGAATCCGATACGGCAGAGCCTTCCATCACTGTCTCCAGACGAACAATCAACAAATTGGCTTGACTCGCAAAATACGAGGGTTTATCACGTTTTGCAAATGTGAGGATTACTCACATTTTCAAACTGAGGAAAATCGACATGAACCCTACTATAACGAAACCAACTTTGATCCTCGGCGGCACCGGCAAGACCGGCCGTCGCCTCGCCGAGCGGCTGACGGCGCGGGGCCTGCCGGTACGGATAGGCTCGCGCTCGGGCACGCCACCCTTCGACTGGGAAAACAAAGCCACTTGGGAACCCGCGCTTGATGGTGTCGGCGCCGTCTACATCAGCTACTATCCTGATCTTGCGGTGCCCGGCGCGGCCGACACGGTCGGCGCCTTCTCTCGTCTTGCTGTGGAGTGTGGTGTGCGCCGGCTGGTGCTGCTGTCGGGGCGCGGCGAAACGGAAGCGCAACGTGCCGAAGAGATGCTGAAAGCCACATGCGCCGATTGGACGATCCTGCGCTGCGCCTGGTTTTCCCAGAACTTCAGTGAAGGCTTCCTCGTCGAATCTTTGGTGGAGGGCGAGGTGGCGTTGCCGGTCGGCAATGTCGGTGAGCCATTCGTCGATGCCGACGATATCGCGGAGGCCGCCTTTGCCGTACTAACCCGGCAGGGCCATATCGGCCAGCTCTACGAGTTGGCCGGGCCGCGGCTGCTGAGCTTCGCCGACGCGGTCGCCGAGATCGGCAGGGCCGCCGGCCGCGACATTCGTTTCAAGCGGATTTCAAACGCCGAGTTCACCGCCGCCATCGCCGAGCATGAGTTGCCGGCCGAGTTCGCGTGGCTGCTCAACGAGCTGTTCACCGAAGTCCTCGACGGCCGCAACGAGTCGCTGACCGACGGCGTCGAGCGCGTGCTCGGCCGCGCCCCAAAGGACTTTTCCGCCTACGCAACCGAAACCGCCTCAACCGGCATCTGGAGCAACTGACATGATCATGAAACTGCTTCCCACCCTCACCTTCGTCGCTGCCATTGGCTCAGGCGTTGTCGGCGGCGTTTTCTTCGCCTTCTCCAACTTTATCATGCCGGCGCTCGCCCGCTTGCCTGCCGGAGGCGGCATCGCCGCCATGAATTCGATCAACATCACCGTGATTACGCCGGCATTCATGACCGCACTTTTCGGCACCGGGCTGGTCTGTCTTGTCCTCGCCGCCGGCGCTCTTATCGGCTGGAGCCAACCGGGTTCGTTCTGGCTTCTCGCCGGCGCCCTGATCTATGTCGTCGGCACTCCGATCGTGACGATGGTGTTCAACGTGCCGCTCAACAACGCCCTGGCTGCGGTCGATCCGGCAAGCGCCAACGGCGCCGCCGTGTGGGCCACCTATCTCAAGGACTGGGTGATGTGGAACCATGTCCGCACCATCACCGCCATCGTGGCGCTGGGCTGCTTCATCTTCGCGTGGCGGTGAATGCAGGACGGAAGCGTAAAAGGCCTTCAGGCAGGATCTTTTGACTTATCGCCCTTGCGGTCGGCATGGCCGAGATCGCGATCCGGATCGATGACATCGCGAACCAGTTGCTTGAGCTTTGCGGCGTCGGGAAAACCGCCATCACGCTTGCGGTCCCAGACCAGCGTGTCATTGCAGGAAATGGTGAAGATGCCGCCGGTGCCGGGCACCAGCGTCACCTCGCCGAGATCGGTGCCGAAGGTGGACAGCAGTTCCTGCGCCATCCAGCCGGCCCGGAGCAGCCACTGGCACTGGGTGCAATAGGTGATGCGGACGGTGGGCGCCTGTTCGCTCATGTCTCGGTCTCATCTGCGCGGACTGTGGTTACGGCAAATCGATCGTGTATCGGGTCGTTGCCAAGAGCTATGGATATTGCGATCCAGATCGGCCAGACCATAACTAAGACCAACGCAGCGTATGCACCGACAATCTCCAGCTGGGAGAAGTCCTGCGCGACCCCAGGAGCGCTGCCCCAAGCCTGAAAAGCGTACCACCCTCCTGTGGCCATTATAGGCAAAGCGCCGAGAAATTTCATTCCCTGCCGCCGAACAGCCTTTCGTACGGGTAGTCCGATTCTATTTTTGTCATCCTGGTCATGCACTATGAGCGCCGCGAACCGCTTGCCGATTGGCTGGCCAGAGGTCAACTCCATGACAAGGAGATAAGACGCGAGAACGACCAGTTCGAGGAAACCCAAATCCAATGCTGCCGGTCGGAAATTGCCCTGCGAATCCAAATCAAATGAGACGGAGGGATTTCCTTCAGACTGTGAGCCCGAAGCCGTTCCCAGGGCCCATTCGGCGACCGTCAAACCGAACAGCGACGTTCTGCATACCTGCCAATCGTAACGGGCAAGTGATGGATCACTTGCTCCGTTTAACGAAGCCGCCTGACATATTCTCCAGTTCAACCAAAAGCTGCCTTTGACTCCGCCGTCAGTCAGCAGAAACAAACCCGCTACCAGTGCGTAAAGAGGTATCAGGACGATAAGATAGTCGATGATCGAAGCGAACAGCCGGCGCCATATGTCACCCCGGCGAGGCCAGGACATCGCGTCAGCAAAACGAGCCTCGTCAGTGTCAGTCATCCGTCCCCCATCAGTAACTGACAGCTCTAGAAGAAAGATACGTGATCGGTGCGCGGCGTTCTGAACTTACGCCGCGCTGAGCTTTGCCAAGGTCTCCTCGTCGACCTCGAAATTGGCGTAGACGCTTTGCACGTCGTCGTCGTCCTCGAGCGTCGCAACCAGCTTCATCAGCGATTGTGCCCGCTCCTCGTCGACCGCGATATTGGTCTGCGGCTTCCAGATCGGCTTCACCGATTCAGCCTCGCCGAGCGCGCCTTCCAGCGCCTTCGACACTTCGCCAAGATTCTCGAAAGCGCAGTAGATCGTGTGGCCTTCCTCGTCCGACTGGACGTCGTCGGCACCGGCTTCGATCGCCGCGTCCATCACCTTCTCGGCGCTGCCGGCCGATGCCGGATAGTAGATCTCGCCGACGCGGTCCCACATGAACGATACCGAGCCGGTCTCGCCCATCGCCCCGCCCGCCTTGGTGAAGGCAGCGCGCACATTCGACGCCGAGCGGTTGCGGTTGTCGGTCAGCGCCTCGACGATCAGCGCGACGCCGCCTGGCCCGTAACCCTCGTAGCGCACGGCTTCGTAGGTCTCGGCATCGCCCATCGACGCCTTGTTGATGGCGCGCTGGATATTGTCCTTCGGCATCGACACCGCCTTGGCGTTCTGCACCGCAAGGCGCAGGCGCGGGTTCATCGATGGATCGGGCGTGCCGCTCTTGGCGGCGACGGTGATTTCGCGCGCCAGCTTGGAAAACATCTTCGACCGCACCGCATCCTGGCGGCCCTTGCGGTGCATGATGTTCTTGAACTGTGAATGGCCAGCCATGGCACCCCTGTCATCTTCTCGGCTAGAGCATCTGCCGCCTGGTGAACCACCCGGCATCTTGCAAAATGCTCGAATTCAAAATTTCAGAACGTCCTGCTGCGTCCCTGACGGACGGACGGCGCTCGCTGTCGGAATGGCCGGCTTATAGATAAATCGGCTCAATTCGTCCAGCCGCGCCATTGCTGCCGGCACGCAAGGCTTTCAAGATCCGAAAATCGGCAGGCTTCGGCAAACCTTTCATCCCTCAAGATCGGATTTCAGCCGGTCGAGGATGCTGATCGCGTGCGTGGCATATTGACTGATCCAGCGGTCGTGGATGTGCTTGATCGGCAGCGCGTTGAGATGGTTCCAGCGTTCGCGCCCCTCGCGCCGCGCCACGACCAGGTCGGCCTCCTCCAGCACCTTCAGGTGCAGCATGACCGTGCAGCGGTCCATGTCGGGGAAGGCATCGCACAACATGCCGGTGGTCTGCGGCGCATCCTTCAGCCGGTCCAGCAACGCACGCCGGCGCGGATGCGCCAGCGCCTTGAAAACATTGTCGTCTCGCGATTGGCTTGACATGTTATATATCTATAACATATCCTTGAGCCATTCAAGGAAGGAGCTGTGGATATGTCTCTTGGATTCAGGGTTTCTGGCCGCATCGGCAAACCCGTCGCCGAAGTCTTCGATGCGGTCGTCAATCCGAAGAAACTTAGCGGCTACTTCACCACGATCGGCGGCGCCAGCGCACTGCTGGTGGCGGGCGCCACCGTCATCTGGTGGGGCAAGGTTCCCGTCGAGGTCGACGAGGTGAAGAAAGACAGCCGCATCGTGCTGCGCTGGGATGCCACCGACGCCGACGGCAAGCCAGCCTACAAGACCCGCATCGAGATGAATTTCGAGCCGCTCGACGATGGCGGCACCTTCGTCACCATCGCCGAAACCGGCTGGCACGAGAACGCGGTCGGCCTGAAGAAATCCTACCTCAATTGCGAGGGCTGGTCGCAGATGCTGGCCTGCATGAAGGCCTATGTCGAATACGGCATCAATCTGCGCGACGGCTATTACCGCAGCGAGATGAAGGGCGAGCCGGCCAACGAGAACAACATCTGAGAGCAATGGAGTAAGAATGACCGCGAAGATCACCGGCGGCATCAACATCGCGATGAAAGTCCCGCCGCATCAATACCAGGCAACGATCGCCTTCTATCGCGACGTCATCGGCCTGAAGCCATTCACGGCCAAATCGCCGGCCGTCGGGTTCGAACTCGGTCCCAATCGGCTGTGGATCGACGAGGCGCCGATGATGAGCCAGGCCGAGATCTGGCTGGAACTGTTCACCGATGATTTTCCGGCCGCTGCGGAGCATCTCGCCGAGGCCGGCGTCGTGCGCTGCGATGCCATTGAGGCACTGGGTGAAGGCTTTCGCGGCGGCTGGATCACCAATCCGGCCAACATCATTCACCTCGTGCGCGAACCCGATGCCTGGTGAACAGGGCGGCGCCGTGGAAAGGAGGACGCTATGAAAATCCGTGAAACACCGACCGCCGAAGCCGGCATGCTGATAAGGCGGCCGGTCGCCGACGTATTCGAAGCCTTCGTCGATCCGGCGATCACGACGAAATTCTGGTTCACCCATGGCAGCGACAGGTTGGACAGCGGCAAGGAAATCAGTTGGGAATGGCGCATGTATGGCGTCTCGACGACGGTCAATGTCAGTGAGATCGTCGATAACAAGAAGATCGTCATGCAATGGAGCGATCCGCCGACCACGGTAGTGTGGACTTTCGCCGAGATGCCGGGCGGCACGACCTTTGTCGAGGTCCGCAATTTCGGCTTTGTCGGCAGCCCCGATGAGCAGGTCAAGCAGGCGATCGGCTCGACCGGCGGTTTTGCGCTGGTGCTCGCCGGCGCCAAGGCGTGGCTGGAGCAAGGCGTGATGCTCGGCCTGATCGGCGACCGCCATCCGAAGGGTGTGCCGGGGAATTAGGTCAGCCGCGGTGGGCCATCCTCAGTGCCCGCCGCCTTTTGCCTTCTTCCGCCGCCGCGCCAGCATGTTGAGCCCTTCGACCAGTGCCGAAAAGCCCATGGCGGCGTAGATGTAGCCTTTCGGCACGTGGTAACCCATGCCGTCGGCGATCAGCGTCATGCCGATCATCAGCAGGAAGCCGAGGGCCAGCATGACGATGCTGGGGTTCCTGGCGATAAAGTCGGCCAGCGGCCCGGCCGCCAGCATCATCACGCTCACCGCCACGATCACCGCGATGTACATGATCGCGATTTCGTCGGTCATGCCGACGGCGGTGATGATCGAGTCGATCGAGAAGACGAGGTCGAGCAGCAATATCTGGAAAATCGCGCCGGCCAGCGAAAGCTGCAGCGTCTCGCCCATCATGGTGTCCTGGTGATCATCGAGATCGACCGTGTGGTGGATCTCCTTGGTCGCCTTCCAGACGAGAAACAGGCCGCCGGCGATCAGGATCAGGTCGCGCCATGAAAAGCCGTGGCCGAAGGCGGTGAATATCGGCGTCGTCAGTTGGACGATGATTGAGATGGTGGCGAGTAGGATCAGCCGCATCACCAGCGCGGCCGAGATGCCGAGCCGCCGGGCGCGGGCCCGCTGCGCTACCGGCAATTTGTTGGTCAGGATCGAGATGAAGATCAGATTATCGATGCCGAGCACGACCTCCAGCACGATCAGCGTCAGCAGCGCGACCCATGCCGTCGGGTCGGAGACAAAGGCGAAATGCGGCGCCAGGAATTCGACTAGCTGCATGGAGGTCGTCCCCTCTACGATCTAGAGCAGTTTCGCCGGCAATTGGGTATTGCAAGCGTCTATATCAATGTCACGACCAGAAGGATGGAGCCGTTTCCTCCAGCCGCGGGCCGCGGCGAAACGGCGCGATCCGTTCGGTCAGGCCGCTACGGTCGGAAATGTCGACGCCGACGCCGCACAATGTCGCCGGTCCGGTCGACGCCTCGAAGCGGCCTTTCGGCACCTTGGACAAGAATCGGTTGAGCGGCTCCTCCTTGTCCATGCCGAGCGAGGAATCGTAATCGCCGCACATGCCGGCATCGGAAATATAACCGGTGCCGCCATTGAGGATCTGGTGGTCGCCGGTCGGCTGATGCGTATGGGTGCCGACAACAAGGCTGGCACGGCCGTCGACGAAATGAGCGAAGCACATTTTTTCCGAGGTCGCCTCGGCATGGAAATCGATGACGATCGCATCGGCCTGCTCGCCAAGCGGACAAGCGGCAAGTTCGCGCTCGCCGGCCTGGAACGGATCGTCGAGCTCGGGATGCATGAACACCCGGCCCATGATGTTGGCGACCAGCACGCGCGCGCCGTTCCTGGCGATGTAGACGCCTGAGCCGCGCCCCGGCGTACCCTTGGGGAAATTGGACGGACGCAGGAAGCGCTCTTCGCGCGGCGCGAAAATCAGCGCATCGCGCTGGTCCCAGACATGGTTGCCGGTGGTGACGACATCGGCGCCGGCCGAGATCGTCTCGCGAAAAATCTCCTCGGTGATGCCGAAGCCGCCGGCGGCGTTCTCGCCATTGACGATGACGAAGTCGAGCTTGAAATCCGAGATCAGGCCAGGCAGTTGTTCCCACACCGCCGTACGTCCTGTCTTGCCGACCATGTCGCCGAGGAAGAGAAGTCTCATATAAGCGTGATCCCGAACCGAAGGTCAGCGAAGCAACAAGCTGCATGACTTTCGGAAAAGACCATGCGTCCAGGAACTTATCTACAATTTCGGCGCGAAGCGACGCAACCCGCTCTCGGTGAGTATTTCCGGAATGATCACGTCATGCGGCTCGTCAGGCACCACGGCCACCTCCTGGCAGTCGAAGGCAATGCCGATCAGCCGCGGCTGCTGCCCCTTGTCGACCAGCCGCGCGATCGCCCGGTCGTAATAGCCGGCGCCATAGCCGATGCGGTGGCCGCGCGCATCGAAGGCGGCAAGCGGCACCAGCATCAGCTGGGGATCGAGCACCTCGGCTTCCTCGTGTGGCCCGACGGTGCCGAAGCCCATGTCGACCATCGGCGCGCCGCGCACCAGTTCGCGAAAGACGATGATGGTTTTGTCGAGAATGGCCGGCAGGCAGAGCCTTGCCCCCTTTTCGCGCAAGGCAAACATCAGCGGCCGGACGTCGACTTCCGAGCGCATCGGCCAGAAGCCTGAGACGATCTGGCCCGGCGCGACGGTGATCCGGTCGCGCGCCGTCTCGGCCATTTCGAGTGCTGCCTCCACCCGCCAGAACGGATCGAGCGCGGCGCGGCGCCCGAGGGCTTGGTTGCGGAGATTTTTTTTCAGGTCTTTTGGGGATGTCATGCGCCGACGTTAGAAAAGGTCAGATTTGGATGGAGTTTTACGAGCGACGTTTTGGAGGAGCGGGGCGAACTTTTCGTTCGTGAGAGCACCGCACAAAGCGGCGCGACGACAAGATCCGCCAGACATGGCCTTTTCGATAGGTGACGATCCACACAACCGGTGGAGAGAGCGATCCCGGGAACCTACAAAGTAGGTGGGCGCCGTATGAGAAAACCCACGGGTCTTCCCAGGGACAGCTCCCTAGGGATCATTAAGGCCCCGGGGAAAATGTTCTCCTGCCGGGAAGCGCAGACCGTCTCCGCCAATATAGGCAGACGGCAGACCAAGCGCCAGAGAGACGACATGTTTCGAGTCTTAAATCGACGCAGAACCGCTCGACGAGGGTCGCGCCGGCAAGATTCCCGCTTTGCCAGCAGCGCCTTGCACAGCGAAGGCCGCGTCCTTAGGGTCGCGCGATGAATCCGGGAGCAAAAATGCGTTTCGAAGGCACGGCAGCCTATGTTGCCGACAAGGATCTGATGGTGGCGGTCAACGCGGCGATCGCGCTGGAGCGGCCGTTGCTGGTCAAGGGCGAGCCCGGTACCGGCAAGACCGAACTTGCCCGCCAGGTGGCGGCGGCGCTCGGCCTGGATCTGATCGAATGGCACGTCAAATCGACCACGCGGGCGCAGCAGGGCCTCTATGAATATGATGCCGTCTCGCGGCTGCGCGACAGCCAGCTCGGCGACCAGCGCTTCAACGACATCCGCAATTACATCAAGCGCGGCAAGCTGTGGGACGCCTTTGCTGCCGGCAAGAAAGTCGTGCTTCTGATCGACGAGATCGACAAGGCCGATATCGAGTTCCCCAACGATCTGTTGCAGGAACTGGATCGGATGGAGTTCTTCGTCTACGAGACCGGCGAGACCATCCGTGCCACCGTCCGGCCGATCGTCATCATCACCTCCAACAACGAAAAAGAGCTGCCGGACGCCTTCCTGCGCCGCTGCTTCTTCCACTACATCCGCTTTCCCGACGTCGAGACGCTGCACAAAATCGTCGACGTGCACTATCCCGGCATCAAGCAGAACCTGGTGCGCGCCGCACTCACACAATTCTATGAAATCCGTGACGTGCCGGGCCTCAAGAAGAAGCCGTCGACCTCCGAGGCACTCGACTGGATCCGCCTGCTGGTCGCCGACGACATCGCGCCCGAGGACCTGCGCGCCGACCCGAAGAACGCGCTGCCCAAACTGCACGGCGCCTTGCTGAAGAACGAACAGGACGTGCATCTGTTCGAGCGCCTGGCCTTCATGGCGAGACGGCAGGGGTGAGGGGCCGGTCGGCCGGAAGCCCACGAAGTCACCGGACAGCGCTTTCCCGGTGCTGGACCGTTGCCTCTAGCCGGGCACGGAGGCAGCTTCAGGTTGCCGACTTCAGAGGGAAACGAAATGACCGAGATCACCGTCCGCCCATTGGCGCAATCTGACCATACCAATTGGCGGCGTCTGTGGACCGCCTATCTCACCTTTTACGAAACCAAGCTGCCGGAAGCGGTTTATGCCGTCACCTGGAAGCGGCTGTTCACGGCGGGCGAGTTCGAGCCAAAGGGTTTCATCGCCACCCTCGACGGCAAGGCCGTCGGCCTGACGCACTATCTCTACCACCGCTCCTGCTGGTCGCAGATAAACAACTGTTATCTGCAGGACCTGTTCGCCGACCCCGATGTGCGCGGCAAGGGCGTCGGCGCCGCCCTGATCGAAGCGGTCAAACAGGAAGCCGGCAAGATCGGTGTCAAGAACGTCTACTGGATGACCCACGAGACCAACACCACCGCACGCAAGCTCTACGACCACGTGGCGCGCAGGACCGGCTTCATCGAGTACGATCTGCTGTAGACGGTGA
The DNA here is from genome assembly GCF_040321085.1 of Mesorhizobium sp. M0522. NCBI lineage: Bacteria > Pseudomonadati > Pseudomonadota > Alphaproteobacteria > Hyphomicrobiales > Phyllobacteriaceae > Mesorhizobium > Mesorhizobium sp. M0522. The sequence continues at coordinate 458,933 of NZ_JAMYQW010000001.1, forward strand.
GATGTTCATCCCCTTCTTCCTCGAACTGAAGGCAGCGCGGGTTCCGGTCTCGCTCCGCGAATATCTGTCGCTGCTGGAGGGGCTGGAAGCCGGGCTGGTCGACTATGATGTCGAGGGCTTTTACTATCTCGCCCGCGCCGCTCTGGTGAAGGACGAGCGCCACATCGACCGCTTCGACCAGGTCTTTTCGCACATCTTCAAAGGTGTCGAGGCGCAGGCTGGCAAAAACCCGGTCGATGTCGCAAACATCCCGGAGGAATGGCTGCGGAGGCTCGCCGAAAAGCACCTGACCGATGAGGAGAAGAAGCTGATCGAGGCGCTGGGCGGCTTCGAAAAGTTGATGGAGACGCTGAAGAAGCGGCTGGAGGAGCAGAAGGGCCGACATCAGGGTGGTTCGAAATGGATCGGCACCGGCGGCACCTCGCCCTTCGGCGCCTATGGCTACAATCCCGAAGGCGTGCGCATCGGCCAGCACGAGAGCCGCAACCGCCGCGCGGTAAAAATCTGGGACAGGCGCGAGTTCAGGAATTTCGACGATGCCGTCGAACTCGGCACCCGCAACATCAAGGTCGCGCTGAAGCGCTTGCGCCGCTGGATGCGCGAAGGCGCCGAAGAGGAGTTCGACCTGCCCGGCACCATCCACGCCACCGCCGAGCACGGTTATCTTGACGTTAAGACACAACCCGAACGTCGCAATGCCGTGAAGCTGCTGATGTTCTTCGATGTCGGCGGCTCGATGGACGACCATGTCAGGAGCGTCGAGGAGCTGTTTTCGGCCGCCCGCGCCGAGTTCCGCCAGCTCGAATATTTCTATTTCCACAACTGCCTCTACGAAGGCGTGTGGAAGGACAATCGCCGCCGCCATGCCGAGGTGATTCCGACCTTCGATCTCCTCCATAAATATGGCCCCGACTACAAGGTGATCGTCGTCGGCGACGCCTCGATGAGCCCCTATGAGATCGCCCAACCCGGCGGCTCGGTCGAGCATTGGAACAAGGAGGCCGGTGCCGTCTGGCTCGACAGGCTGCTGCAGCAATGGCCGAACGCCATTTGGCTCAATCCGGAAGACGCGAAGAACTGGGGCTATACCCATTCGATTGCCATGATCCGCGATATCTTTGGCGGCCGCATGTTTCCGCTGACGCTCGCCGGCCTCGAAGCCGCGACGAAGCAACTTTCAAGGAAGCACTGAATGGATCCACGCAAAACAGGACGGTCGACCTGTTTCCTTTGCCTGCAATGCGGTGTCCAGTTCGCGGCGACAGCGACGCCGCCGCGACATTGCCCGATCTGCGAGGACGAGCGGCAATATGTGCGCTGGGAGGGCCAGGCCTGGACCACGCCGGAAGAGCTCGCCGCCGGGCATCGGCTCGTGATCAAGGATGATGCCGGCGTGCTCGCCTTCGGCATCGAGCCGCGCTTCGCCATCGGCCAGCGCGCATTGCTGGCGCAAACGCCGCACGGCAATGTGCTGTGGGACTGCATCTCAATGGTAAGCGACGAGGCGGTGGCGGAGATCAACCGCCGGGGCGGCCTGGCCGCCATCGCCATTTCGCACTGCCATTATTATTCGGCAATGGTCGAATGGAGCGCGGCGTTTGGCGGCGTGCCGATTTATCTGCACGCCGATGATCGTCAGTGGATCATGCGGCCGCATCCGGCAATCATCAGTTGGGAGGGCGAGATGCGCGCCATAAACCCGTCGCTGACGCTCATCCGCTGCGGCGGCCACTTTGCCGGTGGCCAGGTGCTGCACTGGAAGCGCGATGCCGGCAATGCCATCCTGGCCGGCGACATCCTGCAGGTGACGCCGACCCGCCGTCATGTCAGCTTCATGTACAGCTATCCGAACTATATCCCGCTCAACGCGACGAAGGTGCACGGCATCAAGGCCGCGCTGGAGCCTTTCGCGTTCGACCATATCTACGGCGCATGGTGGAACCAGAACGTCATCGGAGATGCAAAGGCGGCATTTTCAGCATCGGTTGCGCGCTATCTCGCGGCCATCGCCTGAGGAATTCTTTGCAACGGGATAGGAAATACGGGCAAACGCCGTAACAAATGCCTATTTCAGGCGAAGTTGGGAAGGCAACCCAAATAGCGAGATAAGCTAAGAGGAAAAAATGGACAGCCACACCTACCCCGTTACCCGCACCGATGCCGAATGGCGCGCCCGGCTGACGCCCGAGCAATATGCGGTGATGCGCAACCACGGCACCGAGCGGCCGGGAAGCTGCGCCCTGCTGCACGAGAAGCGCGCCGGCACCTTCTCCTGCGTCGGCTGCGACCAGCCCTTGTTTGAATCCAAGCTGAAATTCGAGAGCGGCACCGGTTGGCCGAGCTTCAACGACCCAGTGCCGGGTTCGCTCGAGACCACCGTCGACCGCAGCTATGGCATGGTCCGCACCGAGTGCCATTGCGCCCGCTGCGGCAGCCATCTCGGCCATGTCTTCGACGACGGCCCGCCGCCGACCGGTCTGCGCTATTGCATCAACGGCGTGGCGCTCAAATTCGATCCGGCCGCCTGATCGTCAGGCCACAACCACCAGGATCAGCCACAACGTGGCGCCAAGCGTCATCAGCGAGGCCATGACGCCACTCGATTTTCCGGCAGTTCGCCAAACGGCAAAGGTCAGGAAGATATTGTAGGGCACCGGCGCGAAATGCACCGCCAGGACTAGCGCAAGCGGCAGCTTCAGCCCGAGCAGAATGAGTGCCGCCACCGACGACGCGACGTTGATCGCTGTGCCGACAACGACCAGGTCGCGCCAGAACAGCCGATCGAGCGGCACGCCGCCGAACCAGCGTGAGCGGAAGAAGGCGGCAACGCGCGACATGATCGTCATCGATCGACCGGCTCCCTCGCTCTGCTCACCAGAGCGATTCTAAGGATTGCGTCTGGAAACCCTGCTTTATTCCCGACCCAGAACTTCGGCAATCGCGCGCTCGAAACGCGAGGCTTCCGTCACCAGCCAGTCGGTCATCGCCGGCCAATTGTCTTCGGCAAGACAATTCACCCGCCACATCGAATTGATGCCGAGGCCGTCGCAACTTTGTTCTGGCCTGAGCTTCAGCCTGTCTTCGATGGCCGGCTGGAACGGCTTCAACCGCGACCAGGCTTGCGTGGCACCGAACTTCTCGTTGCGGCCGAAGAAGACGCCGACATGATTCTGCGCAGGCGCGACGTACATGGAAAGGACCAATGCGAAATCGGGCAGCCCACGCTGCCAGAACCACGGTCCGCGCCTCGCCAGCAGAGCCCTTTCATCCGGATGCCGTTCCGCGAACAGCGTCCAGAAGCTGCGTTGGCGGAATTCAGAGGCGCGGCGGGCGCCAAAATCGAATTCGCTCATGGCTGGAATCCATGGTCAGAACCGCTTCTCCCGCGATCGTCTCCGGCGCCGAGGCCGGCCTTTACACCATGCCGAGCGCAGCCTTGTACAGATCGAGGATGGATTCCTCTTCCTGCCGCTCGGCCTGGTCCTTCTTGCGCAGCCGGATAATCGACCGCATCGCCTTGGTGTCGAAGCCGGTGCCCTTGGCCTCTGCGAACACTTCCTTGATGTCGTCGGCAATCGTCTTTTTCTCTTCCTCGAGCCGCTCGATGCGTTCGATGAAGGCGCGCAGCTGGCCGGCGGCAACAGTCTGGCTGGTCTCGATGATGTCGTCGGCCATAGTCTTCTCTCCGCGTCGTTTTCTCACCGCGACTCGGGGTGACCCGAGCGGCGAATTGCAGCGGTTCGATGCCCGACCGGGCGCGGCGGGTCAAGGTGCTATCGATGCGGCATGAAGGGTTGCTGCCAGGCGCCGACAAGGCTGTCTGATGCCGGCCTATTTCACCCGAACGCGATCAGCAGATCCTTGGCATCGATCTGGTCGCCGGCCTTGACCAGCACCTCGGCTATGGTGCCGTCGCGTTCGGCATGCAGCGCCGTTTCCATCTTCATCGCTTCGATCGACAGCAGCACGTCACCCGCCTTCACCGGCTGGCCGGCAGCCACCGAAAGCGCCGAGACGACGCCAGGCATCGGCGCGCCGACATGCGCCTCATTGCCCGGCTCCGCCTTGCGCCGTGCCTTGGCGGCGGAGGCGCCATGCGCCCGGTCCGGCACCTTCACCCGGCGCGGCTGCCCGTTGAGCTCGAAGAACACGGTGACCATGCCTTTTTCGTCGACATCGCCCATGGCAAGGCAGCGCACCACCAGCGTCTTGCCTTTTTCGATGTCGACGAAAATCTCGTCTTCCGGCTTCATGCCGTAGAAATAGGTCGGCGTCGGCAGCACGCTGACCGGCCCGTAGGTCTCCTGCGCGGCGGCAAAATCGGAAAACACCTTCGGATACATCAGCCACGACGCGAACTCGAACTCACTGAGCTTGCGCTCGAGCTTTTCCTCGACCTCCGTGCGACTGGCCTTGAGGTCCGCCGGTTTGAGCAGCGAACCCGGCCGCACCGTGATCGGCTTTTCGCCCTTCAGCACCTTCTTCTGCAATGGCTTTGGCCAGCCGCCCGGCGACTGGCCGAGATCGCCGCGCAACATCGACACCACCGAATCCGGGAAGGCGATGTCCCTCGCCGGATTCTCGACGTCGGCGACGGTCAGGTCCTGGCTCACCATCATCAGCGCCATGTCGCCGACGACCTTGGACGACGGCGTCACCTTGACGATGTCGCCGAACATCAGATTGACGTCGTGATAGGTCTGCGCCACTTCGTGCCAGCGTGTCTCCAGCCCGAGCGAGCGCGCCTGTTCCTTGAGGTTGGTGAACTGACCGCCCGGCATTTCGTGCAGATAGACCTCCGATGCCGGCCCCTTCAGGTCGCTTTCGAAGGCTGAATACTGGTTGCGCACCGCCTCCCAGTAGAACGAGATGTTCCTGATCCACTGCGGGTCGAGGCCCGGATCGCGCTCGGTGCCCTTCAGCGCCTCCACGATCGAACCGAGGCACGGCTGCGAGGTGTTGCCGGATAGCGAATCCATCGCCGCGTCGATGGCGTCGACGCCGCTCTCGACCGCCGCCAGCACGGTTGCCGCCGACAGGCCGGATGTGTCGTGGGTGTGGAAGTGGATCGGCAGGTCCGTCGCCTCGCGCAGCGCCTTGAACAGCACGCGGGCAGCGCTCGGCTTTAGAAGCCCAGCCATGTCCTTGACGGCGATGATATGGGCGCCTGCCGCCTGCAATTCCCTGGCCAGGCCGACATAGTATTTCAGATCGTATTTGGCCCGCGCCGGATCGAGTATGTCGCCGGTATAACAGATCGCCGCTTCGATCAGTCTGCCCTCGGCGCCGACCGCATCCATGGCGACGCGCATGTTCTCGACCCAGTTCAGGCAGTCGAAGACGCGGAACAGGTCGATGCCGCCGGCAGCGGCCTGGCGGACGAAATGCTGGACGACGTTGTCGGGATAGTTGGTATAGCCAACGCCGTTGGCACCGCGCAGGAGCATCTGCAGCACAAGGTTGGGTGCTGCCTCGCGCACCAGCGACAGCCGCTCCCATGGGTCTTCGGTGAGAAAGCGCATGGCGACGTCGAATGTGGCGCCGCCCCAGCATTCGAGCGACAAAAGCTGTGGCAGCGCGCGCGCATAAGTGCCGGCAATGCCGGCGATGTCATAGGTGCGTACCCTTGTGGCGAGCAGCGACTGATGCCCGTCGCGCATTGTCGTGTCGGTGACCAGCACCTCTTTTTGCTCGCGCATCCACGCGGCGAATTTCTCCGGCCCGAGCACGTCGAGCTTCTGCTTGCTGCCTTGAGGCACATTGCCGTTGAGATATGGCACCACCGGTGGCGCCGCATCGGCCTTTGGCTGCGGCCGGCCGCGCGTCTCGGGATGACCATTGACCGAAACGTCGGCAAGGTAGTTGAGCAGCTTGGTCGCGCGGTCCTGCCGCTTCACACTGGCGAACAGTTCCGGCGTCGTGTCGATGAACTTGGTGGTGTAGGAATTGTCGGCGAAGCTCGAGTGATTGATGATCGCCTCGAGGAACGTGAGGTTGGTCGCCACGCCGCGGATGCGGAACTCGCGCAGCGCCCGGTTCATGCGGGCAATGGTCTCGGCCGGCGTCGGCGCCCATGCCGTCACCTTCTCCAGCAGCGGGTCGTAGAAGCGGGTGATGACCGCGCCCGAATAAGCGGTGCCGCCGTCGAGGCGGATGCCGAAGCCGGTGGCGCCGCGATAGGCGGTGATGCGGCCATAGTCCGGGATGAAATTATGCTCGGGATCTTCGGTAGTGATGCGGCACTGCAGCGCGTGGCCGTTCAGCCTGATGTCCTTTTGCGCCGGCACGCCCGATTCCGCCGTGCCGATGGCAAAGCCGTCGAGGATGTGGATCTGCGCCTTGACGATGTCGATGCCGGTCACCTGTTCGGTGACGGTGTGCTCGACCTGGATGCGCGGATTGACCTCGATGAAATAGAATTTTTCGGTATCGGCATCCTGCAGGAACTCGACTGTGCCGGCGCCGATATAGCTGGTCTCGCGCGCGATCCTCAGCGCGTAGCCGCAAAGCTCCTCGCGCTGTGACATTTCGAGGTAGGGCGCCGGCGCCCGCTCGACCACTTTCTGGTTGCGGCGCTGGATCGAACAATCGCGCTCGAACAGGTGCACGGCGTTGCCATGTGTGTCGCCCAGCACCTGCACCTCGACATGGCGCGCGCGCTCGATCAGCTTTTCGAGATAGACTTCGTCCTTGCCGAAAGCCGCCTTCGCCTCACGCTTGCCTTCCATCACCTCGCGCGCGAGATCGGCCTCGGAGCGGATGGCGCGCATGCCGCGGCCGCCGCCGCCCCAGGACGCCTTGAGCATCACGGGGTAGCCGATCGTCTTGGCGAGTTCCTTTACCGCCGCCATGTCGTCCGGCAAGGGATCGGTAGCGGGAATTACCGGCACACCGACTTCGATTGCGAGATTGCGGGCGGCGACCTTGTTGCCCAGCCTGCGCATCGTATCCGGCTTTGGCCCGATGAAGATGATGCCGGCCTTGGCGCAGGCTTCGGCGAATTCCGGGCTTTCCGACAGCAGGCCGTACCCTGGATGGATGGCATCGGCGCCCGATAGCCTGGCGACGCGGATAACCTCCTCGATCGACAGATAGCTTTCGATCGGCCCCATATCCCTGGCCAAATGCGGCCCGCGCCCGACCTGGTAGCTTTCGTCGGCCTTGAAGCGATGCAGGGAGTATTTGTCCTCCTCTGCCCAGATCGCCACGGTTTTGAGGCCGAGCTCGTTTGCCGCGCGGAAGACGCGGATGGCTATTTCGGAGCGGTTGGCGACAAGGATCTTCGAGATTGCCAAGGACAGGGCTCCGGACGCGGGGAAGGGGACTGCCGGACATGATTAGCGCGAAAATGCTGCAGTGCAAACAAAATCGAAAAGAGGATTAAACCGATTTAATTTGATCTATCGCGCTGACACATTGCGTGTCGATCCGAAGAACGCCTGGGCAGTTCCGATCCAGGCTTTCGGGAACTCTCATAAAAAATGCCCGGCGCGAGGCGCCGGGCATTCTCATGTAGCAACGTCCGGTTATTTGCCGGGTGCGTTCTCGACATAGGTGTACTTGCCGTCGTCACCCTTCTTCCAGGTGTACATGACGTAGTCAGGACGGGTGATATCGCCCTTCGCGTCGTAGCCGATCTCGCCGATCGCGGTCTTCCAGGGGCCGGCCGACTTGATGGTCTCGGCTACCTTCTGAGCGTCATCGGCTGAACCGGTCTTGGTGATGGCGGCCGCGATGATTTCCATCGCTGCGTAGGAATAGAGGGTATAGGCCTCGGGCTCGAAGCCGGCCGCACGGAACTTCTCGACGAGTTCCTTGGCGTTCGGATTCTTGCGCGGATCCGGAGCGAACGTCATCAGCGTGCCCTCGACGGCGTCGCCGGCGATGGAGGCCAATTCGTTCGACACGATGCCGTCGCCGGACATGAAGGTTGCCTTGAGGCCCTGGTCAGCGAGCTGGCGTATGATCAGGCCGGCTTCGGTGTGCAGGCCGCCATAGTAGACGACCGAGACGCCCGCGTCCTTCATCTTGGCGATGAGGGCCGAGAAATCTTTGTCGCCGACATTGATGCCTTCATACATGGCCTCAGTCACGCCGTTGGCTGCGAGCGCCTTCTTGGTTTCGTCGGCGAGGCCCTGGCCATAAGGCGTCTTGTCATGGATGACAGCGATCTTGGCATCCTTAAAGTTCGCGGCGAGATAGTCGCCAGCGACCTTGCCCTGCTGATCGTCGCGTCCGCAGGTGCGGAAGGTGTTCCACATGCCACGTTCCGTCAACTTCGGATTGGTCGCGGCCGGCGTGATCTCAAGGATGCCGTTCTCGGCGTAGACTTCCGACGCCGGGATCGAGACGCCGGAGTTGAAGTGGCCATCGACGTACTTGACGCCGTCGGCGACGAACTTGTTGGCGACCGAGATGCCTTGCTTGGGATCGGAGACGTCGTCGCCGACTTCAAGCTTGAGCTGCTGGCCAAGAACGCCGCCCGCCGCATTGATATCGGCGACTGCCTGTTCGGCACCCTTCTGAAGCTGGGCGCCGAACGCTGCGTTCGGACCGGTGATCGGACCGGCGACGCCGATCAGGATGTCAGCCCACGCGTTGCCGCTGAACGCGACAAGCGCGGTCAGGGCGACGGCAGACAAAAGTGACTTTTTCATTGAAACGCTCCCATTTACCGAGTGGGCGTGGATGTTGCTTTCATGCGATGCCCACTCTTGCTCGCAGAAAGAGTACTTTGCCGATTTTCAGGCACTTGTCACGCCGATTCATCCCTGAAACGCCGTTAATGATAAATGTCAACCTTTTGGTTTCCAGCTCAAAAGAGAGGCTCTTTCGTAAAGCCAATTATACTGCGTTACCATCTGGTTGGTGCGCGTGTATTGGTAGCCGATGAAGCCCAAGATCATCAGCACAATGGTATCGACGATGTAGTAATGCAGCGAGAACATCGTTCCGCCGAACAGCGCGTGATGAATGAACCTTATGCCGATGCCGAGCCCCAGCATGAAGGCGAACAACTGGGCGAAGCTGCGCCACGTCTGCGCACACGCCTTCCCCGTCATCCACGCCGCCCAGCCGCCGAGCAGGCAGGTGACGAAGAAGAACTGCCAGATCGAGGGTTCCTCATAGAGAATGCCCTGCATGATTGATGTCTCCTGAAACTCAGTGATGGCCGCCTTCGAGATAGGCGGCGCGCACTTCCGGATTGGCGAGCAACTCCTTGCCGGTGCCGCTCATCGTCACATTGCCGTTGACCATGACATAGCCGCGCGTGGCGAGCTTCAGCGCGCCGAAGGCGTTCTGCTCGACCAGGAACACGGTCAGGCCTTGAGTCCGGTTCAACTCGCGGATTGCGTCGAATATCTGCTTGACGATCAGCGGCGCCAGGCCGAGCGACGGCTCGTCGAGCAAAAGCAGCTTCGGCCGCGCCATCAGCGCGCGCCCGATCGACAGCATCTGCTGCTCGCCGCCGGACAGCGTGCCGCCACGCTGGGCAATGCGTTCCTTCAGGCGTGGAAACAGCGTGAACACCTTCTCGACGTCCTCGTCATAATGCTCGAGGTTGTCGAGGCTGGCGCCCATTTGCAGGTTTTCCATCACCGTCATGCGCGGGAAAATGCGGCGCCCTTCCGGCGACTGGGCGATGCGCATGCGCGCGATCTCGTGGGTCGGCAGTTGGGTGATGTCGGTACCGGCGAATGTGATGGTACCCGCGCGGGCGCGGGGAGCACCGAAGATGGTCATCATCAGCGTCGACTTGCCGGCGCCGTTGGCACCGATCAGCGCTACGATCTCACCTTGCTTGACCGTGACATCGACGCCGTTCAGCGCCCTGATGTTGCCGTAGTAGGTCTGGACGCCCTTGATATCGAGCAGCGTTGTACCGGCCATCATTTACGCCCTCCGCGCCGATTGGAGACGCGCGGCGTCTTCGGCTTCACCGGAGCCTTGGTGGCCGGCTTTGCTGCAGAGGATTTCGCGGCAGAAGATTTCGCCGTCGGTTTGGCTTTGGCCTGCGCTGCCGCCTTGCTTGCTGCTGCACTCGACCTCGCATCGAACTGCCCGGCTTTCGAGGCACCTTTCGACACGGTGACGCGCTCGCCCTCGCTGTGGCCGACCGTGTCGGCAACCGGTCCGGCGAGATACGAAGCCGATGTGCCTGGGCCGTGGGCGGCATCCGGGCCCGTATCCAATTGCTCGATGACATCTTCGTCGCCGACTTCGGTGAGCACCGTCTCGACCTCCTCGTCGTCGACGCCAAGATAAGCGGCGATGACGCGCGGGTCGGTCCGCACCGATTGCGGGTTGCCGTCCGAGATTTTGCGCCCGTATTCGAGCACCACGACGTGATCGGAAATCTGCATCACCACCGCCATGTCGTGCTCGATCAAAAGGATCGACGTGCCGGTGTTGTCCTTGATGTCCATCAGCAGCGCATTGAGCCCCGCCGATTCTTTCGGATTGAGACCAGCGGCCGGCTCGTCGAGGCACAGAAGCTCAGGCCCGGTGCACATGGCGCGAGCGATTTCGAGCCGCCGCTGCGCGCCATAGGGCAGATCGCCGGCCGGATCGTCGGCGCGGTCGACAAGGTCGGCCTTCTCCAGCCAGTGCTCGGCCAGTTCAACCGATTCCGCCGAAGCCTGTCTGTAGCCGCTGTAGCCGAACAGGCCGAGAATGGTGTAACCGGAGGCCTTCATCAGCTTGTTGTGCTGAGCGACCAGAAGGTTCTCCAGTAGCGTCATGCCCGAGAACAGGCGGATGTTCTGGAAGGTGCGCGCCACCTTGGCGCGCGCCGGGATCTCATGGTTCGGCAAGCGTTCAAGCAGGAACGTGGAGCCGTCGCGCCGGTTGAGCGTGATCATGCCTTCCGACGGCTTGTAGAAACCGGTGATGCAATTGAACACGGTGGTCTTGCCGGCGCCGTTGGGACCGATCAGGGCGGTGATCTCGCCGCGCTTGGCCTGGAAGGAAAGGTCGCCGATGGCGACGAGACCGCCGAACTTCATCGACAAATGCTCGACCTGCAGGATGGCATTGTTCACGGAGGGGCTCGCGTTCATCAGCCGTGTCCCTCCTTGGTGAAGGACCCAGACACCGCCCTGCGCACCTTGAGGAAAGCTGTCGGCTCGCGGCTGCCGACGAAGCCGCGCGGCTTCCACAGCATGACGATGACCATCGCCATGCCGAACAGCAGCATGCGGTACAGTTCCGGCGTGAAGCCGGACCCGAAACCGGGTATGACCGTAGTGTTGCCCCACCTGAGGCCGGTCTTGAGGAAATCCAGTTCGCGCAGGACTTCGGTGCCGCCGATCATCACCATGGCGGCGACGGCAATGCCGACCAGCGAGCCCATGCCGCCAAGCACGACGATGGCGAGGATGATCGCCGATTCCAGGAAGACGAAGGATTCCGGGCTGACGAAGCCTTGCCGCGCGGCAAAGAACGAGCCAGCGAAGCCGCCGAACATCGCGCCCGTGGCAAAGGCGGTGAGCTTGGTGGTGGTGGTGTTGATGCCGAGCGAACGGCAGGCGATCTCGTCCTCGCGCAGCGCTTCCCAGGCACGGCCGACCGGCATCCGCCTGAGCCTCACGGTGACGAAGGCCGTCAGCAGGCAGAGCCCGAGGATCAAATAGTAGAGGAATATCTTGTAGTAGGCACCCGATTGGGCGATGCCGAGCACCTTCGAGATGTAGTTCGGATCGGAGACGTTGAACGACATCAGGCCGAAGAAAGACACCTTCGGGATGCCGGAAATGCCGGCCGAGCCGTTGGTCACCTCGCGCCAGTTGATGATCACCAGCCTTATGATTTCGCCGAAGGCGAGCGTCACGATCGCCAGATAGTCACCGCGCAAGCGCAGCACCGGGAAGCCTAGCATCACCCCCCAAAACGCAGCCATCAGGCCGGCGGCGGGCAGCAGGATCCAGAAGGAGAGGCCGAAATGCGTGCCGAGCAGCGCATAGGCGTAGGCACCGACGGCGTAGAAGGCGACATAGCCGAGATCGAGCAGGCCGGCCAAGCCGATAACGATATTCAGCCCCCAGGCCAGCATCACGTAGATCAGGATCTGGATGCCGTAATTGTCGACATATTTCAGCGAGCCCTGGAAACCGGCGGCCATCGACCCGGCATATAGCGCCAGCACCAACACCACCACGATCGGGTAGAGCGCCAGTGCAGTTATGCCCAATGCCGAGAAATGAGCATGAATGAAGGCCCGGAAATGATAAATCAGCCAGGCCAGCGCATAGATGATTGCAAGCGCCCGCACGAACCGCACGAAATCGGAAAGTTCCGGCCCTAAGGCGTCGGTCAGAAAGCCGCTGAGCGCGAGCAGAATAACGGCGACGGCGAGCGCCACGATGAACGCGGGAAAGCGGAAGAATCGCGAAGCCAGGCTGACCGGCAGCAGGCCGGTGGCGACGTCGACGATCTTCTGGTTCGCCAGGAAGGGTTGGCCATAGGCGACGTAAAGGAAGCGTCCGGCCATGGTGGCGATCACGACGCCGGCGAGCAAGCCCCAGCGCTGCACCAGGATCAGTTCGTTGGAGATGTTCTGGTCGGTCTTCAGGCCGATGAACAGCACGAACAGGCCAAGCGAGATGGCGCCGGCATAGAGCGCTTCGCGAAAAGCGCGCTGGACCGGGGTGGCGACGACGGTGCTTTCCGGAGACACGGTAACCGCCATGATCTCAGACCTTTTCGACTTCTGGCCGGCCGAGAATGCCGGAAGGCAGGAAGATCAGCACGATCGCCAGGATGGAAAAGGCGGCGACGTCCTTGTAATCGATCGAGAAATAAGCCGACCACATGCTTTCGATGAAGCCAATCATCAGCCCGCCGAGCACGGCGCCGGGCAGTGAGCCGATGCCGCCGAGCACCGCGGCAGTAAATGCCTTCACACCGGGCGTAAAGCCGTCGGAAAACACCACCACACCGTAGTACATCAGGAACAACGTGCCGGCGACGGCGGCAAGGGCGGCGCCCATGATGAAGGTGATCGAGATGGTGCGGTCGACGTCGATGCCAAGCAGTGCGGCCATCTTGCGGTCCTGCTCGCAGGCGCGCTGCGCCCGACCGAGCGAGGTCTTGTTGACCAGGTACCAGAACAGCGCCAGCAGGACTATGGTGACCAGGACGATGATGATCTGCTTCAGCGAGACGCTGATGCCTTCGATGTTGTAGACCTTGGACACCATTGGCGGGACCGGCTTGTTGCGCGGCCCTTGGGTCACCTGGACGAAATTGGACAGCGCAATCGACATGCCAATCGCGGTGATCAGCGGCGCCAGCCGGAATGAACCGCGCAAAGGCCGGTAGGCCACCTTCTCGATCGTCCAATTATACAGGCTGGTCAGCAGCATCGCGACGATCATCATGATCAGCAGCGCAACGACGATCGGCAGCGAATAGAACAACGCACCGAGGATAAGGAAAACGATGAGCGCGGTGAAAGCGCCGATCATGAAAATGTCGCCATGGGCGAAATTGATCATGCCGATGATGCCGTAGACCATCGTATAGCCGATCGCGATCAGCCCATAGATCGATCCCAGCGTCAGCCCATTGATAAGCTGCTGGACAAAATACTGCATGCTGTCGTGGCTCCCCTGGAATGTCGCCCATGCAGACGCATTCCTTTTCGTATTTCCCCTAGTCGTAAAGTTTCGAGCCCGGATTGCAACGTGATTTTTCGATCATTATGCGTGTTTTCGCCGCACGCCGTTCGATTGCCCGTTTTGTTCCCGTCCGCCCCCTGGACCATCGCGGACCCTACCATTGGCCTAACGCAATGTCTTTGACGATTCAATCGCAGCATGCGCTCCATTTCGAAGAAATCGCCGTCAAAATAAGTTGATGAGCGGGATCGTTGCGCCGTTGACGTCAATCCGCTTGCGCTCTCTCTTTCCCTTGCGTCAGTGTTTTTTCTATTTGACGACGAAGCCGTGCGCGAACGGGTCGCGGTCGTCGATGAAGATCGTGTTCAATCCGGTCATTCGTGCCCAGCCGCCGATCGAGGGAATGATTGCCGGCTTGCCGGCGACGGTGACCTCTTCCTCGACCCTGCCCTTGAACAGCGAACCAATGATCGATTCGTGGACGAAGTCGTCGCCAACCCCAAGCTTGCCCTTGGCGTGAAGCTGCGCCATACGCGCCGAGGTGCCGGTGCCGCAGGGCGACCGGTCGATTGCCTTGTCGCCGTAGAAGACGGCGTTGCGGGCATCGGCTTGCGGGTTGGTCGGCGCGCCGGTCCACAATATGTGCGACAGCGTATTGATGCCGGGATTCTCCGGATGCACGAAGGTATATTTTTCGTTGAGCCGCTGCCGCACCACCGGGCTCCAGGCGATCAGTTCGCCGGCCGAATGGTCGGCCATGTCGCGATAGGTCTTTTGCGGTTCGACGATGGCGTAGAAATTGCCGCCATAGGCGACATCGACGCTGATCTCGCCGAGCCCGGGGCATTCGACCGTCAGTGCCTCGGCATAGAGGAAGGAAGGCACATTGGTGATGCGCACCTCCTCGACATAGTCGCCGACTTGGCTGTACTCCGCTACGACCACGCCCGCCGGCGTATCCAGCCTGAGCACGCCCGGTGTCTTCGGCTTGATCAGCCCATGCTCGACGGCAAAAGTTACCGTGCCGATGGTGCCGTGGCCGCACATCGGCAAGCAGCCCGAGGTTTCGATGAACAGGATGGCGATGTCGCAATCTTCACGCGTCGGCGGATAGAGGATCGAGCCGGACATCACGTCATGGCCGCGCGGCTCGAACATCAGCCCGGTGCGGATCCAGTCATATTCGGCCAGGAAATGCGCTCGCCGCTCCATCATCGTTGAGCCCTTGAGCAAAGGCCCACCGCCGGCGACCAGCCGCACCGGATTGCCGCAGGTGTGGCCGTCTATGCAGAAGAAGGAATTCTTGGCCATGCCGGCTCCCAACTGAATGTCTTCGAACTCAAAACCGTTGCGGGCTGAACGGGCCGAGATCGAGCGATGGATTCTGCCCGAGAACGAGCTCGCGGATCAAGCGCCCGGTCGCCGCAGCCTGGGTCAGGCCGAGGTGACCGTGGCCGAAACCATACACCACCGACGGCGTTTGTTGCGACCGCCCGATCACCGGCAGCGAATCCGGCAGCGACGGCCGGAACCCCATCCATTCGCGTCCATTGGCCGGATCCAGTCCCGGCAGGAATTTCTGCGCCTTTTCGAGCAGCGCTTTCGAGCGCGCATAATTGGGCGGCCTCTCAAGGCCGCCGAGTTCGACCGCGCCGCCGACGCGCAGGCCCGTCTCGAGCGGCGTGATGACGAAGCCATGCCCGGAGAAGATCAATTGCCGCTTTACGTCGAAGGCAGTCTTCGGCAACGTCGTGTTGTAGCCACGCTCGGTCTCCAGCGGGATTCCGTCGCCGAGATGTCTCGCCAGCAGATGCGACCAGGCCCCGGCAGCGATGACGACGTGCTTCGCCCGTCGCCGCGTGCCGTCGGCCGTGGTCAAGATCGCGCCGTCCTGTCCCGCCTTGACACGCTCGATCCGGGCCCTTTCGAACCCGGCGCCCAACCTCTCGGCATAGGCCCACAAGGCCTTTCCAAGCAGTTTGGGATCGGCAACGGTTTTCCACCCCGGCACGAACGTTCCCTTGACGAAGCGCGGCGACAGACCGGGCTGCAGGGCTGTGAGAGCGCTCCCGTCGACATGGCTGAAGCCGATGCCGAAGCGCTGCCTTGCCGCCCAGCCGGTCAGCGAGGCCTTGAACTCGGCCTCGCTGTCGTAGAGTTCGAGCGAGCCGTCCTCATGCAGCATCGGCCGTGTGCCGGAACGGTCGAGCAAGCCCATCCATTCCGCCTCGGCGAGCTTCATCATCGCGGCCTGCGCGGCAAGGCCGGCTTCATAGCGGTCGCTTCGGCCGGCGCGCCAGAAGCGGACCAGCCAGGGCAGCAGCTTCGGCAGATACGCGGGTGGGATGCTGAGCGGGCCGAGCGGGTCGGCGAGCCATTTCGGCAACTGCTTGATCATGCCCTTGTGGGCGAGCGGCAGCACATCGGAGAAGGCAAAGGCAGCGGCATTGCCGGAGCTGGTTTCCTCACAGATCCCCGTCCGATCGAAGATCGTGACATTTTGGCCCGCCTCTGCCAGAAAGGCGGCGGCGCAGATGCCGATGATGCCGCCACCAATGATGGCGACATCGAGCGTAGCATTATCATTCATTGCCATGCGCCGCGCTGCACATCTGCAAATGCCTTCAAAGCGACTGGATCAGAATGTCGGCAGCTCTGGCCGCACCGCCAGCGCATCCCTGACGATCTTTTCGACTGCCTTGCGCCGCTCGCCCGACAATGGCTGGCGCGGCATGCGCACGCGGTCGTTGGTGTTGATCGCCAACACTTCGGCGAGCTTGATGTTCTGCACCAGATAGGTCGAGACGTCGAGGTCGAGCAGCGGCCGGAACCAGCGGTAGATCTTCAACGCCTCCTCGCGGCGGCCCTGTCTCATCAGTTGGTAGATGGCGACGGTCTCGCGCGGGAACGCGGTGACCAGGCCCGCCACCCAGCCGATGGCGCCGACCGACAGCGCCTCGAAGGCGAGATTGTCTACGCCGGTGAACAAATCGTAGCGGTCGCCGAGGCGGTTGATGATCTCGGTCGAGCGGCGGATGTCGTCGGAGGACTCTTTTATGGCGACGAAGCGTTGGTCCTTCGCCAACTCCTCCATCTGGTCGACGGTGACGTCGACGCGGTAGGCAAGCCGGTTGGAGTAGATCATCACCGGCAGGTCGCCGGCCGCGGCGGCGGCGCTGAGTGCCGCGACCGTCTCTTCGGCATTGGTATGGTAGATCGGACTCGGCACCACCATCAAACCGTTGGCGCCTGCCTTGGCAGCGCGGCGCGCGATCGCCGCCGCCTCGCGTGTACCGGCCTCGTTGACCGTCAACAGCACCGGTTTCTTGCCGGCGATCTTCTGCGCGGTCTTCAGCACCGCGATCTTCTCGTCGTGCGACAGCATCGGGCCTTCGCCGAGCGACCCGCAGACGATGATGCCGTCACAGCCGGCCTCCATCTGCAGCGCAAAGCAGCGCTCCATCTCGGCATGGTCGAGGCCGTCGTCCTTGGTGAATTTGGTCGTAACGGCGGGGAAGACTCCGGCCCACATGTCGATCACTCCATCTGATATATCAGCCGTATATTTCTTAAGAAGCCGGCTGTCAACATTGAATCTGATATGATATATCAACAATATATCAGGAGAAGTCGCATTGGTATATGACAGACCGGGCTCCGAGCCGGCGACCGCGAAGGCCTACCGCAGGCTCGAGCACATGATCGTAACTCTCGAACTGGCGCCGGCGAGCTTCATCACCGAGGGGGCGCTGATCGACAGGCTCGGCCTCGGCCGCACCCCGGTTCGCGAAGCAATCCAGCGGCTGGCCTGGGAGGGGCTGCTCGAGGTCCGGCCGCGCGCCGGCATCGCCATCGCGCCGCTCCACCCCGGCGACTGGCTGCGTGTCCTCGACGCCCGCCGTGGCGTCGAGGTGGTGCTTGCCCGCTCGGCCGCCCGCTTCGTTACCCGCGAGGCCGCCGACCTGTTCCATGACGCTGCCCTTGTCATGCAAAAGGCAGTGATTTCGGAAAATGTGTTCTACTTCATCCAGGCCGACAAGGCGCTCGACGAGGCGCTGGCGCTGGCTGCCGACAACCCGTTCGCCGCGCGCCTGGCGGCACCCTTGCAAACCCACAGCCGTCGCTTCTGGTTCCGCTACAAGGCCGATACCGGATTGGCCGAATCGGCCGAGCATCATGTCGCGCTGATCCGTTCGATCCTCGCCGGCGACGAAGAGGCCGCGGCCAAGGACGCCAAGCGGCTGATGGCGCTTTTGCGCGGCCATGCCGAGGCGGCTGCTACGCGCTGAGCCTGCCATTTCGTCATGCGCCCTGGCCGGGCAGGGCCATCACGTTTTCCCAATTGTCGCCGGCCGCGACGATGCAGCTTCTGCCAGCGATATCGGTGACGACGATGGTCCAGGTTCCGGTCTCGGCGACAAAGACTTCCATGACCGCCTCATGACCGATCAGCCCCAAAGCAAACTGCCTTTCCTGGAACTTCTCGCTCAAATGGGCGACGATCTCGCCATGTTCAACGCAGTATTGATATTGCGCGCCTGCGGTGTTCGTACCCACCGCCAATGCGCCAGCAAAAACCAGGGTTTTCACCCATCTCAACAGCGATTTGCGTGCCATAGGGCACCTCCTTTGCCATCACGTTCCGGCAAAGGAGGGGTTTGATTGCCTCATTTTGCCGGAGCGATCCAGGCCGGTTCCGACGTCATCATCATCGCGTCGTTCCTTTCTGTGTTCCGGTCTGCCATTGGTGGGAACGATTCCAGATGTTCCCATTATGTTCTCGATATATGGTATCGGCAATGGAAAAGCGCAAGCAGGCGCCCAAGCGGGCGCCTGCAGATCCGTTTTACGGTTGTCGCCGAAAGAATGGGCCACAGGCCGCGCGGCCATGCCGAGGCGCGCAGACCCGTGATAAATCGTTCAGATGCCTGGCAGCGCCGCTGTCGTCATCGCGCTTTCCCAGCCTTCGCCGACTGAAATCACGCAGCTTTGACCTTTTGTGTCGCTGGCGAGGATGGTCCAGGTGCCCTTGTCGGAAACGAAGACTTCAAGCACCACATTCGGATTGACGACGCCGACCGCGCTCGGGTTTTCATGAAACTTCTCGCCGAGCGCCTTGACCATATCGGCGCGAGCCGCGCATTGCTCGGCAGCCATTGCCGGGACGGCGGAAAGGGCCATCGCAGCGCAAGCTATAGTCGCCATGAGACGTGTCATCTGACACCTCCTTTGCGCCGGACATTTCCCCCGGAGCCGTCACCAGCGCCGTTGGTTGATCTGCCAGCGTCTCCTTCGCGGCAGGACTGCAACCTAAGAAGATTGCTGCCTTCTTGGTTCCATCACATTAACGTTCAAACGAAAAGGCCCGGGTCCGAGCCCAGGCCTCGTTCAGTGTTTGCGATCTGGATCAGTTCATCGTCGGGATGACGAACTCGGCACCGTCCTTCACACCGGACGGCCAGCGCGACGTCACCGTCTTGGTCTTGGTGTAGAAGCGGAACGCGTCCGGCCCGTGCTGGTTGAGGTCGCCGAAGGAGGACGCCTTCCAGCCGCCGAAGGTGTAGTAGGCGATCGGCACCGGGATCGGCACGTTGATGCCGACCATGCCGACCTGAACCCGCGAGGCGAAGTCGCGCGCCGCGTCGCCGTCGCGGGTGAAGATGGCGACGCCATTGCCCATCTCGTGCTCGTTGGCGAGCTTGATGGCGTTCTCGTAGGTCGGTGCGCGAACGACCGAGAGCACCGGCCCGAAGATCTCTTCCTTGTAGATGCGCATGTCGGCGGTCACATTGTCGAACAGGCAGCCGCCCATATAGTAGCCGTTCTCGTAGCCCTGCATGGAAAAGCCGCGGCCGTCGACGACCAGCTTGGCGCCTTCCTTGACGCCGGTGTCGACATAGGACTTGACCCGCTCCAGCGCCTGCGCCGTGACCAGCGGGCCGAAATCGGCGGAAGAATCCGTCGACGGACCGACCTTCAGGCTCTCGACGCGCGGCACCAGTCTTTCCATCAGCCGGTTGGCGGTGTCGTTGCCGACCGGGACGGCCACCGAGATCGCCATGCAGCGCTCGCCGGCCGAGCCGTAGCCGGCGCCGATCAGCGCGTCGACGGTCTGGTCCATGTCGGCATCCGGCATGATGATCATGTGATTCTTGGCGCCGCCGAAGCACTGCACGCGCTTGCCGGCCGCGCAGCCGCGCGAATAGATGTACTGGGCGATCGGTGTCGAGCCTACGAAACCGATGGCCTTGATGTCGGGATCGTCGAGGATGGCGTCGACCACTTCCTTGTCGCCGTTGACGACATTGAGGATGCCCGCCGGCAGACCGGCCTCGATGAACAGTTCGGCAATCCGCATCGGCACGCCCGGATCGCGCTCCGACGGCTTGAGGATGTAGGCATTGCCGCAGGCGATGGCCGGCGCGATCTTCCACAACGGGATCATCGCCGGAAAATTGAACGGCGTGATGCCGGCGACCACGCCGAGCGGCTGGCGCATCGAATAGACGTCGATGCCGGGGCCGGCGCCATCGGTGAACTCGCCCTTCATCATATGCGGCGCACCGATGCAGACCTCGACCACTTCGAGGCCGCGCTGGATGTCGCCCTTGGCGTCGGCGATGGTCTTGCCGTGTTCGCGCGCCAATATCTCGGCCAGCGCGTCATACTCCTTGGCGACCAGCTCGAGGAACCGCATCAGGACGCGTACGCGTCGCTGCGGATTGGTCGCCGCCCAGCCGGGCTGTGCGGCCTTGGCGTTTTCGACCGCCGCGCGCAATTCCGCCTGCGAAGCCAGCGCCACCGTGCCGCGCACCGTGCCGTCCATCGGCTGCATGACGTCCTGCTTGCGGCCGCTGGTTCCGGCGACGCGCTTGCCGCCGATGAAATGACCGTATTCGATCATGGTCTCTCTCCCTGGTTCGTGATGAGGCATTGTCCGCCTTTGCGGGAGCGATGGCAACGCGAGCGAAAACGCAACCGTTGTGCGGAGAATAGATAGCGGTTGACGGCAGAGCATCAATTCTCGCAAATAGGAAGAATGCAGGTCCCCAGCAGCAAGGATTGAGATTGAGTTCCTTCACCGCCCCCCTCTGTCCTGCCGGACATCTCCCCCTCAAGGGGGGAGATTGGCTGTCACGCCCGCCTTCGGAAATCTTCACCGCGGCAAGAAAGACGCCTGCGGCGAAACTGCCAATCTCCCCCCTTGAGGGGGAGATGTCCGGCAGGACAGAGGGGGGCGCGAAGGAACGCGGTTTTGATCGTTATCGCCAGGACCACCCTCATGAACTGGGATGATGCCCGTATCTTCCTTGCCGTAGCGCGGGCCGGCCAGATCCTCGGCGCCGCCAGGCGGCTGGAGCTTAATCACGCGACCGTCTCGCGCCGCATTGCCGCCCTCGAGGATGCGCTCAGGACAAAACTGTTTCGCCGGCTTACCACCGGCAGCGAGCTGACGCCGGCGGGCGAGCGTTTCCTCGAGATTGCCGAACGCATGGAGGGCGACATGATCGCCGCGCGCTCGACCGTTTCAGGCGAAGGCGACGACGTCTCGGGCACCGTGCGCATCGGCGCGCCGGATGGCTTTGGCGTCGCCTTCCTGGCCAGGCGCCTCGGCGCGCTGACCGCTCTGCACCGTGAGCTCACCATCCAGCTGGTGCCGGTGCCACGCTCCTTCTCTTTGTCCCGGCGCGAGGCCGACATTGCCATCACCGTCGAACGGCCGACGGAAGGCCGCCTGGTGGCGGGAAAGCTGGTCGACTACACGCTCGGCCTGTTCGCGTCGCGGGCCTACGCCGACACCCATGGCCTGCCCGGAACCGCCGCCGAGCTAGGCCAGCATACGCTGATCGGCTACGTGCCGGACCTGATCGTCAGTCGCTCGCTCGACTACGCGGCCGAATTCAGCCCCGACTGGCGCACCAGCTTCGCTATTTCCTCCGCGCTCGGCCAGGCCGAAGCAGTGCGTTCCGGCGCCGGCATCGGCGTCCTGCACACCTTCGTTGCCCGCTCGATGCCGGAGCTGGTGCCTCTCGATATCGTCGCACCCATACGCCGCGCCTACTGGCTGGTCTATCATGAATCGGTCAGGCCGCTGCGCCGCGTCCAGGTCGTCGCGAGCTTCATTACCAAGGCCGTCGAACGGGACAGGGGTTTGTTTGCGTGAGCCTGCCGGCCGCTGGCTGTCTTAGCTGGTGGGCGTCTTACTTGGCGTATCGTCCGGGCCCGAGATCGCCGACGTCGATGTCCGGCACCCGGCTGGAGATGATGTCGGCCAGAACTTTGGCCGAGCCGCAGGCCATGGTCCAGCCGAGTGTGCCATGGCCGGTGTTGAGATAGAGATTGGAGAAATCGGTGCGGCCGATCAGCGGCGGCCCGTCGGGTGTCATCGGCCGCAGCCCGCACCAGAAGGTCGCCGATCGCATGTCGCCGCTGCCCGGAAACAGGTCGCCGACCGAATGTTCGAGCGTGCGCCGCCGCGATTCGTGCAGCCGCAGGTCGAAGCCGGAAATCTCCGCCGTGCCGCCGACCCGGATACGGTCGCCGAGCCGGGTGATCGCTACTTTGTAGCTCTCGTCCATCACGGTCGAGACCGGTGCGGCGGCGGCGTCCTTGATCGGCAGGGTGATCGAATAGCCCTTGACCGGGTAGACCGGGATGGGCCGCTTCAGCATGCGCATGAACCGTGCCGAATAGCTGCCCATCGCCATCACATAGGCATCAGCGACCATCCAGCCCTTGCTGGTGCTGACGTTGGTGATGCGATCGCGCTTCTTGACGACGCGCCGTATCTCCGTGTCGTATTCGAAGGTGACGCCGCGTACCGCGCAAAGCTTGGCAAGCCTGTCGGTGAACATCTTGCAGTCGCCGGTTTCGTCGCCGGGCAACCGCAGGCCACCGACGAATTTTTCGCGCACGCCGGCCAGCCCAGGCTCGGCCGCAATGCAGCCGTCGGGGTCGAGGACCTCGTAGGGGACGCCATAGGCCTTCAGCACCTCGACATCGCCGCCGACGCCGTCGATCTGCTTTTGCGTTCGGAAGAGCTGCAGCGTGCCCTTGGCGCGCTCGTCATAGGCGATGCCGGTCGCCTCGCGCAGCGCCTTCAGCGTGTCGCGGCTGTACTCGGCCAGCGGCACCATGCGCGCCTTGTTCAGCGCGTAGCGTTCAGCCGTGCAATTGCGCAGCATCTTGACCAGCCACATCCACATATGCGGATCGAGGGCCGGTCGCACCACCAGTGGACCGTGCTTCATCAAAAGCCATTTGATGGCCTTCAGCGGAACGCCGGGCCCGGCCCAGGGCGAGGCATAGCCGGGCGAGATCTCGCCGGCATTGGCAAAGCTGGTTTCCAGCGCCGGGCCTTTCTGGCGATCGATCACCGTCACCTGATGACCGGCCTCGGCAAGAAAATAGGCGGTGGTGACCCCGATCACGCCGCCGCCCAGCACGAAGATCTTCATCGTTGGTTCTCCGCGGCGGCATCTCGTCGGGATTCGAGACCGGGATCATCGCCGCCTCATGTCTGCCGGATTCTGTGGCGTCAGCCAAGTGCCGATGCTTAGGGAAAAGACATGCGTGAGGACAACAACCTTGCGTCCTAGCCATTCACATAGCGCCGGTGGAAACGGTGGCCGAGGCTGGTCAAGACCTCATAGCCGATGGTGCCGGCTTGGCCGGCTACCTGGTCCACCGTCTGCGACGACGGTCCAATGAGTTCGACGAGGTCGCCGGCCTTCAGCCTGCCGGGCGGCAATGCGGAAATGTCGAGGATGATCGAATCCATCGAAACCCGGCCGACGAAGGGCAGCCGCACATTTTCGAGCCAGGCGGAGGAAGCGGCGCGTCGATGCCAGCCATCGCCATAGCCGAGCGAAATCGTCGCCGCGGCAAGCGGAGCCTTGGTGTGGAAAGTGTGACCGTAGCCGACACCGGCGCCGGCCTCCAATATCCGCGTCTGGATGACCTTGGCTTGCAATCGCACCACCGGCAGCATCGGATTGTCCTTCGCCGGCGTCGGATTGACGCCATAGAGAGCGGCACCCGGACGAACGAGGTCGTAGTGATAGCGCTGCCCGAGAAAAATGCCTGATGAATTGGCAAAGGAAGCCGGCGCTTCCGGCAGCATCCGGCGCAGCCGTTCGAATTCCAGCCGCTGCCGCTCGTTGGCCGGCTGCTCGGGTTCATCGGCGCAGGCGAGATGGCTCATCACGAACGTCAGTTCGACACCGTCGAAAGCCTGCGGATCCTGCGCGACTGCCTTCACCTCGGATGGCGTCATGCCGAGCCGCGACATGCCGCTGTCGACCTGGAGGGCGGCCGGCAACTTACGGTCCACCCGCCCGGCCATCTCGCGCCATGCCGCGAGTTGGCTGGCGCTGTTGAGTACGGTGCAAAGCCCTGCCGCAACCGCTTCCGTTTCCGCACCCGGCGGAATGCCGTTCAGCACATAAATGGCCGGGTCTGAGCCGAGCGCCTTGCGCAGCAAGATGCCGCCGGCCAAATGCGCAACAAAGAAGGTATTACAGCCCTCACCCATCAGCGCCGCCGCCACCGGCGCCGCGCCAATCCCATAGCCGTCGGCCTTGACCACTCCAGCACAGCCGACGCCGCCCAGCCGCGCCTTCAGCCGCCGGTAGTTCTCACGGACGGCGCCGAGATCGATGGTCAGGATCGCCCCTGCCGCGGCTTCGCTGATCGGTTCGCCCAGGGTGACGGTCGGCGGAAGAGATTTGCTGGAGATGTCGTTCATGCCGACCTGTTTTAACGGAAGGCCGGCGGCTACGCCACCAGGTGCCGGAACGCCGCCACCACGTCTTCGTAGACCTTGCGCTTGAACGGCACGATCAGGCCCGGCAATTCCAGCATCGGCCGCCACGCCCACCGGTCGAACTCGGCCTTGTGGCCACCCGGCGGCGGATTGATCGCGATCTCGCTTTCGTCGCCGTGGAAACGGAAGGCAAACCATTTCTGCGTCTGGCCGCGATATCGTCCCTTGAAGGCGACGCCGACCAGATGCGCCGGCAGGTCGTATTTGATCCAGTGCGGCGCCTCGGCCAGCAGCGACACCGAGCGCATGCCGGTCTCTTCGTAAAGTTCACGCGCCGCCGCGGGCAGCGGCTCCTCGCCATCATCGATGCCGCCCTGCGGCATCTGCCAGAGCTGCGTCGTTCCAGCGAATTCGCTGTCCGGCTCGGCAATGCGACGGCCGACCCAGACCAGGCCGGCCTCATTGAGGACCATCACTCCTACGCAGGGCCGGTAGGGCAGCGTCTCGGGGTCAACGAGCTTGTTCTTTGCCATCTCGGCCTTTTTCCGGATCTATGGCCACCGCCGAAACCGGCACGATCTCGATGCCACGCTTCTTGGCCTCGGTCACCCAGGAAGACACGGTATCCACCGTCAGGTCGAAAGCCGAGCCGATGCCGACGGCAAACCCTTTCGCCCGTGCCGTCGCTTCCAGCCCATCCAGTTTCTTCAATATGGCGCCGCGGTCCTGCACCGCATCGATCGCCGTATCGCCGCCGACGAACGGCACGCCGTCCTTCAGCGCCAGTTCGGGTGCCAGGCTGCGCGCCGACGAACCGTCGTCGACATAGGCCAGACCACGCTTGCCAAGCTCGGCCATCAACGGCCCCATCGCCGTCGCGTCGGCCGAAAAGCGGGCGCCCATATAGTTCATGACGCCGGTGTAGTTGGTCGTTCGCGACAGCGCCCAGCGTAAATTCTTCAAATTCTCGTCCGGCGTTGCAGCCACGGTCAGCGTGTTACGGCCGGGATTGACGTTCGGATAGTCGAACGGCTCAAGCGGTACCTGCATGATGACCTCATGGCCGCTCTGCCGCGCCACCTGCATCCAGCGGCCGATACTGTTGCCTTGCGGCGCGAAAGCCAGCGTCACCTCCGCCGGCAGCTTGGCGATGGCTGCCTGCGTGCCGGTCTGCGACACGGCAAGCCCGCCGATGACGAGCGCGACGCGTGCACCGCGAGCCCCGGACCACGGCCGCGCATAGACATCGAACGGGCGCCTGCCGTCGGCGGCGCGGATCGGCAACGGACCGGTTTCGCTGGCCTCGACCAGCGCCTTGTCGGGAATGTGCGCGATCCTGAGGTTCTGGCCGATCGTCGAAGGGTCGCGGATGACTATGGCCTCGGGTGGACCGTCGCCCCCCTCGGTCTGGACATGGATGATCTGCGGACCGCCCATCTTCGGCCCGCTTACGTTGGCCCCACTTGCGTTGCTTGGCGCAGCCATTTCGGGCGTCGCCTTGGCGGGCGCGGCGGCGGTATCCGCCGCCGGCGTCTTCGGCGTCGAAACGGCTACTTCTTGCAGCTTCCGGAACGGCTTGTCTCGCAAGGCGATGGCGCTGGAGACGCCGACCACGGACAGCACGACAAGCGCGGCCGCGACCGCACCGGCGCTGATCCCGCTGCCTGAGCGCGGCAGCCGGATCGCCTGTCCGAGAGGTCGTTCTATGTCCTTGCCGATATCAGCCAAGCCCGCACCCCCCGGCGTGCATCCCCGAAGTAAACCTTCTCCGGAGGCGCAAAATCCAAAATGTCGGCGCGTCCCCTTGCTTCACTGGACGCGCAGCATGCCGGCCGCGGCCCCCGAATCAAACTGCCGGAGCCTCGCGGCCCCGGCAGCATCGCATCGCTTCGCTCAGGCAGCCAGACCTGTTTGGCCCGGCTTGCCCGCCCTTACTGGTTCAACACGGCCTTTTGCGGATTCGGCGGGAACGCC
Organism: Mesorhizobium sp. M0522; assembly: GCF_040321085.1. NCBI lineage: Bacteria > Pseudomonadati > Pseudomonadota > Alphaproteobacteria > Hyphomicrobiales > Phyllobacteriaceae > Mesorhizobium > Mesorhizobium sp. M0522. The sequence goes on from NZ_JAMYQW010000001.1 coordinate 485,291, forward strand.
GGATCGGTCTTCTGGCCGCGCAGCAGTTGCTCGGCATAGATGAGCTGCAAATCGTCCTTGGGTTCCGGCGGCACATAGGCGGCCGAGCCCGAACCGGTCGTGCTTTCGTCGGCGCCCTTGATATGGCCCTTGAGGTCCGATTCGCCGCGCGTCAGGTCCCTGCCCTGCAGTTCCGCCGGCAGCGGCTGGTCGACCTTGATGTCGGGCGTGATGCCCTTGCCCTGGATCGACTTGCCGGACGGCGTGTAATAGAGCGCCGTCGTCAACCGCAGTGCCCCGTTCTCGCCGAGCGGAATGATGGTCTGCACCGAACCCTTGCCGAAGGACTGCGTGCCGACCACGGTGGCGCGGCGCAGATCCTGCAGCGCGCCGGCAACGATTTCCGATGCGCTGGCCGAGCCGCCATTGACGAGCACGATCAGCGGCTTGCCGCCGATGTCGTCGCCGGCCCGCGCGTCGAAGCGGGTGACGTCCTTCGGGTCGCGGCCGCGCGTCGAGACGATCTCGCCACGGTCGAGGAAGGCATCCGACACGCTCACCGCCTGGTCGAGCAAACCGCCCGGATTGAGGCGCAGGTCGAGCACGTAGCCCTTGAGCTTGTCGTTCGGCACCTGCTTCTTGATGGTGTCGATGGCATTCTCGAGGTCGTCATAGGTTTTTTCGGTAAAGGAGGTGATCTTCATGTAGCCGATGTCGTTTTCGACCCGGAACTTGACCGCCTTGACCTTGATGATATCGCGCACGACGGTCAGTTCGATCGGCTTGTCGGCGCCCTGGCGCAGGATGGTGAGCTTGATCGGCGTATTGACCAGCCCGCGCATCTTCTCGACAGCGTCGTTGAGCGTCAGGCCGCGGACCTCCTCGCCGTCGATCTTGGCGATATAGTCGCCGGCGAGCACGCCTGCCTTGGCGGCCGGCGTATCGTCGATCGGCGTGATCACCTTGACCAGGTCGTTCTCCATGGTGACCTCGATGCCGAGGCCGCCGAATTCGCCCTTGGTCTGCACGCGCATGTCCTGCGCTTCTTCGGCATTCATGTAGGAGGAGTGTGGGTCGAGCGACGACAGCATGCCGTTGATGGCATTTTCAACCAGCGACTTGTCGTCGGGCGGCGTCACATAATTCGCCCGTACCCGTTCGAAGATATCGCCGAAGATCGCCAGTTGCTTATAGGTCTCGGAGCCCGCAGCCTTCGCTGTCGAGCCGGGCGCGCCATAGACCAGGCTCATCGCCGATGCACCCATCAGCGCACCGGCAAACAGAAGCGACAGTTTCCGCATCATTCACGTCCTTCCAGAAAAACGGTCCGCCCACCATGGGGCCGGATCGACGGGTTTTCCATCCTTGCGGAACTCGACATAGAGCTCCGGCGTGGCATTTCCATTCTTCGATGCCGAGGTGCTCGCCACCCGGGCCTCTCCCATCGCGCCGACCGGCTCACCTGCGAGCACCGACTGGCCAGACGCGACGCTGATTCTGCTCATCCCCGCCAGGACGACATGATAGCCGTCACCCGCATTCAGGATCAAGAGTTGACCGTAAGAGCGGAAAGGCCCCGCATAAAGCACATTTCCATCCGCCGGCGCTGTGACGATGGCTCCCGATTGTGTCGCAACCATGTCACCGAGCATCACCGCGCCGTTACCATCGTTGGCGCCGAAGCGCCGCTTGATCCTGCCGGTGACCGGCAGCGCGATCTGCCCTTGAAGCGCGGAAAACGGCGCGGCAGCGGTGAGCCTGTTGCTCTCCGGCACCGGCAGCGAGGCCAATTCCGTCGGCGCCGCAGCCGATGCCGGGCCCTTGTCGGCGTCGGCCGTCTTTTGCTCGGCTGCCTTGGCCGCATCCGCCGCCTTGCGGGCTCTGTCGGCCTCGAGCGAGGCGATCAGTTCTTTCAGGCTGCCGGCCTTGGCCGCCAGCGTCGCGGACCGCTGCTTTTCGGCGGCCAGCGCGGTTTGCGTATCGGCGGCGAGCTTCTGCTTGGCTTCGAGCAGCATGCCGAGCCGCTTTTTTTCCGCCGCCTGCTCGCCGACAGCTGCCGTCAGCCGCGCCCGTTCGGCCTCGATCGAGGCCGTCACCCGCGACTGCTCCTTGAGGTCGGCCAGCAACATGTCGGTCTGCTGGCGCAGTTCCGGCACCACGGCACCGAGCAGGATGGCGCTGCGCACCGACGACAATGCGTCCTCCGGCTTGACCAGGATCGCCGGCGGCGGATTGAGCCCCATGCGCTGCAGCGCGCCGAGCACTTCGGCCAGAACGTCGCGTCTGGCGGCCAGTGAGGCGCGGATCTTCTGCTCCTGCGCCTTCAGCCCTTCCAGCTTGCCGCCAATGTCCTCGATGTCCTGGCCGAGCTTCTGCTCGGTCATCGCCGACTGGATCAGCGCCGCGGTGATCGAGGCGTGGTCCTTCTTGACAGCCGCTATGTCGGCGGCGAGCTTGGCCAGCCGCTCGGACGACAGCGTGATCTCTTTCGATACTTTTTCGTATTCGGCGCGGCTCTGGTCCGGGTCGGGCGCCAGGTCGAGCGTGTTCTCGGCCCGCGCGACGCCGAGCGAAAGCGCGATCGTCGCCACGGCGATGCCGTAGCGCACGCGCCAGGAGCCCATTCGTGATTTCCGGTCTTCAGACATTGAAGCCTAACTCTATGCGCGGCTTCGTTAACGAACCATCAACCATGTTCGAGCCCCGGCCGCCATCCGCAAACCCCATGAGCCCAAACTGTCGATGAGCATTGGGGCAAAAATCCGGGCGGCTGGCATCAATTCGCCGACGGAGCCGACTTCATGAACGATGGTAGGGGTGACCGGAAAGGATCGTGGCCGCCCGGTAAAGCTGCTCGCCCAGCATCACGCGGACCAGCTGATGCGGCCAGGTCAGCGCGCCGAGCGACACCGTCAGATCAGCCAGGTCGCGCAGTGACTGGTCATGGCCGTCGGCGCCGCCAATGGCGATCACCAGCGCCTTGCGCCCGCCATCGCGCAGCGAACCTATGCGGCCGGCGAAATCCTCGGAGGAAAGGTTCTTGCCGCGCTCATCCAGCAGCATCAGCGCCGTGCCCGGTTGCAAGTGCGTCTGCAGCTTCTGGCCTTCCTCGCGCCGGCGCTCATTGGCCGTCTGCGCGCGACCTTCCGCAATCTCGACGATCCCGGCGAATTCGAAGCCTACGGCAGGACCGCTCCTGGCAAAACGCTCGAAATAGCGGTCGGCCAACTGCTTCTCGGGGCCGGCTTTCATTCGGCCCACGGCATGAACCGTAATCTTCATCCCTGCCTCGAAGAGCCGCTGATGCATGTCGAACAACGACATACATCAAGACGAATACGGCTCAGTGGAGGGTCTCCTCCTCGAGATCGGGCGCCTGCCACATCTTTTCGAGATTGTAGAAGTCGCGGACCTCGGGACGGAAGACATGGACGATGATGTCGCCCGAATCGATCAGGACCCAGTCGGCGCCAGCCAGCCCCTCGACGCGCGCCGTGCCGAGCCCGGCATCCTTCAGCGCCTTGAGGAGATGATCGGCAACAGCCGAGACATGACGGTGCGATCGGCCCGATGCGACGACCATGTAGTCGCCGAGGCTCGATTTCCCCTGAATATCGATTGAGACGATGTTTTCGGCCTTGGAGTCTTCCAGACTGGCAAGGACTGTCTTGATGGCGCGGGACACGGCGTCGTTTACGCTGATCCCGGCCGGCGAAGGCACGATGTCGGCCTTCTTCCGCAGTGCTGTTCTCAGTGTATTTCCTTTCGCAGCAAGAACAACCAAATCACCTCTGAAATCAGGTGACACTGCTTAGATAGGCAGAGTTAGGTTGCAGTTTCAAGACACCGCTCGCAAGCAGGCACCCGGCAGCGGCCGAATATCCGGCTTTTCGGGCCAGAAAATCGGAACCGCCTCGCCCCGCAGCGGTTATCGGCTCATCCACGAACCGGAATCCCGACATGCCGATCGATCCCCAGAACGCCCTCCTCACCGTGCAATCCGGCCTGGCGCAACTCAGCACGCTGATCGTCTCCTACTCGCTTTCGGCGGTCGGCGCCGTCATCCTGCTGGTCATCGGCTACATCGTCGCCGGCCTCGCCGAGCGTTCGATCTATGCCGGCCTCGGCCATATCAGCGGCTTCGACGAAACGCTCCGCCATTTCTTCTCGCAGGTCGTCCGCTACGCCATCCTGGGACTGGTCGTGATCATGGTTCTCGGCCAGTTCGGCGTGCAGACGGCTTCGATCATTGCCGCTATCGGTGCCGCCGGCCTGGCCATCGGCCTGGCGCTGCAAGGCACGCTGCAGAACATTGCCGCCGGCATCATGCTCCTGGCGCTGCGGCCGTTCCGCATCGGCGAATATGTCGAAGTCGGCGCGATATCCGGCACCGTCGAGGAGATCGGGCTGTTTGCCACAACGCTGAGGACGGTCGAAGGCGTCTACGTGCTTGCACCCAACTCGACCCTGTGGAACCAGCCGGTCCGCAATTTCACCCGCAACGGTGTGCGCCGCGGCGACATCACGCTCAGCATCGGCTCCTGGAACGACATCGATTTTGCGCAGAAGACCATGCTCGGTGTCGCCGCCGCCGACCGGCGCGTCAGGCGGCAGCCGGCGCCGATCGCCTTTGTCGCGACCGTCGGCGACAGCACCGTCGCCATCACCTTGCGCTACTGGACGGCGGCTGCCGATTTCTTCGCCGCCCAGATCGACCTCACCAAGAGCGTCAAGCAAGCGTTCGATGCCGAAGGCCTTTCAATCCCGGCACCGGCGCCGCAAGTGCCGCAGCCGGAGGCCTCAGCCACGCAGCAATAGAGCATTTGAACCCGGCCGGCAGATGGCCCTCAAAGCTCTCCGCGCCCGCGCTGATCTTCGGGCGCGAAGGCGAGATCGACAGGCAACGGCGCCTGCGCCGTCATTGGCGCGAAACTGCCGGTCTCGGTGGCGGGCACCGGCCGGACCATGACGACGCGCCAGAGAACGAACAGGCAGTAGGTGGTGGCAATGACGATTGCCACATAGATGAAGGCCTGCGTGCCGTAGACGGCGGAAAGTCCGGTCACAATGCCGGGTACGACGAAGCCGGATAGCGACCAGGCAAACAAAAGCGAGCTCGACAACGCCACCATGTCGTCCTTGCCGGCGCGGTCGCCGGCATGGGCGCTGGCAAGCGAATAGATCGATTCCGAGGCGCCGTCCCAGACCACATAGATGACGAGCAGCGCCGCCAGCGCGCCGCCGTCGAAACCGAGGGCAAACAGGCCCGCCGCGGCGGCAAGCGCCGACGCCGCGATCAGCACAAAGCGCCGGTCGGTGCGGTCGGAAATCCAGCCGAGCGGAATCTGCAGGATCAGCGTGCCGACCGGCATTGCCGAAAGCAGCAAGGCGACGTCGGCCTGGCTGTAGCCCTTGGCCGTGGCATGGATCGGCGCAAAACCCGAGATCGTCATCGACAGGCCGCCGACGGCAAGCATACCGGCAACGCCGACCGGGGAGATCCGCCAGGCGCGGCCAAGCGCCACGGACGCCGCTTGCGGCGCCGGCGGCTGCGCAAGCCGCGTCAGCCCGACGGGAAGGATCGACAGCGCGGTGAAGGCAATGCCGATCAGCGGCGCGTCGGCCGCGCGGATATCGATCAACGCCAGCGTCGAGTAGCCGACGCCCAGTCCGGCGACATAGGCAACGTAGAAGATAGCCATGACCCGGCCGCGGATGGCGTTGGCGACGACATCGTTCAGCCAGCTCTGCGCGACAATGAACAGGCCGCATATGGCAAAGCCGTAGAGTGCCCGTGCAGCGATCCATGGCAATGGGTGCGGCCCGGCGCCGACGGCGGCGTTGGACAGCACGATCAGCGCCGACAGCACCATGAACACGCGGGCATGGCCGACACGCCGCACCAGCGGCCCCGTCAGGATGCAGCCGGCGAGGCCGCCAGCCGAAAGGCCGGTGACGATCAGCCCCGCCCATGTCGGATCGAAGCCCTCGGCGCCGAGCCGGACTGGGATATAGGCGAACATCAGCCCATTGCCGACGGCGATCAGCGCCATCGACAAAAGGATGCTGGCAATGGCGATCGACGGCGCCGGCTGCCCTAGACCGTTCTTGTCCTGGTCGCGCTCGAGAATCGTCATGACCGAGGATCGCCCATCAAGCAGGTCAAGGCAGCGGCAAAAGCGACATCACCGGACTTACCTTCTCCCCTTGTGGGAGAAGGTGGATCGGCGCGTAGCGCCGAGACGGATGAGGGGTGCTGGAAGAAATGCAGCGTAAAAAGACCGAGGGATTTTAAGTGCTTAGTTCTTCAAGATAGCGATCATTCCAGCAACCCTCATCCGACCGAGCTTCGCTCGGCCACCTTCTCCCACAAGGGGACCCACAGGGGGAAAAGGAGACTCCTATCCCTTTGCCACCTTGCGGATCGCGCTCGACGACAGCGACGAACGCGGGCCGTGGATGAAGGTCCAGGCCGGCGCCGTCATGCGGGCGAGCCGCGGTGCGTCGCCTTCGTCGACGCGGGCATAGTCGAAGGTCTTGGCGACCACCGACGACAGGAACGACAGCGTCGCACCTGGCCGGTCGACCACCGCGATCGGAAACGTCATCACGATGCGGCGCCAGCGCTGCCAGCGGTGGAAGTCGCGAAGCGAGTCGGCGCCCATGATCCAGACAAAATCGACGCCCGGGTTACGCGCCTTGACCAGCGCCAGCGTGTCGGCGGTGAAGCGGACGCGGTGGGCCGCCTCGAATGCGGTGACCTTGATCTTCGGGTTCTTCGCGATCTTTTCGGATAGCTGCAGCCGCTCGGCCAGCGGCGCCAGGTCTCCGGCATTCTTGAGCGGATTGCCGGGCGTCACCATCCACCACAGCTGATCGAGCGCAAGGCGTCTGAGTGCGATCTCGGCGACCAGCGCATGGCCGGCATGCGGCGGGTTGAACGAACCGCCGAACAGCCCGACCGCCACGCCTTTCCCGGCATGCGGCATCTTGAGATAGCGGGAGGATATGGCATGTTCGGACAAGGCAAGCATGCGTCAAGCACCCCCCTCTGCCGCGCCGGGCGTCTCCTCCTCAAGGGGGGAGATTGTCAGCTTCATCGCAGGCGCAAATCTTGCAACGCCGCCGATTGGCGAAATCAGAAATGACAGCCAATCTCCCCCCCTGAGGGGGGTGAGGCGTGGTCCGCGTAGCGGACGGAAAGCCAATTGCTTGGCTTTCCGAACGACGAACGCCCGGAGCGACAGCGAAGGGCCGGGTCCGGCAGGACAGAGGGGGGTGGCTGGGCGCACGTCTCAGGCTCTGACTGAGAACAGTTTCAAGGCCTCACCTGTCCCGACCCGCGCACGCGATATTTGAACGAGGTCAGTTGCTCGACGCCGACCGGCCCGCGTGCATGCATCTTGCCGGTGGCGATGCCGATCTCGGCGCCCATGCCGAACTCACCGCCATCGGCAAACTGGGTCGAGGCGTTGTGCAGAAGAATCGCCGAATCGACCTCGTTGAAGAACCGGTCGACCGCTGTGGCGTCCTCGGCGATGATCGCCTCGGTGTGATGCGAGGAAAACGTCTCGATATGCTCGATGGCGCCGCCAATGCCGTCGACCAGCTTCACCGCAATGATGGCATCGAGATACTCGGTCACCCAGTCTGCATCGGTCGCGGGCTGGGCATCGGCATAAAGCCTCAGCGCCTCGGCATCGGCATGGATCTCGCAGCCTGCCGCCCGCAAGGCCTCGAGGATCGGCACCAGGTGCGTGCCGGCGGCGGCACGGTCGACCAGCAGCGTCTCGGCAGCACCGCACACCCCGGTGCGCCGCATCTTGGCATTGACCGCGATCTTGACCGCCATGTCGAGATCGGCCGATCGGTCGATATAGAGATGGCAGATGCCCTCGAGATGCGCGAAGACCGGCACCCGTGCCTCGTTCTGCACACGCTCGACCAGGCTGCGGCCGCCGCGCGGAATGATGACCTCGAGATTGCCGGAAAGTCCTTTCAGCATTTCGCCGACGGCGGCGCGATCGGTGGTCGGCACCAATTGTATGGCATCCTCCGGCAGCCCGGCTGCCTTCAGCCCCTCGACCAGGCAGGCATGGATAGCGGCGGAAGAATTCGCCGAATCCGAGCCGCCGCGCAGGATCACCGGATTGCCCGCCTTGAGGCAGAGCGCGCCGGCATCGGCGGTCACGTTAGGCCGGCTCTCATAGATGACGCCGACGACGCCGAGCGGCGTGCGCACCCGTTCGATATGCAACCCGTTCGGCCGGTCCCATGCGGCAATGACATCGCCGACCGGATCGCGTAACCCGGCGATCTCGCTGATACCGTCTGCCATGGCGCGGATGCGGGCGGGATCGAGCTTCAGCCGATCCATCGACGCTGCCGATAGGCCAGCCTCCCTGCCATTTCTGATGTCGATGGCATTGGCGTCGAGGATGTCCTGCTCATGCCGAAGGATCGCCTGAGCCATGCCGATCAGCGCCGCGTGCTTGCGCTCGGCCGCAGCTATGGCCAGCGGGCGGGCCGCGGCACGCGCGCGGCGGCCGATATCGGCCATCAGCGCCACGGTATCATCCCGGGATTTTTCATGCAGCGTCAGCATGGCTCATCCTCCGCTATGTAACCTGGTCACCGACTACTTGCTCGCCACCGGCATGGCTCACCACAAGATCGTCGCGGTGGATCATCGCCGAACGCGCCTCGTAGCCGAGCACGGTTTCGATCTCGGCCGTCTTCAGGCCAGCGATCCTTACGGCATCAGCGGCATCATAGGCAACCAGCCCGCGCGCGATCTCGCGGCCCTCGGGCGACAGGATCGCCACCGTGTCGCCACGCGCAAAATTGCCGCTGACCAGTTTGACCCCGGCCGGCAGCAGCGACTTGCCGGAGAGCAGCGCGCCGATGGCGCCGGCATCGACGGTCAGCCGGCCGGCCGGTTCGAGCTGCCCGGCGATCCAGGTCTTGTAGCCCTTGACCGGATTGGCGCTCGGCCGGAAGAAGGTGGCACGCTCGCCGCGCTCGATTGCCAGCAGCGGCGACAGCCGCGTGCCCGATGTGATGATCATGGCGGTGCCGGCGGCGGTCGCGATCTTGCCGGCGTCGAGCTTGGTGCGCATGCCGCCGCGCGACAATTCCGAAGCAGCGGCACCCGCCATCGCTTCGATGTCGGGGGTGATGCGGTCGACGACCTGAATGAATCGAGCTTGCGGGTCACGCGCCGGCGGTGCCGTGTAGAGCCCGTCAACGTCGGAGAGCAGCACCAAAAGGTCGGCGCCCATCATGGTGGCGACGCGCGCCGCCAGCCGGTCGTTGTCGCCATAGCGGATTTCGGAGGTGGCCACCGTATCGTTCTCGTTGATGACCGGCACCGCCTTCATCTTGAGCAGTGTCGAAATCGTCGCCCGCGCGTTGAGATAGCGGCGGCGCTCTTCGGTGTCGCCGAGCGTCAGCAGGATCTGGCCCGATTTCAAGCCATTCTTGCCGAGCGCATCCGACCAGGCGCCGGCCAGCGCGATTTGCCCGACGGCGGCCGCCGCCTGACTCTCCTCGAGCTTCAGCGCCCGCTTGCCGAGGCCGAGAATGGTGCGGCCAAGTGCAATCGCGCCCGAAGACACGACGAGAATTTCGGCGCCGCCATTGGCCAGCACGGCGATGTCGTCCGCAAGCGAGGCCAGCCAGTCGCGCTTCAGGCCCGTCGTGCGGTCGACAAGCAGCGCCGAGCCGATCTTGACGGCAATGCGCCGATAATTTTTCAGCGATTGCGCGGCCATGGCTATGTGTTCCAGCGCGTCTCGACCGGCGCAGCGACAGCCTCGCGTGCATCGGCCACCACAGCGATCAGCGCGCGCAACACCGCCTCGACGCCTTCGCCGGTGACCGCCGAAAGCAGCATCGGCGCGCGGCCGGCGGCACGTTTCAGCGAGGCGGTCTTTTTCTTGCGTGCGTCGGCATCGAGTATGTCGACCTGGGAAAGCGCGACGATTTCGACCTTGTCGGTCAGCCCATTGCCGTAGGCTTCGAGCTCGGCACGCACGGTCTTGTAGGCATTGGTCGGATTTTCTTCCTGCGCCGAGACAAGATGCAGAAGGACACGCGTGCGCTCGACATGGCCAAGGAAGCGGTCGCCGATGCCGACACCTTCATGCGCGCCTTCGATCAGGCCCGGAATATCGGCAATGACGAATTCGCGACCGTCGATGCGGGCCACGCCAAGGCCCGGATGCAGCGTGGTGAAGGGATAGTCGGCGATCTTCGGCTTGGCCGCGGTGACCGCCGCCAGGAAGGTCGACTTGCCGGCGTTGGGCAGCCCGACAAGGCCGGCATCGGCGATCAGCTTCAGCCTGAGCCAGATGTTGAGCTCTTCGCCCGGCAGTCCGGGATTGGCGCGGCGCGGCGCCTGGTTGGTCGAGGTCTTGAAGTGCTGGTTGCCGAAACCGCCATTGCCGCCCTTGGCCAACAGAAAGCGCTGGCCGACGACCGTCAGATCGCAGATCAGCGTCTCATTGTCCTCGGCAAAGACCTGTGTTCCGGCCGGCACTTTCAGCGTTACGTCGGCACCCTTGGCGCCGGTCATGTTGCGGCCCATGCCGTGCGTCCCGGTCTTGGCCTTGAAATGCTGCTGGTAACGATAGTCGATCAGCGTGTTCAGCCCATCGACCGCCTCGACCCATACATCGCCGCCGCGACCGCCGTCGCCGCCGTCCGGGCCGCCGAACTCGATGAACTTTTCGCGCCGGAACGACACCGAACCGGCGCCGCCGTCGCCGGAGCGGATGTAGACCTTGGCTTGATCGAGAAATTTCATCGGATTGTATGGTTTCTGCTATTGGCTTTGCGGGATTGCTCTAAACCAAGGCGGGTCGAAGGGCGAGGGCCGTTTTTGCTACTGTAACGTCGCGCGTAGCTCTGGACGCGTACCATTTGGTTGACCCTTGCCATAAATCGATCCTCGGCTTCCAAGCGCGAGATGTCGGAATGAAGCTGGTAACTTACAATATCCACTACGGCGTCGGCCTCGACGCCCGCTATGATGTCGGCCGTATCGCCGATGCCGTGCGCGGCGCCGACGTGATCGCGCTGCAGGAGGTCACCCGCGCCAACCCGAAGAATGGCGGCCGCGACATGGTGGCCGAGCTCGGCGAGGCGCTGCCCGACTATTTCGTCGTCTACGGCAGCAATTTCGAGGCCGACGCCGGCTCGCGCCTGGAGAACGGCCGTGCCATCACGACCACCTTCCAGCTCGGCAACATGGTGCTGTCGAGGACGCCGATCCATCTGTCGCGCAATCTCCTTTTGCCGCGCAGCCGCAGTGTCGAGGCGATGAACTTCCAGCGCGGCGCGCTGGAGGCGCTGATCGAAACGCCGCTTGGTCCGATCCGCTTCTATTCCACCCATCTCGACCACCGCAGCCCGGTTGAACGGCTGAGCCAGATCCGCTTTCTGCGCCAGCGCCTGTTGAAATACCCGCTCGAGGGCGGCGGGCTCTCCGGCGTCGCCGAGATCGGCTTGCCGGACCTGCCTTGTCCCGAAGCCTTCGTCGTCATGGGCGACTTCAACATGCTGGCCGGATCGCCGGAACATGTCGAACTCGCCGGCCAGGCTGACCATGAATTCGGCATGCCGGTGACCGCTGACCTCGCCGTCGATGCCGCCACGCGCCTCGGCGCCGCCGGCGCCGATCTCGTCACCTGGGTCGACCCCAAGCGGCCGGGCGATACCAGCCGCTACAAGCGCATCGACTACGTCTTCACCAGCGCCTCGCTTGCCAAATCGCTGAGGCGCCTGTGGGTCGACCGGCAAGCGGCCGGTTCGGACCACTTGCCGGTCTGGCTCGAGATGACGTGAGCCGCATCCATCAAAAATGCACCCAGTTCCGCAGGCTGGTCCAGGTCTTGCGATCGAGGCGGTAGCGCTCGACCGGCACCTGACCGGCAACGATCGAGTTCAGCATGCCCTGGCCGGCATACTGGAAGCCGCATTTGTGGATGACCCGGCGCGAGGCCGGATTGATAACCCGGGTCGAGGCGTGCAGCACCTGGATCGTGGTTCTCTGGAAGGCAAGATCGACCAGTGCGTGCGCTGCTTCCGTCGCGTAGCCGCGTTTCCAGTACGGCTCGCCGATCCAGTAGCCGAGCTCCAGCCCACGATCCGTAGTGTTGAGCCCGGCACAGCCGACGAAGGTCTCGGTGCCGGCCAGCGTCAACGCATAGGCGATTCCGGCCCGGCGCGATGCCGTCATGGCCAGGAAAGCGCGTGCCTCCGCCTCGCCATAGGGATGCGGCATGCGAGCCAGCATTTCCGCGACATGGCGGTTGTCGGCGAGCGCCACCAATTGCTCGATGTCGCTTTCACGCGGGGCACGCATGACCAGCCGCTCGGTCGCGAGCACCGGGCAATCTATCGTGTAACTTTCGTCGTCTGTCGCTTCCGCTTCGGCAACCATGTCAGTCCTCCAGGCAAGAAAAAAGGGAGATGGAAACCCATCTCCCCTGATCCATTTCCTGGCTTGGCCAGACACCGGTCCCGAGATGGGTGCCGGTGTTCTCGTGCGGAACCGGCTACTCCGCTGCCTTCGTCATCGGGTTCACCGATACGTAGGTTCGGCCATTGGCTTTTTTGTTGAAGGTGACTGCGCCAGCTTCGAGCGCAAACAGCGTGTGGTCCGTGCCAATGCCGACATTGGTGCCGGGATGCCACGTCGTGCCACGCTGACGAATGATGATGTTGCCCGGAATCACGGCTTCGCCACCGAACTTCTTCACGCCGAGCCGCTTGGAATGGGAGTCGCGACCATTGCGCGACGATCCGCCAGCTTTCTTGTGTGCCATCTAACTACTCCGATGCGCCGCGAGGCGCCTAAACGATCTTATGAACGCGTTCGCGTTCCGTTTCAAGTCCGATCCGGCGCCGATTGCGCCGGTTCGTTCTACTTCTTCGCCAATTCCTTGGCCTGCTCGCGCCAGTCCTTGATCTGGTCGGCGCTGAACGGCATGTGCTCGTCGATCTTGGCGACGTCCTTGTCGGACAGCTTGGCGATCTGGGCAAAGGTGGTGATGCCCTGTTCGTTGAGCTGGCCGGCGGCGACCGGGCCGATGCCCTTGATCACGGTCAGGTCGTCCGGCTCGCCCTTCGGCGCCTTGAACAACGGCGCGGCGGCTTCGGCAGCCTTGTCCTCGGTCGTCTCGGCTTTGGCTTCCTTCTTCGGCGCAGCCTCTGCCTTCGCTGCTGCCTTCGGCGCGGCTTCAGCCTTCGCCTCGGTCTTGGCTGCAACTTCGGCCTTCGCTTCGGTCTTGGCGGCGGCCTTCTTCGCCGGCTTGGCGCCACCCAGCAGGATTTCGGCAATCCTGACGGTGGTCAAAAGCTGGCGATGGCCGATCTTGCGGCGCGAATTCTGCCGGCGGCGCTTCTTGAAGGCGATGACGGTGCGGTTCTTGCCTTGCTCGACGACTTCGGCGGTGACCATCGCACCATCCACGAACGGCGCGCCGAACGTGACGTTTTCGCCTTCGCCATGCGCGAGCACATTACCGATCTCGACGATGTCGCCGACATTGGCTTCGAGTTTTTCGATCTTCAGGAGATCGTTGGCGGCAACGCGATACTGCTTGCCGCCCGTTTTGATGACTGCGAACATTTTTTGCCTTTCGCTGTTCGGTCGGCCTTGATGAACCGCCACAGGCGGTTCGGCCGTCTTTTTGTCAGTCTGCGGGTTCAAAAAACAAGCGGCGCGGAAGATCCCTCCACGCCGATTGCGCGCTGTCCCTAACCGAAGGTTCGGCTTGAGTCAAGGCAAGCGCCGCGGGCAAGCTGCGAACGGGTTGAGCCCAGTCCTTGCAAATATCGAGCAACGGCCACCGGAGCCTCAAGGAAGCACGGACAGAAGCTGCGGTGCCGGGGCAGATTGGCCCTTGTAACCTGCCTGTCCAGCCGTTATCTAGTGCGCCGCGCCGGCAACGGCGGACCATGACCGCGGAGAGGTGGCAGAGTGGTCGAATGCACCGCACTCGAAATGCGGCATGGGTGCAAGCCCATCGGGGGTTCGAATCCCTCCCTCTCCGCCACTTCGGAATGGTCCATTCCGGACCCATAGGTAACAGCATCTCTCATCGCGCCGGTAATGGCTTAAGATCGCGGGCCTATGCAGCCTTCCGCCGCAATTGGCTCACGCTCAGCCACACCGCCGAAACAAGGAAGTAGAGGGCGCCTACTGCGGCATAGCCGGCCACGTTGGAGATCGATGGCGGCATCGGCATCCGCGCCTGCGCGATGAAAAACGTGCCTGCCAGTGCCGATTGCCCTCCGCTCAGGACCATCGCCCACTGCGCACCAGAGCTCTTCCAACGGCGGACGGCGGTGCCGAGTTGAAGCAGGCCGGACAGGATCGCCCATAGGCCGAACACGCCCAGCACCCAATTCATGCTCATCTTCAGCGCAAAAACGACCGCGAGCGTTGTCGCCACACTGACCACGACGTTGATGGTCTGGGTGCGATTCTGTCCCAATCCTCCGCTGCGCGATGCGTCGACAAAATTGGCCAAGGCATCCCATGCAGGATAAGCCACGAGTAACACCGCCGCGACCACCCCGGAATGCTGTCCCATCGTAAAGGCAGCCGCCACCCAGACAGCCGAGAACGCCGTCCGAGCGAAGTAATAGAGCTTGAGCCATTGTTCCTGGCTGGCGCGGGAAAGATCGCCACTGTGAACCGTCATTGGATCGTCCTTTCGACTAGTAGGTAGGGACTCTCGACGAACGTCGCAGAGTGATTGCTAGTATGGTTAGTTGAGATCTAGGCTCGTATCCGGGGGGAAGCGCGGAGCCGCTCCAGGAGCGGGCCCGTCACGACGGCGAATATCTTCGGATCGCCATAGGCCCGTGCCGAAAGCATCGCGCCGTGAACGGTCGCCATGAACGCTTCAGCCTCGGCACGAGGGGTACTCATCAGTCGAAATTGGCCGTGCCGCGCACCGCGCTCCATCACCGATGTCAGCCAAGCCGACAGCGAGCGGAAATGCGCCCGGACCTCAAGGCCAACTTCCTCGGGCAGCACGGGGAGCTCGCTTGCCAACAGCGCGCAGATACAAAACGGGGCGCTGGCGTTCGCGATGCAGGCTTCCCAATACCCGGCATAGATCCGCAACTGTTCGAGCGGATCGGATTCGTGAAGTTCGACATTTGCCATCCCCGCTTCAGTTTCTTCGCGATACTGCGCAACCAGCGTCCGAACCAGATCGACCTTGCTTGGGAAATGGTGATGGATGCTCGCCTTACGGATCCCGACCACTTCAGCAATGTCGGCATAACTGAAACCGTTATAGCCGCCAGCGACGATCAGTGAACGTGCACAAGCCAGGATGGCATCAGAGGTGGTAGACAAGTTGCTCATGCTTTTACCTACCTTCTGGTAGGATGGCAGTCAAGCCTCCTTGCACCGCGAGTAGCGTGAAATTGCGTGGCTATGGCGTAGACGTCATTCGATCTTCATTGTTTTCGGCCCGTCATCCATTCAGAAAGCTCCGGGTGTTTGTCGATCGAGGTAGCCATCCCACTTCGAGGACGAGGCAACACCCTCCGGCCGACCGGACCACCGCTAATCGCCGTGCGGCACTAGGCGTTTGCACCGACTGCGCTATCTCCCCATAGTTAGCTTGTTCTATCGCTGGTTGAAGACTGGGAGGTTTCCATGGATCGGCGGCTATTTTTGACAGGAATGTTTGGCATTGCCGGGGCCGCGGCCCTTGCAAGCACAGTTCGGCCAATCAACGCAGTGGCCGGCGTTCCAACTGCCAGAAGCGGCATTCTCGATGAACTCGAGGCGCCGGATGTCGAGACCTTCGACGACGACGAAACTCAAGCAGAGTTGCAACCAGTCTATCATCGCCGGTGGCACCGGCCGCGCCGGCGCCGCCGGCGCGCTTGGAGAAGGGTCTGTCGCGTTTACTGGCGAAATGGCTATCGGCGCAGGCGGTGCTTCCGCAGGCGCGTTTGGGTCTGGTTTCGATTCTAGCAACTGGCCGGCTTGAACCCTGGCCATCGCGGCCGGGGTTTTCGCCCCAGGCGGCCGTTAGCGCCCTTAGGGAGCTTTCCTAAGGGCGCGGAGGAGGCTGACGGTGTTTGCAGGTTTCAGAGCCACCAGCCTACGACTGGACGATACGACGATTTTCGCAAGGGTCGGAGGCACCGGTCCGCCGCTGCTGCTTCTTCACGGTTTTCCAGAAACGCATCTGATGTGGAGGGATATCGCCGCAGCCTTGGCGCTCCGCTTCACGGTGGTCGCCGCCGACCTTCGAGGCTATGGGCAAAGCGGATGTCCGATTTCCTCTGCCGATCATAGCCCATACGCCAAACGCGCCATGGCCGGCGACATGGTTCAGGCCATGAAGCAAGTGGGTTTTGAGCGGTTCATGGTTGCCGGGCATGATCGTGGCGGGCGGGTTGCCTATCGCCTGGCGCTGGACCATCCCGACAAAGTGCTCAAAATCGCCGTCCTCGACATCATCCCCACCGCCGCAACATGGGATCGGGCGGATGCCAGACTGGCGCTTGGCTTCTGGCCCTGGAACCTTCTTGCCCAGCCGGAGCCCCTACCGGAGCGTCTGATCGGCGCGGCTCCCGATGCTGTCGTCGACGATGCAATAACGCAGTGGGGATCGTCAGCGAAAATGGTCTCCAAAGAGGTCAGGAACGCCTATGTTGATGCGCTTCGCGATCCCGCGCATATTCATGCCATCTGCGAAGAGTATCGCGCCGCTGCGACGATCGATCGTGAACATGACGCGTTGGACCACGCAAACGGTCGTCGCATCGACTGTCCGCTACTGGCGCTATGGAGTGGCGAAGGCGCCCTGGAGAACTGGTATGCGCAAGAAGGCGGGCCGCTGGCCATCTGGAGGAAATGGGCCGACAGAGTGGCAGGACGCGCTGTCCAAGGCGGGCACTTTTTCCCGGAAGAGCACCCCGACAAGACGGCAGCGGCTCTCTCGGAATTCTTTGAAGACAAACAGGTCGGTCAGCACAGAGTATTGTAGAGGTCACATGCTTCAGTTACGCGGAACCTCGCGAGCGCTTCGCGGCCCTAAATCGAGAACCCTCCGAAAATCCGCCCGTCCGGCATCAACGTGCTTGATAAGGGAATGAAGGCGATCTCCACGGCCACGCCTCTGATATGCAGCCTCATGTTTGTCGGAAGTTGCGCATCGCCTTTGCCGGCATCCTTTGATGCTGCGAAATACGACAAGATGAGTTGCGTCGAGCTCAACGTGGCGATAGGCGCGGTCGCCGACGAAATGTCGGCGACAGCCATCGCTCGTGGCAAAGTCGTCCACACCAACATTCCGGGCTGGCTGTTGGGAGGGCAGCGTGTCGCCTCGACCGTGGCTGCCCGCCAGAGTGCGAAGATCGAGCGCTTGCGGCAGCAGGAGGCTGCGATTGCCGCGGCGAGACGAAGCCGGTGCTAATCGTCTCTTAGCCGTTCGATAAAACGCCTCTTATGGATATGCCGAACGCGGATCGCCTGCAGCCTGCGAGCAAAATCGTGGGTCGTGCCACATTCCTCGGCGATTGCCTTGAGGTCGAGCAGAAGGCTGGCGGCCTCATCGTAGCCGGGAGGGTTGCGGCGTTCGATCTCGCTCTCCACCTCACGCCAGACGCTTTCGCCGCGCCGCGAGAGCGCATCGAGCCGAATACGGCGGGCGCGCGCCTCTTCCGCCGCCTGCCGTTTTCTTTCAGCCTCTCGTTGCTCCTCCTGCGCGCGCTCGCGGGCCTGACGGATCGCCTCGGCACGGGCTCGCAGTTCGCCGGCCGAGCGGGGAACAGTGGCCATGGGGCTTCCAACAGAGACTTTCAACATCGAGCGATTCCGGACGAACGCCCGAAGCTCGTTTTCAACATGCCGATCGCCGTCGACGAGACGAACGAGCAGCGTCGTCTTTTCATGATCGGACAAGGCGCCGACTGAACGCCGGACCATATCCGGCGACAATTCCATTGTCGTGCCGGCGGGACGCTCGGCCGCCGCAGCGACGAGGTCGGCGTCGAGCTGAAAGAAGCGCGCGAAAGCGTCGAGCGCGGGCGTCATCGGGCCGATCCCCGGCAAAGGCTCCGCCTCGTCCGGCTTGACGGAACCGATCTCGGCCGCCTTCAGCCACAGCAGGTAGAAAAGCCTCAGATCGCCGCCGAGCACGTCGGCGCGCAGCGGCGCCAGTGCTTCGAGCCAGTGCGAGTCGTCGTCCCAATTATCCCAATCGTCCGCAGGTTCCAGTTCTTCGCACAGGATATCGACGATCAGGTTCTCGCCGGACGTGCTGATCTCGAGGCAATCGACCGCATGCAGGAATCCCTCGAGACGCTGCCGGTCGATTAATCGCGCTGGAAACCGGATCATCAGCCGGTGGGTGCCCCAATTCGCCAAATAGAGATGAAGATCGAACCAACGCCGCATCAACGCGACCGGATCGCCTTTGAAGTCGCCCCACTCGTAGAAATTCGTGAAGCTCGTGGCCGTAATCCGCGCCCGCGTCGACACATCGCGCAAGTCCCGGCGATCCGCTTCGCTGAGTGGGCGGTCGACCGCCCGAAACTCGTAGTATTGATATTCGCTCATGCTTGCTTGGCTGCTGGCCGATCCTCGTCCCACAGGTCAGTTCAGGATAGAGCTGTGTCGAGATCGAACTCGCCCCGTCTGGCACTTTCTGCACAGGAATTTGCCGTTTGTGCGGATGAACTGTTGAAAGGCAGCCGGCCTGTCGTAGATTTGGCAAGCGCGAACGGCAGCGAGGATGCCATGAAGAAGGAAGAACTGGACTCCGTCCTTGGCCGGGGCAAGCCCGGCTTCGATCTCGGTCCGATAGAAGATCAACTACATGCCGTGGCAAACGAGCAGCAATTGCCGGATGTCGCAATCATTCACTGCATAGCGAGGATTGAAGAATCGGCTCCCGCGCTGCGTGCCGTCGTCACAAGAGCGGCCGAAGGAGAGGCTCTGTCGCGGGATGATCAGATGCTGCTCTTGCGAGGCATCTACATTCTGGGCGGCGCTCGCGACACTAGAACGTTCGGGCCCTTGTTGCGCCTGCTGCGCCGGCCGGGACGCGACCTCGATGACCTGCTCGGCGACGTGGTGACCGAGAGCATGGCGCGTATCGTCGCCGGCGTATTTGATGGCGACGCCGGCGCTTTGTTCAGCTTGATCAGCGACCGCTCCGTCGATGAATTCGTCCGCGATGCAGTTTTGGGCGCAGCGACCTTCCTGACCTGGGAAGGCCGCATCGAGCGTGACCGAATGCGAGATTTTCTCGAGCGGTTCCACACCGAGAGGCTGGCCGATGACGACGATTTCGCCTGGATCGCCTGGCTGGGGGCGATCGCCCTGCTTGGCTTGCGCGATCTGGCGTCACTTGTTCACAGCGCATGGAACGACGGCCGCATCCCCGAAGGGGTAATCGACCGCCGCGATTTCGAAGACGATCTCCTGGCCGCCGAGCAAAGCCCAAACGACATCGATCGATTCGAGCGCGCCGCTCTCGGCTATATCGACGACGTGCTTGAAGCGTTGGAATGGACCAGCCACCTTGAGTATTTTGGCGAGGAAGATTGGCAATCGCCCTTGCCGGAACAAACTTGGCTCGACGAGTTATCGAGATTGACAGCGCCGGTCACAAATCCTTGGCGCCATGTCGGACGCAATGATCCGTGTCCCTGTGGAAGCGGCAAGAAAGCAAAGAAATGCTGCCTGGCAAACTAACCTGTTACAGTGTCGCGCAATTGCGAGTTTGATTTTTGGCTACCCTCACGCCGACACACCGGATTGATGCGCAGCGATCGCGCCGAGGAATATCTCGCCGAAATCCTTGAGCTTGGCGGCGCCGACGCCGTTGACCGCGGCGAAGGCGTCCAGATCACGCGGGCAGCGTTCGGCCATATCGATCAGTGTACGATCCGAAAAGATCACGAAGGCCGGCACCTGGCGTTCCCGGGCAAGACGCAGCCGTACAGCCTTGAGCGCGGCCAGCAGCACCGAATCCAGACCTTGCGTGCCTGCTGCGGTATCCTGTATGTTGCGTATCTTGCCTCGCGATGACTGGCGCGCGTCCACGCGATACCGGAATGAGGCCTCGCCCCGAGCCAGCGCACGGCCCTTCTCGGCAATGGCGAGGCCGCCATGGCCGGCTGAGTCCAATGTCAGGAACCCTCCCGCGACGAGTTGGCGGAGCAGCGACAGCAAGAAACTCCTTTTATGCGCGACACCGGTGCCGAAGCTGGCAAGCCTGTGGTGGTTCCTGTCCAGGACCTTCTCGGTCTCATGGCCGAGCAGGACATCGACGACATGGGCGACGCCGAAGCGCTCGCCGGTCTGTGCGATCGCCGCCAGGATGATCCGCGCCTCCGCCTCGCCATCCGCATGCGGCGCCTGATCAAGGCAGTTGTCGCAATTGCCGCAAGGCGAGGCGTTTTCGCCGAAATAGCCAAGCAGGATCTGACGCCGGCACTGCGTCGTCTCGCAATAACCGATCAGCGTTTCGAGCCGGCCATGCGCGCGCCTTTTGTGCTCAGCCGGCGCATCCTCGTCTTCGATGAAAAGCCGGCGCATGCGTATATCGCCGAGACCGAACAGCATATGTGCCTCGGCCGCCCGCCCGTCGCGGCCCGCCCGCCCGATTTCCTGATAATAGGCCTCCAAGCTGCCCGGCAGGTCGGTGTGGAAGACATAGGCGACGTCCGGCTTGTCGATCCCCATGCCGAAGGCGATGGTCGCCACCATCACCACGCCGGACAAGGTCATGAAAGCGTTTTGATTCGCTTCACGCGCGTCCTTGCTCATGCCGGCATGATAGGCCAGCGCGCGTACGCCGTTCCGCTCGAGGAACGCCGCCATCTCTTCGGTCTTTTTGCGTGACAGGCAATAGACGATCCCGCTGCGGCCCGCATGGCGCTGCACGAAGCCGAGCAGTTGGCGCTTGCTGTCCTGCTTGGGCTCGATGCCTAGTTTGATGTTCGGCCGGTCGAAGCCGAGCACCACGGTATCGACGCGCCCGTCGAACAGTTGCGCGGCAATGTCGGTGCGCGTCGTCTCGTCCGCCGTCGCCGTCAACGCAATGATCGGCACTTTCGGGAAGATATCACGTAGTCTCGACAATTCTTCGTATTCGCGCCGGAACGCCGGTCCCCATTGGGAGATGCAATGTGCCTCGTCGATGGCGATCAGCCGGACATCGAGCTTGGTCAAAGCCTCGAGCATTCGCACCGTCATTAGCCGCTCCGGTGCAAGATAGAGCAGGCGCGTCTGGCCTGCCGCGACACGGCGCCATGCAGCGACATTGGCATCGCGGTCGAGCGAGGAATTGATCGTATCGGCCGCCACGCCGGCAAGGCGCAATGCGGCGACCTGATCCTGCATCAGGGCCACCAGCGGCGAAACGACAATGGTGAGCCCGCCCAGCACCAGCGCCGGGACCTGGTAGCAGAGCGATTTGCCGGCGCCGGTCGGCATGACGGCCAGCACATGATGCCCGGCCAGCAGCGCCTCCATCACGGCCGCCTGGCCGAGACGAAAATCATCGAAGCCGAATACATCCCTGAGGACGCGCCGTTTGGAATCCTCTGCAGGGATGCTCGCTGCTACCTGCATTACAGAACTTTCGGGGATACGACCTGCCGAAATGCCGCGGCGAATCGCCAGGTGATTGCCTGGACAGCAGATTCGAACATTTATCGACCCCTCTGGTCCTGTCCGCGGCACCGCCTGAGGCGAACTTCTCTCTCATTGGCCGATATGAGGCCGTCGTTCCAGCCCCTATTCGCCTTGGCTGTGAATATCGCACCGCTTCGGAGCGGTTAATCCTATCTTCACCATCATTTGGCAGGTTCAGGTTCTGCGGTGATGTTTTGAGTACCGCGGCGCCACAAGCGCCCAGGCAACACGCCCGCGTCTCTCCGGAGGCGCGGGTTTTTTGTTCCGAGAACCGGCTACCTGATCTTCAGGCCCGCAGCTCAGTCGAGGAAATCGGCGCGGTGCGGCGTAAAGCTGTCGACCAGCCGTCCCGCCTCCAGCGCCTTGACGCCATGGACAAGGTTGGACGGGACGATGAAGCTGCTTCCGGCTTCCAGGATTTCGGTCCTGCCGTCGATGGTGACTTCGAAGCGGCCTTCGGCGACATAGCTCGCCTGGACGTGCGGGTGCGAGTGCAGCGCGCCGACGCCACCCTTGTCGAAACCGAATTCGACCATCATCAGCTCATCCGTGTGCAGGAGCACGCGCCTGCGGTTGCCATCCGGCGTCGGCGTCCACGCAGCCTCGCCGGCATGCGAGAAGATTTTGGTTCCGGTCATCGCCAAACTCTCACCTTTTGTTGTTCATCGTGCCAGCCAGCCGCCGTCCACCGGCACCACCGCGCCGTGCATGTAGTTGGACGCTGGCGCCAGCAGGAAGACGGCTGCGTCGCCGATGTCTTCCGGCGCGCCCCAGCGGCCGGCCGGAATGCGCGCCAGGATCGAAGCGCTGCGGTCGGGATCGGTGCGCAGCGCCTCGGTGTTGTTGGTCTCGATATAGCCCGGCGCAATGCCGTTGACATTGATGCCCTTTGCCGCCCATTCACATGCCAGCAGGCGGGTGATGCCGAGCACGCCGTGTTTGGAGGCGGTGTAGGAGGCGACGCGAATGCCGCCCTGAAAGCTCAGCACCGAAGCGATGTTGACGATCTTGCCACGCCGTCCAGATTCGGCAAGCACGCGCCTGGCAAAACTCTGGCTGAGGAAGAACACCGTCTTCAGATTGACGCCCAAGACGTCATCCCAGTCGGCTTCGGTCAGGTCGACCGCATCGGCACGCCGGATGATGCCCGCATTGTTGACCAGGCCATCGAGCGGTCCGGTGCCGTCCCAGACGCGGTCAAGCATCGCCTGGGCAGCTGCATCATCACCAAGGTCGCAGCGGACCGCCTCGAAGCGGCCGCCGACAGCCGCAATCTTCTCCGCCGTCTCGTCCATCGCCGACCGGCCGACGCCGACGACCGCGCCGCCTGCGCGGGCGATCGACACGGCGATGCCCTGGCCGATGCCGGTATTGGCGCCGGTGACGAGGATGCGCTTGCCGGCAAGGCTGAAGGCCGAGAGATCGCTCACTTGAGCTCCTCCATCGCCACCAGGTCGACATCGGTATAGTCGACATTATCGCCGGCCATCGCCCAGATGAAGGCGTAGTTGGAGGTGCCGGCGCCCGAATGGATCGACCATCCCGGCGACAGCACCGCCTCCTCGTTGCGCATGACGAGATGGCGCGTTTCGTCCGGCTCGCCCATGAGGTGAACCACCCGCGCCGCCTCCGGCAGGTCGAAATAGAGATAGGCCTCCATGCGCCGGTCATGCACATGGCATGGCATGGTGTTCCAGACGGAACCGGGGGCAAGCTGCGTCATGCCGACGACAAGCTGACAGGTCTTTACCCCATCGGCATGAATGAACTGGAAGATCGAGCGCTCGTTGGAGGTTGCCTGGCTACCGAGATCGAGCCGCTTGGCATCGCCGATGCGGATCAGCCGGTTGGGGTGGCCCTGATGCGCCGGCGCGCTGAGCAGGTAGAACTTAGCCGGCGCTGCCGGATTGGTCGCAGCGAACGATACCTCATCCGTGCCCATGCCGAGATAGAGCATGTCGCGCGCCTGCAGCTCGTAGGATTGGCCGCCAGTTTTGACGACGCCTGCACCGGCGATGTTGACGATGATCATCTCACGGCGGTCGAGAAAATTCTTGGTCCCGGTCGGCTTGATCGCCTGCAGCGGCAGCGGTGCGCCGGCGGGCACGGCGCCGCCGACGATCATGCGGTCGTAATGGGTGTAGGTCAGGCCGATGCGGCCGGGCTGGAACAAGTCCTCGATCAGGAAATTGTGTCGCAGCTCGTCCGTTCCCATGGCTGCGGCAGAAACAGGATCGATGGCGAAGCGGGAGGTGAAATCCGTATGATTGTCGGTGTGATTCATTGCTGTCCCATGGGGCTGCCTCAATTGCTTATTCAGTTGCCGCGGCCTTGACCGAGTCGGCATAAAAAATCTGGCGCGCGTGCAGGCGCTCGCGATAGCGCTGCTGGCTGGCACCGAGATGCGCGCGCATCGCCTCCCGCGCCGCTTCGGCATCGCCTGCCGAGATGGCGTTGAGGATCATCAGGTGTTCGCGCTGCAGGCCGCGCTGGTAGGCGTCGGACTGTGCGAACTCGGTCGACCAGGGCGAGGTCACATCGCAAGGAATGGCGCGCCGGCCGAGCACGTCGAGCATCTCGACATAGAACGGATTGTTGGTGGCGCTGGCGATTGCGCGGTGGAAGGCAAGGTCGGCCGGTCCAGTCGGCTCGCTGTTGAGGAGCAGCCGTTCGAACTCGAAGAAGGCTTCCTGGATTGCCGCTTCCTGCGCGGCGTTGCGCCGGATGGCGGCGAGCCCGGCGGATTCGATCTCGATCGCCAACCTGACTTCGAGCACGTTGAGGGCAATCGAATCCTTGCTGCCCATCTCCGCTGTCAGAGCACCGAACGCTGTCGAGATATGCTCGGTGACGAAAACGCCGGCGCCTTGGCGCGGCTCGACCAGGCCGTCCGCGGCAAGCTTGGCCAGCGCCTCGCGTATTACGGTGCGGCTGACCCCGAAGGTTTCAGTCAGCTGGCCCTCGGTCGGCAGCTTTTGCCCAGGCTGGATCTCGCCCGCCTGCAGCTGCTTGCGGATCGCCGCGACGACGGTTTCCGAAAGCTTCGGTCTTCGTTCGACGCGGAGCCCGACGGCAGTGTCCGATGCCATGTCGCACCCCCTATTTGAAGACGCTCGGCAGCCATAGCGAAATGGCCGGAATGTAAGTGACGAGCGCCAGCACCACGAGGCCTGCGCCATAGAATGGCCAGATCGAGCGCATCGATTCCCAGACGGATATCTTGCCCACGGCACACGCCACGAACTGCACTGCGCCCACCGGCGGCGTGTTCAGCCCGATGCCGAAATTGAGGATCATGATGACGCCGAAATGCACCGGATCGACGCCGTAGGCCTGCGCCACGGGCAGGAAGATCGGCGTGCAAATGATGATCGTCGGCCCCATGTCCATGAACGTGCCGAGGAACAGCATCAAGAGGTTGAGCAGCAGAAGCACGACCAGCGGATCGTCCGAGATCGCATTCATGGAGGCGATGAGCGCTGCCGGCACTTTCAGGAAGGCCATCAGCCACGAGAACGCCGCCGCCATGCCGATGATAAGCAGCACCATGGCAGTGGTGCGCACGGCGCCATGGGTGGCATGAACGAACCCTTCCCAGGTCATCTGCCGGTAAACGAAGACGGTCACGAGCAGCGCATAGATGACGGCGATACAGGAACTCTCGGTGGCGGTGAAGACGCCCGATCGCACGCCGCCGAAGATGATCGCGATCAGCAGCAGGCCGGGCACCGCGACGGCGAAAAGATGCGCGACCGCGGTGAAGCCCGGAAACGCCTCGGTCGGATAGCCGCGGGAGCGCGCCACGATATAGGCGGTGACCATCAGCGACAGGGCCAGCAGCAGGCCCGGGATGATACCGGCCGTGAACAGATCGGCGATCGAGATCTTTCCGCCTGCCGAGATCGAGTAGATGATCATGTTGTGCGACGGCGGCAGCAGCAGCGCGATCAGTGCCGCCATCGACGTGACGTTGACGGCGTAGTCCGCTCCATATCCACGCGCCTTCATCTGCGGGATCATCAGGCCGCCTACCGCCGCTGCCTCCGCCACCGCTGAGCCGGAAATGCCGCCGAACAGTGTAGCGGTTGCAATGTTGACCTGCCCGAGGCCGCCACGCAAATGGCCGACGAGCGAGCCGGCGAAGGCAACGATCTTGCTGGCGATGCCGCCGCGCACCATCAAGTCGCCGGCGTAGATGAAAAACGGAATGGCCAGCAGCGAAAAGACGCTCATGCCGGAATTCAGGCGCTGGAACACGATGAGCGGCGGCAGGCCCATATAGAGGACGGTGGCGAGGCTTGCGACGCCGAGGCAGAAAGCGATCGGCGTGCCGATAAGCATCAGCAGGGTGAAGACGCCGAAGAGAATCCACAGTTCCATGGCGTCAGACCTTCACGTTGGCGGTGTCGAGTTCGGCTGCGACTTCGGCTGGCGGCAGTTCATCGAGGGCATCGTCGATCGGCGCGCCGGAGAGGCGAAGCACGATGCGCTCCAGCGTGAAGAGCACGATGAGCGCGCCTCCCGCGACAAGCGGGACATAGTCCCAGCCCCCCGATATGCCGAGTGACGGCAAGACGGAGCCCCAGGTCAATGCGACCAGCTGGCTGCCATACCAGATCATGCCGATGCCGAAGGCGAGCGCGACAATATCCGAAATCATCCGCAGCCAGCGCTTGCCGCCTTTCGGCAGCACGTAGAGCAGGACGTCGAAGCCAAGATGGTAGTTCTCGCGAACACCGACGGCAGCGCCGAGGAAAATGAACCAGCTCATCAGCATCACCGAGCCCGGCTCGGTCCAGCTCGGCGAGCGGTTCAGAACATAGCGGCCGAACACCTGCCAGGCGACGAAGGCGGTCATCAGCACCAGCCCGATGCCGGCGATCGACAGCGCCGCCGTGCTGACGCGCGACATCACTTGCGCGACGCCGGACAGGAGCGGTGTTGGTCTTGGGCTGGAAGTCACCGGTTTTCTCCCCAGGAGGATGGCGGCACGGAATGTCCGCGCCGCCGCTTGATCACTGCACGGCCTTGATGGCTTCGACCATGGCCTTCAGCTTGTCGTCCTTGACGTGCTTCTCGTAGACCGGCCCCATCGCGTCGATGAAGGGCTGCTTGTCCGGCGTCGTGATCTGCGAACCGGCCGCCTCGACCTTGGCGCGCGATTCCTTGACCTTGGCGGTCCACAACTCGCGCTGCTTGGCGACGCTCTCCTTGGCGGCCGCCTTGAAGATCGCCTGGTCTTCCGGCGTCAGCTTGTCCCAGCTCGACTTCGCCATGACAAAGGCTTCCGGCACCATCGTGTGCTCGTCGAGCGAATAGTACTTGGCGACTTCCGCATGCTTGGCGGTGTCGTAGCTCGGAAAATTGTTCTCCGCGCCGTCGATGACTCCGGTCTCGATCGCCGAATACACCTCGCCATACGGCATCGGCGTCGCGTTGGCGCCGAGTGCCGCCACCATGTCGACGAAGATGTCGGACTGGATGACGCGGAACTTCATCCCGGCCATGTCGGCCACGGTGTTGATCGGCTTCTTCGAATTGTAGAAGGAGCGCGAGCCGCCGTCGTAAAAGGCGAGCAGCACCAGCCCGACCTGGTCGAACGCCGCCGCGATCTGGTCGCCGATCGCCCCGTCCATGACCTTGTGCATATGCTCTTCCGAACGGAAGATGTAGGGCAGCGAGGGCACGGTGGTCTCCGGGATGAGCCCGTTGAACGGCGCCATCGAGACGCGGTTGAGATCGATCACGCCGGTACGCACCTGCTCGATCGTGTCCTTTTCCTCGCCGAGTTGCGCGGAAGGATAGATCTCGACCACATAGCGGCCGGCCGTGCGCTCCTTCACCAGCTCGCCGAAATATTTGACCGCCTCGACCGTCGGATAGCCGTCCGGGTGCGTGTCGGACGAGCGCAGGACCGTCTGGGCGCTTGCCGATCCGGCCAGCAGTGCGGCGGCAAGTAGCGTAGCTCCCGCCAGTCTTGAAAAATGCAGCATTGGTTTCCTCCCGTTTGAACGATGGCGGCAAGCGCCGTTAGAGCCGGTACGCCTTTTTCGCGAGCGTATAGGCAAGTTCCTGCGCCAGCTCGTGCGCCTCGTCCTCGCCGAGCCGATGCTCGGCGACGAGACGCGCCAGATATGCGCAATCGACCCGGCGCGCCACATCATGGCGGGCCGGTATGGATGGAAAGGCGCGGGTGTCGTCGTTGAAACCGACGGTGTTGTAGAAACCGGCCGTTTCGGTGGTCATCTCACGGAACCGGCGCATGCCTTCGGGGCTGTCGTGGAACCACCAGGCCGGGCCGAGCTTCAATGCCGGGTAGACGCCGGCGAGCGGCGCCAGCTCGCGCGCATAGCTGGTCTCGTCGAGCGTGAAGAGGATGATGGTGAGGTCGCGCTCCAGCCCGACGCAGTCGAGCAGCGGCTTCAGCGCCGTCACATAGTCGGTTCGGGTCGGAATATCGAAGCCTTTGTCCCTGCCGAACTTGTGAAAGATAGCCGGCGAATGATTGCGCCAGGAGCCGGGATGGATCTGCAGGACCAGCCCGTCGTCGCGGCTCATCTTGGCCATCTCGGTCAGCATCTGGGCGCGGAACAGCTTTCGCTCGCGCTCGTCGTCCGAGCCCCGGCGGATGCGGTTGAACAGCTCCTGCGCGGCGGCATCCGAGAGATTGGCGGTTTCGGCCGTCGGATGGCCGTGATCGGAGGAAGTCGCACCGAAACTCTTGAAGAAGGCGCGCCGCTGGCGGTGCGCCTCGAGATAGCCTGTCCAATTGCCGGTATCGCACCCGGTGATCTCGCCAAGCCGGTCGAGATTGGCCGAGAACCCTTCGAAGTCGGGATCGACGATCGCATCCGGCCGATAGGCGGTGATGACGCGGCCCTCCCAGCCGCTGTCGCGGATCATCTGGTGCCATCTGAGATCGTCGAGCGCGCCTTCGGTCGTTGCGATGACTTCAATGTTGAAGCGCTCGAACAGCGCTCGCGGGCGAAAATTCTCCCACTGCAGCAAGGTCGAGATCATATCGTAATGGCGGTCGGCGGTTGCGGCCGTCAGCGGCTCGTCGATGCCGAACAGATGGGCAAGCACATGGTCGAACCACAGCCGGGTCGGCGTACCCCGGAACAGGTAATAATGCTCGGCGAAGCGCCGCCAGATCGTTCTGCCGTCGGTTTCCACCGGCGAGCCGTCAAGCGTCGGCACCCCAAGCTCCTCAAGCCGAACGCCCTGGCTGAACAGCATGCGGAAAATGTAGTGGTCCGGCACGATCAGCAACTGCGCCGGATCGGGAAACGCCTCGTTGAGCGCATACCAGCGCGGATCGGTGTGGCCGTGCGGGCTGACGATCGGCAGGTCCTTGACCGCGGCGTAGAGATCACGGGCCAGCGAACGCGGGCGCGCCTCGGCGGCAAACAGCAAATCCGGATCCGTCAATGCGGCCACGCAAATCCTCCCAATCCGGACATCGGTAGGGTTGGAAAGAAATAATGTCAACATACAAAAACTGGGTTGTTGTATGATGACTTTTCGTCGGCCATTGCCCATTGTGCGTGACGGCATCGGGTGTTACGCCGCCTGACAGCAGTGACCCAACAATCTCGATCAGACACGTGGCGCAATGACCAATAGACGCCTTTCCAACAGCACGCTGAAGGCACTGCCGGCTTCGGTCACGGTTCCGCGCTACGCCCGCGGCGGCGGCGCACCGGGCATCGTCCATCTCGGTGTCGGTGCCTTCCATCGCGCCCACCAGGCGGCCTATGTCGACGACTGCCTGGCGGCGGGAGAGGCGGACTGGGGCATTGTCGGCGTGTCCTTGCGCAGTCCTGACACGCGCGACGCACTGGAGCCGCAGGATGGCCTCTACACGCTGGCGATCAGGAGCAGCATCGGCGAAGAGCTGCGCGTCGTCGGCTCGATCCTGTCGCTGCTGGTGGCGCCGGAAGATCCGGCTGCGGTGCTCGCCGCCCTGACCGATCCGCGCACCCGCATCGTCACGCTGACGATCACCGAAAAGGCCTATTTGAGGGCAGCCGGCGGCGGCCTCGACAATACCCACCCCGACATCGTCCATGATCTGGCCAACCCGCAAATGCCACGGACGGCGCATGGTTTCCTGACCGAGGCGCTGTCGCGCCGCCGTGCCGCCGGCATCCAGCCTTTCACCGTGCTCTGCTGCGACAACCTTCCGGCCAATGGCGCCACGCTGCACCGCCTGCTGGTCGAATTCGCCGCACTGCGCGATGCCAGGCTCGCCACTTCAGGCGATGCCAGGCTCGCCACTTCAGGCGATGCCAGGCTCGCCGCACACATCGCCGACGGCGTCGCGTTTCCGTCGAGCATGGTCGACCGTATCGTGCCGGCGACTACCGACGCCGACCGGGCGCGTATCGCCGTCGAGCTCGGCGTCGAGGATGCCTGGCCGGTGATGACCGAGCCGTTCTGCCAATGGGTGGTCGAAGACGATTTCCCGGCTGGCAGGCCGGCCTGGGAAAAGTTCGGCGCCACCATGGTCGGCGACGTCGGGCCCTTCGAGGACATGAAGCTGCGGCTGCTCAACGGTTCGCATTCGGCAATCGCCTATCTCGGCCTGCTCAGCGGCTACGACACGGTCGACCGCGCCTTTGCCAATCCGGCGATCCGGCAATTCGTCGACGGACTATGGGCCGAGGCCATCCCGACGCTGCCGCAGGACGCCGGGCTCGATACGGCCGGCTACACGGCCCAGCTCGCCGAACGCTATTCGAACACCGCGCTCGCCCATCGCACTGCGCAGATCGCCAATGACGGCAGCCAGAAGCTGCCGCAGCGCATCGTCGCCTCGGCCCTCGATCGGCTGGGTGCCGGTGACCCGCCCGCGCATCTCATGCTGGTGGTGGCGGCCTGGATCACCGCTTGCGAGGCGCGCGGCAAAACCTTGCCGGAAGCCCATTTTACCGACCCGATCGACGCTCGGCTTACGGCGCTCGGCAGCCGGCCGGCTGATGAAACGGTGACAGCGATATTCGATCTCGCCGGCTTCGCCAAGGACCATTCCCACCGCATGACACTGATCGATCTGACGGCAGCCCATCTCAAGCGCCTGCGGCGGGGCGGACCTGCCGCTGCCTTCGCGGCGCTTGGCATAGGGAGTGAGAAGCCATGAGACAGACCTGGCGCTGGTTCGGGCCGGACGATCCGGTGACGCTTGCCCATGTCCGTCAAGCCGGCGCCGTCGGCATCGTCAGCGCGCTGCATCACCTCAATGACGGCCGCGCCTGGCCGGCGGACGAGATCGCCAGGCGCAAGGCCGACATCGAGGCAGCAGGCCTGACCTGGGATGTGGTCGAGAGCATCGTCGTCCATGAGGACATCAAGACCCGCAGCGGCAACTGGCGCAGCCTGATCGACAATTACAAGGCGTCGGTCCGCGCCGTCGCCGCCGCCGGGATCAATACCGTCTGCTATAATTTCATGGCGATCACCGACTGGACGCGCACCGACCTCGATTACCCGATGCCGCATGGCGGCACGGCGCTGCGCTTCGATGTCGTCGAGCTCTGCGCCTATGACGTCTTCATCCTTGAGCGAGAAGGGGCGGAGGCCGATCACCCACCGGCCCGCGTCGAGGCCGCGCGTGTGCGACTGCAAGGGATGAGCGACAGCGACAAGGCAAGGCTGGAGCGCAACCTGATCGGCTGGGTGCCGGCGCGCGAATTCATCTTCGATCGGGCAAGCTTCCGCCGCGCCCTCGACCTCTACAAGGACGTCTCCACCGAAGGCCTGCGCGAAAACCTGTTTGCCTTCCTGCGCGAGATCGTGCCGGTGGCCGAAGAGGCCGGCGTCAGGATGGCGATCCACCCCGACGATCCGCCCTTTTCGTTGTTCGGCCTGCCGCGCATCGTTTCCAGCGCCAATGATGCCCGCGCGCTGCTCGACGCGGTCGCTTCGCCGGCCAACGGGCTGACGCTGTGCACCGGCTCCTACGGCGCGGGCGCGCAGAACGATCTGCCGGCAATGGCAAAGGCCTTCGCCGAAAACATCCATTTCGCCCATCTGCGCAACGTCACCAAGGAGCCCGACGGCTCCTTCCACGAAGCCGAACACCTCGACGGCGACACCGACATGGTGGCGGTCGTGTCGGCGCTGATTGGCGAAGAGCGGCGGCGCAAGGCGGCAGGCAGGGCGGACTGGCAGGTGCCGATGCGTCCGGACCATGGCCATGCCATCGTCGATGACATCGGCAAGAAGGTGAACCCCGGCTATTCCTGCATCGGCCGCCTGAAGGGCCTCGCCGAACTGCGCGGCGTGATGCGCGCCGTGGAGACGCTGACAGTGTGACCAGCCCCCTTCTCCCCTTGTGGGAGAAGGTGGCCGAGCGGAGCTCGGTCGGATGAGGGGTGCTCCAGGGATCGCCGCCGTCTCAGTTCTTCCAACACCCCTCAACCGTCTCGGCGCTGCGCGCCGATCCACCTTCTCCCACAAGGGGAGAAGGCAAGGGGCGCCTGTTAAGCCGGCAACAGCGCACCTTCAAGCGTCGTAAGCTGGTTGAGGAACTGCTCGGCCTTGCTGCGGGTCTGGTCGTCCTTGGCGTCGGCGGCGTCTTCCCTGGCCTCCTGGATGCGGCGGGCAAGGTCGGCGCGGTCGATGTCGCCGACGGCTACCGCCGATTCCGCCAGAAGCGTGCAGCCGGCCGGAACGATGTCGGCAAAGCCGCCGAACACCACATAGCGCTCTTCCTTGCCTTGCGCGGTCTTCAGCGTAACGACGCCCGGCTTGATTGTGGTCATGACCGGCGCGTGATGCGCCATGACAGTCATCTCGCCTTCGGCGCCCGGAATGACGACGGATTCGACCTGCTCGGAAACCAAGAGGCGCTCCGGCGAGACCAGTTCGAATTTGAAAGCTTCAGGCATGATCAGTTTAGCGACTGGTGAATGGTGAATGGTGAACGGTCAGAAAGAATGACCTTCACTCAGCCCCGATTTCCTATCCGCTACTCCCCATTCACAATTCACTATTGACCATTCACCATCAGGCCGCTTCGGCGGCCAGGCGCTGTGCCTTCTCGACCGCTTCCTCGATGCCGCCGACCATGTAGAAGGCGGCCTCCGGCAGATGGTCGTAATCGCCGTTGCAAAGGCCCTTGAAGCCCTTGATGGTGTCGGCGAGGTCGACCAGCTTGCCCGGTGCGCCGGTGAACACTTCGGCGACGAAGAAGGGTTGCGACAGGAAGCGCTCGATCTTGCGGGCGCGGGCCACGGTCTGCTTATCCTCTTCCGACAGCTCGTCCATGCCCAGGATGGCGATGATGTCCTGCAGCGACTTGTAACGCTGAAGGATCGACTGCACCTGGCGGGCGACCTGGTAATGCTCTTCGCCGACAACCATCGGGTCGAGCATGCGCGAGGTCGAATCGAGCGGATCGACGGCCGGATAGATGCCCTTTTCCGAAATCGCGCGGTTGAGCACGGTCGTCGCGTCGAGGTGGGCGAACGAGGTCGCCGGTGCCGGGTCGGTCAGGTCGTCGGCCGGCACATAGATCGCCTGCACCGAGGTGATCGAACCCTTGGTCGTCGTGGTGATACGCTCCTGCAGCGCGCCCATGTCGGTAGCCAGCGTCGGCTGGTAGCCCACGGCCGAAGGAATGCGGCCGAGCAGCGCCGACACTTCCGAGCCCGCCTGCGTGAAGCGGAAGATGTTGTCTACGAAGAACAGCACGTCCTGGCCCTGGTCGCGGAAATATTCGGCAACCGTCAAGCCGGTCAGGCCGACGCGGGCGCGGGCGCCCGGCGGCTCGTTCATCTGGCCATAGACGAGCGCGGCCTTGGAGCCTTCGCCGCCGCCCTTCTTGTTGACGCCGGACTCGATGAACTCGTGATAGAGGTCGTTGCCTTCGCGGGTGCGCTCGCCGACGCCGGCGAACACCGAGAAGCCGCCATGCGCCTTGGCGACGTTGTTGATCAGTTCCTGGATCAGCACCGTTTTGCCGACGCCGGCGCCGCCGAACAGGCCGATCTTGCCGCCGCGGGCATAGGGGGCCAGCAGGTCGAGCACCTTGATGCCGGTGACCAGGATCTGCGCTTCCGTCGACTGCTCGACATAGGTCGGCGCCGGCTGGTGGATCGAGCGCATCTCGATGCCGTCGACCGGGCCTGCCTCGTCGACCGGCTCGCCGATGACGTTGATGATGCGGCCGAGCATGCCCGGGCCGACCGGCACGGTAATCGGTGCACCGGTGTCATAGACGTCCTGGCCGCGGACCAGACCTTCGGTCGAGTCCATGGCGATGCAGCGCACGGTGTTTTCGCCGAGATGCTGGGCCACCTCTAGCACCAGGCGATTGCCGACGTTGATCGTCTCAAGCGCGTTCAGGATCGCCGGCAGATGTTCGCCAAACTGGACGTCGACAACGGCGCCGATGACCTGGCGAACCTTGCCTGCCAGGCCGGTTTTCTTGATGGTGGCGGCCGGCGTATTCACAGCGGCGGCCTTGGTTGCTGCCGCCTTCTTGGCCGGAGCGGCCTTTGCTGCTGCCGGAGCCTTCGCTGGTGCCGCGGCCTTAGGGGCTGCCGTCTTCGGGGTCGCTGCTTTCGCCATCGTCTTTACCCTTTTCGTCTCTTTGTTTCTCACACGCTTGAGGTCGATGACCTCCTTGTGGGCGTGCCTAGAGCGCCTCGGCGCCCGAAATGATTTCGATCAATTCCTTGGTGATCTGCGCCTGCCGCTGGCGGTTGTAGGTGATCGACAATTTGTTGATCATGTCGCCGGCGTTGCGCGTCGCATTGTCCATGGCGCTCATCTTGGCGCCCATCTCGCCGGCAGCATTCTCGAGCAGCGCGCGAAAAACCTGCACGGAAATGTTGCGTGGGATGAGATCGGAGAGGATCTCGCCCGGCTCCGGCTCGTATTCGTAGACGGCGCTGCCGCCGTCCTTCACTTCCGCGCCAGCCGCAGGCGCGCCCGCCGGGACAATTTGCTGCGCCGTCGGGATCTGGCTGATCACCGACTTGAACTGCGAATAGAACAGCGTGCAGATGTCGAAGCCGCCTTCGTTGAACAGGTGGATCACCTTCTTGGCGATGGCATCGGCATTGACGAAGCCCAGCGTCTTGACCTCGCGCAGGTCGACACGCTCGATGATCAGCGCCCCGTAGTCGCGGCGCAATATGTCGAACCCCTTCTTGCCGACGCAGATGATCTTGACCTGCTTGCCGTCGGCCAGAAGCTTGCGGATGTGGTCGCGGGCAAAGCGGGCGATCTGCGAATTGAAACCGCCGCACAGACCGCGTTCGGCCGTGCAGACGACAAGCAGATGCACGTCGTCCTTGCCGGTGCCGGTCATCAGCGCCGGGGCATCGCCGCCGCCGCCGATCGCCTGGGTGATATTGGCCAGCACCGCGCCCATGCGCTCCGAATAGGGACGCGCCGCTTCCGCCGCTTCCTGCGCGCGACGCAGCTTCGCCGCGGCGACCATCTGCATCGCCTTGGTGATCTTCTGCGTCGCCTTGACCGAGGCGATACGGTTACGAAGGTCTTTTAACGAAGGCATGCTTCAAACCTGATCCCGTCCGTCCTGCTCAAGCAAAGGTCTTGGCGAAGGCGTCGATTTCTGCCTTCAGCCTGGCGCGCAGATCGTCGGACAGCGCCTTCTCCTTGCGGATGCCGTCGAGCACGTCCTTGCCGGCCGAGCGCATATGCGACAGCAGACCATGCTCGAACTTGCCGACCTGGTTGACCGCCAGCTTGTCGAGATAGCCGTTGACGCCGGCGAAGATCACCGCGACCTGCTCCTCGACTTTGAGCGGCGAGAATTGCGGCTGCTTCAACAGCTCGGTCAGACGCGAGCCGCGGTTGAGCAGGCGTTGCGTGGCGGCGTCGAGATCGGAGCCGAACTGCGCGAAAGCAGCCATTTCGCGGTACTGCGCGAGCTCGCCCTTGATCGACCCGGCAACCTGCTTCATCGCCTTGATCTGCGCCGAGGAGCCGACGCGCGACACCGAAAGGCCGACATTGACCGCCGGGCGCACGCCCTGGAAGAACAGATTGGTTTCCAGGAAGATCTGGCCGTCGGTGATCGAGATGACGTTGGTCGGGATATAGGCCGACACGTCGTTGGCCTGCGTTTCGATGATCGGCAGCGCCGTCAGCGACCCACCGCCGTTTTCGTCATTGAGCTTGGCGGCGCGCTCGAGCAGGCGCGAGTGCAGGTAGAAAACGTCGCCGGGATAGGCTTCGCGGCCCGGCGGACGGCGCAGCAGCAGCGACATCTGGCGATAGGCGACGGCCTGCTTCGACAGGTCGTCGTAGCTGATCAGCGCGTGCATGCCGTTGTCACGGAAATATTCGCCCATGGTGCAGGCGGTGAACGGCGCCAGGAACTGCATTGGCGCCGGATCGGAGGCGGTCGCGGCGACGATGATCGAATAGTCGAGCGCGCCGCGCTCTTCCAGGACCTTGACGAACTGCGCCACCGTCGAGCGCTTCTGGCCGACGGCGACATAGACGCAGTACAGCTTTTCCTTCTCAGGGCCGTTGTCGTGCACCGATTTCTGGTTGAGCATGGTGTCGAGGATGATCGCGGTCTTGCCGGTCTGGCGGTCGCCGATGACCAGTTCGCGCTGGCCGCGGCCGACCGGGATCAGCGCGTCGATGGCCTTGAGGCCGGTCGACATCGGCTCGTTCACCGATTTGCGCGGGATGATGCCGGGCGCTTTGACGTCGACGCGCTTGCGTTCGGTGGCCTGGATCGGGCCTTTGCCATCAATCGGGTTGCCGAGCGCGTCGACGACGCGGCCGAGCAGGCCCATGCCGACGGGCGCATCGACGATGGCGCCGGTGCGCTTGACGGTGTCGCCTTCCTTGATGTCGCGGTCGGCGCCGAAGATGACAACGCCGACATTGTCGGCTTCGAGGTTGAGCGCCATGCCGCGGATGCCGCCGGGGAACTCGACCATCTCGCCGGCCTGGACATTGTCGAGGCCGTAGACGCGGGCGATACCGTCACCGACGGACAGCACCTGGCCGACTTCGGAGACCTCGGCCTCCTTGCCGAAATTCTTGATCTGGTCTTTCAGAATTGCGGAAATTTCCGCGGCGCGGATGTCCATCAGCCGACCTCTTTCAGTGCAAGCTTGAGCGAATTGAGTTTGGTTTTGAGCGACGTATCGATCTGGCGCGAGCCGATCTTGACCACCAGTCCGCCGAGCAGCGACGGATCGACGGTGACCGTGATCGCCACATCCTTGCCGGCGACACTTTTCAGCGCTGCCTTCAGCTCGGTTTCCTGGGCAGGCGTCAGCGCATGCGCCGAGGTAACCTCGGCGGCGGTCTCGCCGCGGTGTTCGGCGGCGATCTGGCGGAACGCCTTGATCATGCCGGGCACGGCAAATAGCCGGCGATTCTGGGCAACGACGCGCAGGAAATTGCCGGTGAGGCCGGTGATCCCCGCTTTGTCGGCGATCGCGGCGATCGCCTTGGCCTGGTCCTCGCTGGAGAAGACAGGGCTCCTGATCAGCCGCGAAAGGTCAGCGCTGCCTTCGAGCATCGTTTCGAACCTATTGAGGTCGGCCTCGACGCTGGCGACCGAATTGGCCTGCAGCGCGAGTTCGAACAGCGAACCCGCATAGCGTTCTGCGACACCTGAGATTGGCGATGACGATTGGGCCACGGACCGTCTTTTCTCTTGTCTGACAGGCCGCAGATTGTTGGCGCGAGCAAAAACTCTGGCTAAATCTTTGACCTTACTGCATTTTTCCAAGCACGGAGGCGCGGCTTCCGCTATCCCCGGTCGAAAGTCGATTGCCGTCTAGCACAGGCATTTTCAGACCGCAATGCGTCGTCCGGCATGGTTTTCAGGCACTATTGTCGCATCCGCCGGCCGAGTTCAGCAACCAACCCCGGATTGATCCCTGATTCAGGGCAAAAAGCCGAAGGCGAAGGCCAGAGGCAGCGCCGCCAGCACCAGCTCGACGACGATGGATGCCCAGTTGAACGGCGTGTTGGCGCCGTCCGACATCATCGACAGCAGCCGGCCGAAGGCGGTGAACAGCCAGGAGAAGCCGAGCGCCATATAGAGCAGCGGCTGCGCCAGGAGGATGCAGCACAGGCTGAGGCCGAGATAGAAGCCCGACATCCGGCCGCGCCCCTCGGCGATCGCCGCTGCCTTCTCCGGTCTGACCTGCAGCCGCAGGATCCGGAAGGCCAATCCTGGCGCCAGGAACAGCAGCAGGCCGAACAGCAAGGTCACCACGGCGCTCGACCATGCCAGCCACTCGCCCTGGCTCATCGGCCACGGAAACGCAAATTCCATGTTGTCCCCTCGTAAATGGATATTCAAAATTTCGGGCATTCTAACGAAGCAAGAGACATACGCCAGATGGGCATCGGCAATTTACGGAAGCCTGTCCTCTGAGCCCCTTCACAAAAAGCTCTGCGGGTCGATGTCGACCTGGACTCGCACCGAGCCCCTTATCTTCGGTCCCTCGGCCAGCATGGTGCGAATGAACCCTTGCATGTCGGCGCGCCGTTCGCCCTGGATCAGCAGGCGAAAGCGATGGCGGCCGCCGATCAACGACAGCGGCGCCTCGGCCGGGCCGAGCACGAACAGGTCGCTGGCCTGCGGCGCGGCGCGACGCAGGCCACGGGCGTGCCCTTCGGCTTCGGCCCGTGTCGCCGCGCTGACGATGACGCCGGCGAGCCTGCCGAAGGGCGGCAGCCCCGCCCGCTCACGCTCGGCGATCTCGCGCTCGTAGAAGGCCTCGGCATCGCCTGAGACGATCGCGCGCATCACCGGGTGGTCGGGTTGGAAGGTCTGCAGCAGGCCGAGGCTTTTCTTGCCGGTGCGGCCGGCGCGGCCGGTCACCTGGCTGAGCAGTTGGAAGGTGCGCTCGGCGGCGCGCGGGTCGCCATTGGCAAGGCCGAGATCGGCATCGACCACACCGACCAGCGTCATGTTGGGGAAATTATGGCCCTTGGCGACGAGTTGTGTGCCGATGACGATGTCGGCCTCGCCATTGGCGATGGCTTCAAGCTCGAGCCGCAGCCGCCGCACGCCGCCCATCAGGTCGGACGACAAGACGATGGTGCGGGCATCGGGGAAATGCGCGACGACCT
This sequence comes from Mesorhizobium sp. M0522, assembly GCF_040321085.1. Lineage (NCBI taxonomy): Bacteria > Pseudomonadati > Pseudomonadota > Alphaproteobacteria > Hyphomicrobiales > Phyllobacteriaceae > Mesorhizobium > Mesorhizobium sp. M0522. The sequence continues at coordinate 524,052 of NZ_JAMYQW010000001.1, forward strand.
CCTCGGCGATGCGCTCGACGCCTGGCCCGCAGGCGACCAGATGATCGAGCGTGCCGCATTCCGGACAGGCTTCGGGCCGGCGTTCATTGTGCCCGCAGTGGTGGCAGACGAGCTGGCCGCGAAAGCGGTGCTCGACCAGCCAGGCCGAGCAGACCGGACAGCCGAAGCGGTGGCCGCAGACCCGGCAGAGCGTCAGCGGCGCATAGCCGCGCCGGTTGAGGAACAGCAGCGACTGTTCCTTTCTTTCCAGCGTCTGCCGTATATGGCCGAGCAGTACAGGCGACAGGAAGCCGCCGCGTGCCGGCGGCGCGCGGCGCATGTCGATCGTCTTGAGATCGGGAAGTGCCGCCTCGGCAAAGCGCGCCGAAAGCACCGCCCTGCTGTAGCGGCCCTGGCTGGCATTGACCCGGCTTTCGACCGACGGTGTCGCCGAGGCGAGCACGACCGGAAAGCCGCCGATATGGCTGCGCACCACGGCCATGTCGCGCGCGTTGTAAAAGACGCGATCCTCCTGCTTGTAGGCGGGATCGTGCTCTTCGTCGACGACGATCAGTCCAAGCTCCCTGAATGGCAGGAACAGCGCCGAGCGCGCGCCTGCGACGACCCGCACGCCGCCTTCCGCTACCTGCCGCCAGACCTTTTCGCGCATCCTTGGCGGCAGGTCCGAGTGCCACTCCGCCGGCTTGGCGCCGAACCGCTCCTGGAAGCGTTCGAGGAAGGCGTGGGTCAGCGCGATTTCCGGCAGCAGGATCAGCACCTGCTTGCCGCGATCGAGCGCGGCCGCGACCGCCTCGAAATAGACCTCCGTCTTGCCGGATCCGGTTACACCGTCGAGCAGGGTGACGCCGAATGTACCGGTCGCGACATTGGCGCGCAGCGTCTCGGCGGCATCGCTCTGGTCGGGCATCAGTGAAGGCACGGCGTAGCCGGGATCGGGTGCTGCGACCACCGGCCGCGGCGGGATCATCACCGTCTGGAATACGCCCTGCACCCGCAGCCCGTCCACCACCGTCGACGACACGCCTGCCGCATGCGCCAGGCCGGATCGCGTCCAGGCAAGTCCGCCTTCGGCCGTCTCCAGCACGCGCGTCCTCGCCTCCGTCATCCGGTCGGGCTTGGCGAACGTGCGCTGCAGCCCTTCGATCCACGGCTCCGGGTCGAACGCCTCCGGCGCCCTGAGCAGCATGCGCGCCACCATGCCGGGCGGCGACAGCGTGTACTGCGCCACCCAATCGACAAAACGCCGCATCGCGCGGTCGATCGGCGGGCAGTCGAAAACCTGCTCGATCGGCCGCAATTTCTTCGCGTCGACCTTTTCGACGGCGCCGTCCCAGACGATGCCGGCGACCTGGCGGGGCCCAAGCGGAACGCGCACGATCGAGCCCGGCACCACGCGCATGCCAGCCGGCACGGCATAGGTGTAGGGGCGCTCGGCGGGCATCGGCACCAGCACCGGTGCGGCCGCGACAAAGGGCGAATCTTCGATCATGAGGCGTGACCTTGCCCCGACTTTGGTCTAGATCAAAGTCCGACCCCAAATGTGCATGACGTGCACATGAAAAATCTTCAGGAGACCGCCATGAAATTTTTTGTCGACACCGCCGATGTCAAGGAAATCCGCGAGCTGAACGATTTGGGGCTGCTCGACGGCGTAACCACCAATCCGTCGCTGATCCTGAAATCCGGCGGCAAGATCGCCGACGTCACAAGAGAGATCTGCGAGATCGTCAAGGGCCCAGTCTCGGCCGAAGTCGTCGCCACCGAATACAAGGACATGATGGCGGAGGCCAAGATCCTGGCCAGGATCGCCGACAATGTCTGCATCAAGGTGCCGCTGACGCTCGACGGCCTGAGAGCCTGCAAGGACATCCGGTCGGACGGCCGCATGGTCAACGTCACGCTGTGCTTCTCGGCCACCCAGGCGCTGCTCGCCGCCAAGGCCGGCGCCTCCTTCATCTCGCCCTTCGTCGGCCGCATCGACGATAGCGGCTGGGACGGCATGGAGCTGATTGCCGATATCCGCACCATCTACGACAATTATGACTTCCAGACTGAAATCCTGACCGCTTCGGTGCGTACCGTGAACCATGTCAAGCAGGCGGCGCTGATCGGTGCCGATGTCATCACCGCGCCGCCGGCGACGCTCAAGGCGCTGGTCAAGCACCCGCTGACCGACAAGGGCCTGGAACTGTTCCTCGCCGACTGGGCAAAGACCGGGCAGAAGATCGGCTGAAGCGACTATCCTACGAACAAAAAAAGCCGAGCAATCGGCCTTTTTTGCAGATTGCGCACTCTGGAAAGACCTAGCTTGCCGCCGGCTTGCCGTGCTTGATCAGATCCTGGGCAATCGACAGCCGCAGCACATCTGCCAGCTCGCGCGCCGCACGGTTCTCGGCGTCGATCTGGGCCCGGTATGACGCGAATTCCTGGCGCGGCCTGTCGTATGACGACGGAATCGAGCGCTTGCCCCTCGCTATGACCGTGCCCGTCTTGGCATCGCTGAGCACATAGTTGGCAGTCAGCGTCACAGTGCCGGCGGTCGGCTCGTCTTCGTCGGTCGTGACCTGCTCGATTGCCGCCGATTCGACGAGTTCGGAGACGCCGAGATCAAGCGAATAGACCGGCGAAGCCGGCTCGCCGGCGCCCTGGCCGAGCGCGAAGATCAAATTGTTGCGGACCTGCTGGGCGTAGCGGGTCTTGACCGGCTTGACCGAGATCGATGCCAGTTCGGCAGCAGCGCCGACCTGCGAGCCGGCGATCAGCGGCGCGCTCGAATAGAGCGGCCGCACCGTGCAGGCGGAAACCAGCGCCACCGAGGCGAGCAGCCCGCAAAGCACAACGCGGCGCAGCGTCAACTCTGTCTTTCGCGGATCAGGCAACGACATTGACGATCCTCTGCGGCACTATGATCACCTTGCGCGGCGCCTTACCTTCGAGCGCTTTCTGCACGAAGTCGAGAGCCAGAACCGCCTTTTCGACCGCACCTTGATCCGCGTCACGGGCAATTGTCAAATCGCCGCGTTTCTTGCCGTTGACCTGGACCGGCAGCACGATCTCGGCGTCGACGACAAGCGAGCGATCGTAATCCGGCCAGGGCCGTTCGGCGACAAGGTCGGTGCCGCCGAGCGTCTGCCAGCACTCCTCGGCCAGATGCGGCATGACCGGCGCGATCAGGTGCACCAGGATCTCGACGGCCTCACGGCAGGCCGCTTGCAGCGCCGGACCGGCCCTGCCCTCTGCCGCCTCGTTGAGCGGTACGGTCAAGGCATTGGCGAGCTCGTAGATGCGGGCGATGGCGCGGTTGAAGGCGAGCTTTTCGATATCCTCGCCGACCGACTTCAAGATCTTGTGCGCGGCCTTGGACACTGTCCCGGCCTCGCCGTCCTTCGCCGCCTCTGGCCGGACTCCGGCGAGCGATTCGGCAGCCGTCGACACCAGGCGCCAGATGCGCTGGATGAAGCGATGCGCGCCGGCCGCACCCTCGTCGGTCCATTCGACATCGCGCTCGGGCGGCGAGTCCGACAGCATGAACCAGCGCGCCGTATCGGCGCCGTAGCCGTCGGTGATCTCTTCCGGACTCACCGTATTCTTCTTCGACTTCGACATTTTTTCGAGCGGACCGATCACCGCCTCTTCGCCGGTGGCGATTTCGAAGGCGCGGCGCTTGCCGTCGGCGTCTTCCAGCCTGACCTCGCTAGGCGCAAGCCAGCGGCCGTTCGAGGCGCCGCCAACCCGATAGGTCTCGTGCACCACCATGCCTTGCGTGAACAGGCCCCTGAACGGCTCGGCGAGATCGACATGGCCGGTCTCGCGCATGGCGCGGGTGAAAAAGCGCGAATAGAGCAAATGCAGGATCGCATGCTCAATGCCGCCAATATACTGGTCGACCGGCAGCCATTCAGTCGCGGCCTTGGGATCGGTCGGATCGTTTGCCCACGGCGCGGTGAAGCGAGCGAAATACCAAGAAGAATCGACAAATGTGTCCATCGTGTCGGTTTCGCGCCGCGCATCCTTGCCGCAACGCGGGCATTTGACGTGCCGCCATGTCGGATGGCGATCGAGCGGATTGCCCGGCCGGTCGAACTCGATGTCGTCCGGCAGCTTGACCGGCAGGTCGGCCTTCGGCACCGGCACCACGCCGCAATCCTCGCAATGGATCATCGGGATCGGGCAGCCCCAATAGCGCTGGCGCGAAATGCCCCAGTCGCGCAGGCGGAAATTCACCTTGCGCTCGGCCATCGGCCGGTTGCCGATGGTCCTTTGTTCCAGCAGCTTCGCCACCTCGTCGAATGCCTGATCCGGCTTCATGCCGTCGAGGAAGCGCGAATTGATCATCGCGCCATCATCGACATAAGCCTCGTCGATGACCTGGAAGCTTCCTTGATTCTCGCCTTCCGGCATCACCACCGGAATGACCGGAAGGCCGTATCTGTTGGCGAAGTCGAGGTCGCGCTGGTCATGTGCCGGGCAGCCGAAGATGGCGCCGGTGCCATAGTCCATCAGCACGAAATTGGCGACGTAGACGGGCAGCGTCCACCTCTCGTCGAACGGATGGACAACGCGAATGCCGGTATCGAAACCCTTCTTCTCGGCCGTCTCCAATGCCGCCGCCGAAGTGCCCATATGGCGGACTTCGTCGATGAACTTTGCCAGCGCCGGATTGTCCTCGGCGGCCTTTTTGGCCAGCGGATGGTCGGCCGCAATCGCCATGAAGGACGCGCCGAAGATGGTGTCGGGCCTGGTCGTATAGACTTCGAGCTCATGCTCGCCGGCGACTGGCTTGGCCAGCGGCCAGCGGATCAGCAGCCCTTCCGAACGGCCGATCCAGTTCGCCTGCATCAGCTTCACTTTTTCCGGCCAGTCGTCGAGTTGGTCGAGCGAATCCAGCAGATCCTGCGCGTAATCGGTGATCTTGAAGAACCACTGCGTCAGCTCGCGCTGTTCCACCAGCGCGCCTGAGCGCCAGCCGCGTCCGTCGATGACCTGCTCGTTGGCAAGCACCGTCATGTCCTCCGGATCCCAGTTGACCTTGGAGGATTTGCGCGTCACCAGCCCCTTCTCGACGAAATCGAGGAACAGCATCTGCTGGCGGTGATAGTAGTCGACGTCGCAGGTGGCGAACTCGCGGGCCCAATCGAGCGACAGGCCCATGACCTTGAGCTGCTCGCGCATGGCGGCGATGTTCTGATAGGTCCAGTCCTTGGGATGGACCTTGTTCTGCATCGCCGCGTTTTCGGCTGGCATGCCAAAGGCGTCCCAGCCCATCGGGTGCAGCACGTTGAAACCCTTGGCCCGCTTGTAGCGCGCCACCACGTCGCCCATCGTATAGTTGCGGGTATGGCCGATATGGATGCGCCCCGACGGATACGGGAACATCTCCAGCACGTAGTATTTCGGGCGCGGGTCGTCATTGTCGGCTTCGAACAGCTTCTTGGCGTCCCAGGCGTTCTGCCATTTGGGCTCTGACGCGCGCGGATTGTATCGTTCGGTTGCCATCGGGTGTTTTTCACTTAAAAGCATGCGCGAGCCGCCGGACAATGCCCGGGCGGCTCAGGAAATGTCGTCGCGGTGTTCACCATGGATTGCCGGACCCGTCAACTGCGGCGATCCGGCGAAAAGCCAAACACAGGCAGGATATAGGCATGGCGAGCGCCGTCGAACAGCTTTTCACGGTCAAGGCAAGGATCGCTGCCGCCGAGCGCGAGGCAGGCCGTGAGGCCGGAGCGGTGACGCTGGTCGCAGTCTCGAAAACCTTCGACGCCGCCGATATCCGCCCGATTATCGAGGCCGGCCAGCGCGTCTTCGGCGAAAACCGCGTCCAGGAAGCACAAGCGAAATGGCCGGTGCTGAAGGAGGCATTTTCCGACATCGAGCTGCATCTGATCGGTCCGCTGCAATCGAACAAGGCCAAGGAAGCGGTGGCATTGTTCGATGTCATCGAAACCGTCGACCGTGAAAAGATCGCCGCAGAGCTGGCCAAGGAGATCGCCAGGCAAGGCCGGTCACCAAGGCTCTATGTCCAGGTCAACACCGGCTCCGAGCCGCAAAAGGCCGGCATCGAGCCGCGCGAGGCTGTCGCCTTCGTGGCCCGCTGCCGCTCGGTTCACGCCCTCGCCATCGAAGGGCTGATGTGCATTCCGCCGGCCGACGAGAACCCCGGTCCGCATTTCGCGCTGCTGGAAAAGCTTGGGCTTGAGGCCGGCGTCGACAAGCTCTCCATGGGCATGTCCGGCGACTACGAAACCGCGATCGCCTTCGGCGCGACCAGTGTCAGGGTTGGATCGGCAATTTTCGGCGCCAGATGAGGCGCAGCCGACCTTAGGCCACAGGCTGACATTGACTGCGCCAGCGTATAGAAACGGAACGTTTCGTTCCTATATGGGTCGAGTTATTCTCAACCCGTCTGGAGCCACCCATGCGTTACAATCAACTTGGAAATACGGGGATGTTCGTCTCCGAACTTTGCCTCGGCACGATGACGTTCGGCGCGGCCGGCGAGAATGCCCAATGGGGCCTGATCGCCAGCCTCGACCAGAAGGGCGTCGACGAGATCGTTGCCCGCTCGCTCGCCGCCGGCGTCAATTTCTTCGACACGGCGGATGTCTATTCCTTCGGCGCCTCGGAACGGCTTCTCGGCCAGTCGCTCAGGAATCTTGGCGTCAACCGACAGGACGTGATCATCGCCACCAAGGTCCATGGCGCCATGGGCGGGGGCCCGAACCAGCGTGGTTCCTCGCGCGGCCACATCATGGATTCGGTCGAAGGCAGCCTCGAGCGGCTGCAGCTCGATCACATCGATCTCTACCAGCTGCACGGCACCGACACGGTGACGCCGATCGACGAGACACTGCGGGCGCTCGACGACCTCGTTGCCGCCGGCACGGTCCGCTATGTCGGCGTCTCGAACTGGCAGGCCTGGCGCGTTGCCAAGGCGCTGGGTATTGCCGAGCGCAAGGGATTTGCCCGCTTCGAGACCGTGCAGTCGTACTACTCGATCGCCGGCCGCGATCTCGAGCGCGAAATCGTGCCGCTGCTCAACGAGGAGAAGCTCGGGCTGATGGTCTGGTCGCCGATGGCTGGCGGCCTGCTCTCCGGCAAATACGGACCGGGCGCCCCCGGCAATGGCGAGGGCCGCCGCGCCAGCTTCAATTTCCCGCCGGTCAATGAGGACCGTGCCTGGGCAGCAGTCGCCGTCATGCGCGAGATCGCCGTCAAGCACGGCGTCAGCGTCGCCACGGTGGCGCTCGGCTATGTCCTGGCCAAGCCATTCGTGATGAGCGTCATCATCGGCGCCAGCCGCATGGAGCAGCTGGAACAGAACCTTGCAGCCACCGAGTTGAAGCTCGATGCCGATGATCTCGTTCGCCTCGACGAAGTCAGTGCCCTGCCCGCCGAATACCCCGGCTGGATGCTGGAACGTCAGGCTGCCGGCCGGCGTCCGGCGCCCGTTGTGCCGAAAACGTAACTCAATCTCACCTTCGATTCGATGCTTCGGGAGCCGGCAGGCTCCCGATCTTTTTTGGGCTCAGGTCAGCCGGACCGTCTCGACCAAAAAGTCCAAAAACGCCCGCACCCGCGCCGGCAGATGCTTGCCTTGGCCGACATAGACGGCGTGGGTGAGTTCCTCGTCGCCGGGGTTGAACTCTTCCAGCAGCGGCAGAAGCCGGCCGGCGGCAATGTCGGCCTCCACATGCCAGCGTGCCAGCCGGGCGAGGCCCGCCCCCGAGAGCGCCATCAGCCGCATCGCCTCGCCGTCGCTGACCAGCGTATTTCCGATGATCGACAGGGTGATCGGCTTGCCGGCCGCGTCGATAAAAGGCCAGCCCTCGAGGTGACGTACGAAACGGAAGCCCATCCGGTTGTGACGATCGAGATCGGCGGGCGTCTTGGGCGTGCCACGCGCTTCGAGATACGATGGCGCCGCAACGACGACCACCCGGCTCTGCCCGAGCTTGCGCGCCACCAGCCGTGATTCGCCGAGCGGTCCGGCGCGGATGGCGACGTCAGCGCGCTCCTCCATCAGGTCGATGACATCGTCGGTCAACACCAGATCGACCGAGATTTCGGGGTAGCGTTCTAGGAAACGCGGCAAAAGCGGGATCAGCCGATGCTGCCCGAAAGGCACGTAGCTGTTGATCCGCAGCCGGCCACGCGGCGCGGCACCCGCCGCTGCCTCGCGCTCGGCCGCCGCCATGTCGGCCAGGACGCGCACGCCGCTGTCGAAGAACGCCGCCCCCTCCGGCGTCAGTTGCAGCTTGCGCGTCGAACGGCTGACCAGCCGCGCACCAAGCCGCGCCTCCAGCCGCGCGATCAGCTTGCTCACCGCCGACGGCGTCATCCGCAACGCGCGGGCAGCGGCTGAAAAGCTGCCCGCCTCGACGACGCGGACGAACACTTCGATCTCGCCGGAGCGATTGATGTCGGGCCTGGCCATTGGTGAATCTATTTCACAGACGATGTGCCCGATGCAAGGCTGGTTCACAGCACATCGCGGCACGATCTTCCGGATCGGGGCGTGGGAGGACACGGCGCCCGTCGTCAAAACTGGTCGTCATCGAAGTGGGAACCGCCATGCCCCTTGCTCTTTACGCTCTTGCCGCCGGTGCGTTCGGCATCGGCGTCACCGAATTCGTCATCATGGGCCTGCTGCTCGACGTCAGCACCGATCTCGACGTCTCGATCTCGGCTGCCGGCCAGCTGATTTCCGGCTATGCGCTGGGCGTTGTCATCGGCGCGCCGCTGCTGACGATCGCAACCGGCCGTTGGCCGCGCAAAACCGTGCTTCTGGCGCTGATGGCGATCTTCACGCTGGGCAACCTCGCTTGTGCGCTTGCCCCAGACTACTGGACGCTGATGGGTGCGCGCGTACTGACCGCCTTCGCCCACGGCACCTTCTTCGGCGTCGGCTCGGTCGTGGCGACCGGACTGGTGGCGCCCAACAAGAAAGCCTCGGCGATCGCCCTGATGTTCACCGGCCTGACCATCGCCAACATCCTCGGCGTGCCCTTCGGCACATGGCTCGGCCAAGCCTTCGGCTGGCGCGCGACCTTCTGGGCGGTGACCCTGGTCGGCATCGCCGCCTTTACCATCATTCTGCTGCTGGTGCCGGGCAGCCGAACAGAGCCTGAGAAGAGCAATTTGCGCGCCGATCTCGCCGTGCTCGGCCGCACGCCGGTCCTGCTTGGCTTTGCTACCACCGTGCTTGGCTATGCCGGCGTCTTCGCCGTCTTCACCTACATCGCCCCGTTGCTGACCGAGATCACCGGTTTTGATGAAGCAGCGGTGTCGCCGATCCTGCTGGTCTTCGGCGGCGGCCTCATTGCCGGCAACCTCGCCGGCGGCAAGTTCGCCGACCGCTGGTTGGTACCGTCCGTTCTCGGCAGTCTCGTCGTCCTGGCGATGGTGCTCGGCACCATGACCTTCGCCCTGCACAGCCAGGTCATGGCCGTTATCTATGTCGGCCTGCTCGGCGCCGCCGCCTTCGCCACCGTCGCGCCGCTACAGTTATGGGTGTTGCAGAAGGCACAAGGCGCCGGCCAGAGCCTCGCCTCATCCTTCAACATCGCCGCCTTCAACCTCGGCAATGCTGCCGGCGCCTGGCTCGGCGGCGTGGTCATCGCCCATGGTCCCGGCCTCGATGCCGTCACCTGGGTCGCGGCCCTGTTGCCGCTTTCAGCGCTTGCCGTGGCGGCGTTTGCGCTGCGCCTCGACCGAGATCCTGTCCTCGCCACACCGGAAATCGCGCGGTCATAGAACGGCAAACCTCAACCAATCTTTGAAACAGCCATCCTTCCACAAGGAGCAAACCCATGGATTATCGAAATCTTGGCGCATCAGGCCTGAAGGTCCCGGCGCTCTCGTTCGGCGCTGGAACCTTCGGCGGTTCAGGCCCGCTGTTCGGCGCCTGGGGCAACAGCGATGCGACGGAAGCACGGCGGCTGGTCGACATCTGCCTTGAGGCCGGCGTCAACCTGTTCGACACCGCCGACGTCTATTCGAATGGCGCTTCCGAACAAGTGCTCGGCGCTGCCATCAAGGGCCGCCGCGACGCCGTGCTGATCTCGACCAAGACCTCGCTGCCGATGGGCGACGGTCCCAACGATGCCGGATCGTCACGTTCACGCCTGATCAAGGCCGTCGAAGACGCGCTGGGGCGCCTTGGCACCGACTACATCGACCTGCTGCAACTGCACGCCTTCGACGCAGCAACACCGATCGAGGAGGTGCTGTCGACACTGGACAGTCTCGTGCGCGCCGGCAAACTGCGTTATGTCGGCGTCTCCAATTTTTCCGGCTGGCAAGTGATGAAATCGCTCGGCCTGGCGGGCAGATACGGCTATCCCCGATACGTCGCCCATCAGGTCTATTACTCGCTGGTCGGACGCGACTATGAATGGGAGTTGATGCCGCTCGGCCTCGACCAGGGTGTCGGTGCGCTGGTGTGGAGCCCGCTCGGCTGGGGCCGCCTGACCGGCAAGATCCGCCGTGGCCAGAAGCTGCCTGAGAAAAGCCGGCTGCACGACACGGCAAGCTTCGGACCGCCCGTCGAGGATGAGCATCTCTATCGGGTCGTCGACGCGCTTGATGTTGTCGCCGAGGAAACCGGCAAGACCATACCGCAGATCGCCATCAATTGGCTGCTGCAGCGGCCGACCGTCGCCTCCGTCATCGTCGGCGCGCGCAACGAGGAGCAGTTGCGCCAGAATCTCGGCGCCGTCGGCTGGTCGTTGACAGCCGAGCAGATGAAGAAGCTCGACACGGCAAGTGAGGTCACCGCACCCTATCCGTATTTTCCCTATCGCCGGCAGGAGGGTTTTGCCCGGCTGAACCCGCCCGCAGTCTGACGCTCCAAAAGCTGGGCGGCGGCTCCCAGGCTGCCGCCCGCCCGGCTAATGCAGAACGAACTCGCCGTCGACCTTGCGCCATTCGTTCGGCGCGATCAGCTTCTGGTGCGTGTAGCTGACCGAATGCAGCGGGCCTTCGAGCTTGGCCTTCCAGAACTCGATGAAACGGATCAGCACGGGAAATTTCGGGGCGATGTCGTAATCCTGCCAGATGAAGCTCTGCAGCAGATGCGGATGATCTGGAAAGTGATAAAGAATCTTGGCCGTGGTCAAGCCATAGCCCTTGAGCATCAGGTCCATTTCGGAATGGTCGCGCATTGCGGTCCCCTGGTTGATTCCTTCCTCCCAGGCTGAAATTGTGCACCCCATTTGCTTAATCGTCTATTGATATTTCTATGATCGAACCAGATTACTTCCGCAAAAACATGCGCTTAGCAGCCGACTCACGAGAGTGCTGACACCGCCTGGTAAGGCGCCTGCGGCATCCCGCCGCGCGAATCCAACGTCTAATGTTGCCGTCGCGGCCGAACTGTTAATAATGCGCGCGAATTCGCGGCCGCATCGCTGCGATCCTGCCGGCGGTCAAGCCGGCGGTTTGGTTTTGGGGAGGAAGGCGAAGAAATGTCCGATGTTCATGTCCATCGCGTCCAGCCGGCGTGGAAGAAGAACGCGCTGATTGACAATGACACCTACCTGAAATGGTACGCCGACAGCGTCAAGAACCCGGACAAGTTCTGGGGCAAGCACGGCAAGCGCATCGACTGGTTCAAGCCGTACAGCAAGGTCAAGAACACGTCCTTCGACGGCCAGGTCTCAATCAAATGGTTCGAGGATGGCCAGACCAACGTTTCCTGGAACTGCATCGACCGGCATCTGAAGAAGCGCGGCGAACAGACCGCCATCATCTGGGAAGGCGACAATCCCTACGACGACAGGAAGATCACCTATAACGAGCTTTACGCGCATGTCTGCCGCCTCGCCAATGTGATGAAAAAGCACGGCGTCAAGAAGGGCGACCGCGTAACCATCTACATGCCGATGATCCCGGAGGCCGCTTATGCGATGCTCGCCTGCACGCGCATCGGCGCCATTCATTCGGTCGTCTTCGGCGGCTTTTCGCCGGATGCGCTGGCCGGACGCATCGATGACTGCAAGTCGACCTTCGTCATCACCGCCGACGAAGGCCTGCGCGGCGGCAAGCCGATCCCGCTAAAGGAGAACACGGACAAGGCGATCGAGATCGCCGCCAAGGCCGGAACGAAAGTCGAAAAGGTCTTGGTAGTGCGCCGCACTGGCGGCAAGACCGGCTGGGCCGCCGGGCGCGACGTCTGGTACCATGACGAGGTCGCGACGGTTAAGGCCGAATGCAAGCCCGAGAAGATGAACGCCGAGGACCCGTTGTTCATCCTCTACACATCCGGCTCGACCGGCAAGCCGAAAGGTGTGCTGCACACCACCGCCGGCTATCTCGTCTATGTCTCGATGACCCACCAATATGTCTTCGACTATCATGACGGCGATATCTACTGGTGCACCGCCGATGTCGGCTGGGTCACCGGCCACAGCTACATCGTCTACGGGCCGCTCGCCAACGGCGCCACCACGCTGATGTTCGAAGGCGTGCCGAACTACCCGTCGCAGTCGCGTTTCTGGGACGTGATCGACAAGCACAAGGTCAACATCTTCTACACGGCGCCGACGGCGTTGCGCGCGCTGATGGGCGCCGGCGATGCCCATGTCACCAAAACGTCGCGCAAGTCGCTGCGCGTGCTCGGCACCGTCGGTGAGCCGATCAATCCGGAAGCCTGGGAGTGGTATTTCAACGTCGTAGGCAACGGCAAGGTGCCGATCGTCGATACCTGGTGGCAGACCGAGACGGGCGGCATCATGATCACGCCGGTTCCGGGCGCCACCCACCTCAAGGCGGGTTCAGCGACGCGGCCCTTCTTTGGCGTCAAGCCGCAGCTGGTCGATACCGACGGCAAGGTGCTCGAAGGCGAAGCCAGCGGCAATCTTTGTATTGCCGACTCATGGCCGGGCCAGACACGCACCGTCTATGGCGATCACGACCGCTTCGTGCAGACCTATTTCTCGACCTACAAGGGCAGATACTTCACCGGCGACGGCTGCCGCCGCGATGCTGACGGCTACTACTGGATCACCGGCCGCGTCGACGACGTCATCAACGTCTCCGGCCACCGCATGGGCACCGCCGAGGTCGAATCGGCGCTGGTTTCGCATGAGAAGGTCTCGGAGGCCGCCGTCGTCGGCTACCCGCACGATATCAAGGGCCAGGGCATCTACTGCTATGTCACGCTGATGGCCGGCGAAACGCCAAGCGAGGAATTGCGCCAGGAACTCGTCGCCCATGTCCGCAAGGAGATCGGCGCCATCGCTTCGCCCGACAAGATCCAGTTCGCGCCCGGCCTGCCGAAGACCCGTTCCGGCAAGATCATGCGACGCATCCTGCGCAAGATCGCCGAGGATGATTTTGCCGCGCTCGGCGATACCTCGACGCTGGCCGATCCGGCGGTCGTCGACGACCTTATCGCCAACCGGCAAAACAAGAAGGGCTGATGCAACCCGCATTGGGCGCCGTCACCGAGCTTTGGCGCTATCCCGCGAGCTCGCTCGCCGGCGAGTTTCAGCAGGCGATCTCCGTCGACCGGCATACCGTCGAAGGCGACCGCCTGTTTGGTCTTGTCGATACCTCGACCGATGAAATCGCACGGCCCGACCGCGAAGCGAAATGGCACAAGGTGCCCCGCATCCGCACCCGGCTGTCGCAGGCCGGCAGGCTGGAGGTCGCCATCCCCGACGGACGCTGGCTTTCGGCACCTGGCGCGCAAAGTGATCGCGCCATTTGCGCCTATCTCGGCTTTGCGGCTTCCATCCGGCCGTTCCGTCGGGAAAATGCGGCTCCGGATTACGCCGGCCCTCTGCTGACGGAACGCTACGTCAAAGCCCCTATTCATCTGCTGACCACCGCCTCACTGGCGCGTTTGAAAGTGCTGCATCCAAAGGGCACCGCCGACGCGCGCCGCTTCCGCCCCAACATCGTCGTCGATGTGCCGGAGGTCGAGGGGTCGTTCCCCGAGACGGAATGGATCGGGCGCAAGCTGGCGATCGGCGACCTGCTCCTGACCATCTCCGAGCCGTGCCGCCGCTGCGGCTTCACCATCATTGGCCAGGACGGGTTCGACCACGACCCGGCAATCCTGCGCAGCCTGGTCCGCCACAACGCCCATAACCTCGGCGTCTACTGCACCGTCGATCGACCGGCCCGCGTCGAGATCGGCGCCACGATGCGCCTCCTGTAGCTATCGGTACAAATCCGCCCGCGTCGGCGGCAGGCCGCTCGGCCCACGCGCGCGCCTTGTGGCGACGGTCTGGAAAACCTGCGCCGAGGCGCGTTCGAAGGTAATCGAGCAGCCGGTGAGATAAAGCAGCCAGAGCCGCGCCTTGGCTTCGCCGACCTCGGCGATAGCTTCGTCGAAGCGTGCGTGGAGGCGCTCGGCCCATAGCCTGCAGGTGCGCGCATAGTGCTCGCGCAAATTTTCGACGTCGTAGACGAGGAAGCCGTGGGCCTCGAGATTGCCGAGCGTCATGCCGATCGTGTCGAGTTCGCCGCCCGGAAAAATGTATTTGATCAGCGCCTTGAATTCCGGCCCCTTGCGCAGCGTCTTCTTCAAGCTGCCCTTGTCGCGCCGGGTGATGGCGTGGTGCAGATAGATGCCGCCCGGCTTGAGCAGGCGATGGATCCTCGAGAAATAGGCCGCATGGTTGGCAAGCCCCAGATGCTCGAACATGCCGATCGACGAGATCTTGTCGAAGGAGCCGGACAGCTCGGCATAGGACTTTATCTCGATGGTGATGCGGTCCTCCAGCCCCTCGGCGCGGATGCGTTCACGGGCGAGCTCGGTCTGTGCTTCCGATAGCGAAACGCCGTGGCCGACGACGCCATAATTCTTCACCGCATGGATGAGCATCGCTCCCCAGCCGCAGCCGATGTCGAGCAATCTATCGCCGGGCTTCAGCCGAAGCTTGCGGCAGATATGGTCGAGCTTGTCTCTCTGGGCCTGATCGATATCGTTGGCGAAATCCTTGAAGTAGCCGCAGCTATAGACCATGCGCTCGTCGAGGAAGAGCCGGTAGAATGCGTTGGAAATGTCGTAATGATGCTCGATCGCCTCCTTGCTCGAACCGCTGACGAAAGGATTGCGGCCGGAAAGATCGGTTCGCGTCGTCATCTGTTTTCGCGAAAACAGCACCGCCGGCAGGTCGCGCAGGATCGCCAGCTTCGGCAATGTCTTGAGCTTCGTCCTGAGCTTGCCGTGCGTGGGCAAGGCGTAGAAATCGAACAGCGATCCGTCTTCGACGTCGACCGCCTTGGCAATCCACATCTCGATCAGCGTCGATAAAGAGGGCCGACGTACGATCTGCCAGACGATGTCCTGGTCGTTGATGGTGAGCACCGGGCCGGCAGCCGGGCCGATCCGCTCGCCTGTCCACAGCCTCACCGCAAAACCCGGCTTCAGCGTCTCGATGACCGTCCGAACAATCCGGGCCGCTCTCTCGGCTGCCTCCATCCCGTCCTCCCTTACCCGGCAAAATAGTGGCCCGGAACAATAGCGGCTCGATCTTGCCTGCCCGATCGGCCGGCCGCAAGCCGCCCGAGTGCACAAGCAGGCTTGTTCAGGATTTTCGGGTGCCGCGCCTTGCCATTTGCCGGATGACACCCCATCATGAGGGAGTGTTCAACAAATCGAAAGGAGGTGATCCGATGTCGAGTGATTTCGTTTTCCAGAACGTGGCCTCAGCGGATCGCACTTTCGGGAAGCAGTCTTCCCGCTAAGGCGCGAGATGCGCGGCTGGCGACCAGGGTCGCCGCCAGGAGCCGCGCCATGGACGGAAACACGGAAGGCCGCCGGCTTCGCGAGAAGCGGCGGCCTTTCCTTTTTGGGCTGTTGTCCCCTATTTGGTTACGGTTAACATCTCGACGTTGCGCGCTATATCCTGGAAAGCCTGGTTGAGTTCCGTTCCATTGGCCGCCTGATAAAAGTGCTTGATCTTGGCGGTGTCCGGGCTCGCGCAATCCTGGAGCGTCGCCTTGGCATTCGTTTCGTTTAGGTCAAACCCAATGGTGAAGACCTCGATGCCCTTGTCGCGCATGGCAGCGCAAAGTTTCTTGGCGGCCGTGCGGGTCGGCTCCTTGCCGGCGTCATTGTAGACGTCGCTGACCGTGCTCGCATCGAAGTAGGACAGGTTGAATTCGCCATCGGTCATCAGGATCGCGATCTTGGCAACCTTCTTTGGATCCATCTTGGCCGGCCGTTCCGAGGCTTTCATCACACTGCCCCAGTTTTCCGAAAGCATGTACCAGGTCCACTGCACGCCGATATGGCCGGCGGTGCCGCCGGAGGCGACGAAATTCTTGATGACCGTCTTGAGCGCCGTCGCATCCGCTGTCAGCGGCATCAGCGCGGCGATCGGGCAGGCGGCGGTGCCGGTCTGCCAGGCGAAGGATGACAGCAGGTAGTCGCGATTGACCATGCTGACGTCGGGGCCCGCATCCGAATACTGATAGGTCCCCTTGCGCTCGGTGGCGCAATTATCGGGACGGATAAAGCCCGAGACATACTGCACGGCGTCATTGGCCGGCGCCTGTTTGCGTTGACTGGCGGTGGTTTCCACATAGACGCTGCTGGCGGCAAGTGTACCGGCATTCACCGAATTGGCATAAGGCACGATGGCAACCCGCACACGTGGCTTGGAGGGGTCCTGGCCGCCCAGGAAGCTGTCGACAGCATTCGCCGCGGCCGCCCGCAGATCGATGATTTTCTGGCCGGCCATCGACCCGGTCACGTCCAGCATCATCGCGACTTCGATCTGCTTGTCCGAATAGAGCGCCGTCGTCGATGCGGGGACGCGTTGCATGCCACCCGTGCTGAAAAGCGGGAAATAGTAGTTGACGTTGACATGGACGTCCGCCTGGACAGTCTTGGCTGTCCTGTCGACAACCAGATTGTCGAGGACGATCTGGTTGTCCTGGAGGATACCCGCCGTGCTGTTGGCATCGAGAAAGGCCTGCACCGATTTGCTGGCGTCGGCCTCGCTGATGACGCCGGTTGTCAGGTCGCGGGCCGTCGAGGTGACCGCTGCATCGACCACGCCTTGCAGGCTCGATTTTACATTGTAGAGTTGGGACACGTTGACCGCAAAGCCGACACTCAGTGCCAGCACTGAGCCGATTATCCCAAACAGGACCGCGAAATTTCCGCTGCGATCCCCGGCAAAGCCGCCGATCGTCTGAACAAGACCCCCGAAACGCCGCATTCCTTCCGCCTCCATTCGCTACAGCCTGCAGCTGTCCGAACGCGCATTGCAGGAATCCGGCCGGATCGCGCCGCCAGGCCCGGGAAAGCGACCGGCCCGCGATCAGGTCATTGTTTCCAAACGGTTTCGAGCGGCGGCAGGGTAAACAGAGGGTAAACGAAAGCTGCGCCGGCACGGCTTTGTCGACAAAGCGCTTACCACGAACAGGCTCGCAATTCAGGACGACTGGACTGCGTCCCAATCCGGTACAGACGAGATGTATCGAACCGGTTCAGCACGATCGCGGTGGCGGGAAATGGAAACACGGACTGTGAATGTGTCCCGAAAGACTAGGCCAGCATCCGTGCGCTGACCGTCTTGTCGACGCCACGACAAGGCGGCTTGAACAGATTACCTTCCTGCTCGTGCGTCCAGACCTTGAACAGGGTGAGCCGATGCGGGCCAAAACTGTGCAGCAGCGGCACGTCGGTGGCGTCGCGGCCGCGGGCGATGACGACGCGGCCGATCCTCGGCACATTGTGGCGAGGATCGAAAGTGTACCACCTGCCGTCGAGGAACACTTCCACCCACGCCGAGAAATCCATCGGCGCCGGATCGGCGGGCACGCCGATATCGCCGAGATAGCCGTTCACGTAGCGGGCCGGGATGTTCATGCAGCGGCAGAGCGTGATCGCCAGATGGGCAAAGTCGCGGCAGACGCCGACGCGTTCCTCATGCGCCTGCGCCGCCGTGCGGGTCGAGCGCGCATAGCCGTAGCCGAAGGACAGGCGGTTGTGGACATAGTCGACGATGGCCTGCACCCGCGCCCAGCCCGGTGGAAGCTGGCCGAAAAGTTGCCAGGCCAGGTCGCCGAGATGGTCGGTCTCGCAGTAACGGCTGCCGAGCAGATAGCCGAGCACCTCGTCCGGCAATTCGGCAACCGGGACTTCTCTCGCCAGCGTGTTGACTTCGTCCGTCTCGCCGCTGTCCTCGACCACCGCGTCATAAAGGATGCGAAAGCTTCCGGCCGGCGCCGTGAAGCGGCGGCAGCTATTGCCGAAAAGGTCGTGGTAGACCCTGGTCGGGACCGACGGCGAGGTCAGCACGCGCGTCTGCCGCTTGATGTCGGCCTGGCGATCCCCGTGGATATCGAGCAATGAAACGACCGGCGTTGCTGCAACGCATTCAATGGCAATTTCATAGCCGAGCCGAATCAGCATCGCCCTCCCCTGCGATCGTCATGGAAGATAGTGCCGATCAACGCGGGACAGTGCGTGGCGGTTCCTTGTGGTCGTCAAAAACGACGCCTCGCGGCTTCCCATACGGACGCGGCAACGTTACGGTCGATTGACACGCGTCTTTCGAAATAATCCCTCCAAGATGACCCCGGGAAACCGATGTTTGCAGGCAGAAAATTCGCGGCCTTCCTGTTCGATATGGACGGCACGATTCTCAATTCGATCGCCGCAGCGGAAAGGGTCTGGGCAGCGTGGGCGCATCGGCAAGGTCTTGACGTCGCCGCATTCCTGCCGACCATCCACGGCGTGCGGGCGATCGAGACCATCGGCCGGCTGGCGCTCCCAGGCGTCGATCCTGCCCGCGAAGCCGATTCGCTTTTGCAGGCCGAGGCGGCCGATGTCGAGGGCATTCGCCCGATTGCCGGCGCCGCGGCCTTCCTGGCGTCGCTGCCGCCTGGAAGCTGGGCGATCGCCACTTCGGCACCGCGCGAGCTCGCCCTGCTGCGCCTGCAGGCCGCGGGTATTCCGGCTCCCGCCGTGATTGTTGCGGCGGAGGATGTATCGCGCGGCAAGCCGGCGCCCGACTGCTTCCGGCTGGCGGCCGAACGGCTCGGCGTCGATGTGGGCGACTGCCTCGTCTTCGAGGACGCGCCGGCCGGCATAGCGGCGGCCGAAGCCGCGGGCGCTGCGGTCGTGGTGATCAGCGCCACGCACCGGCATCCGTTGGAGACGCCGCATGCCACCATCGCCGGCTATGACGCGATCGGCATCGCCGTCGATTCCAGCGGCTGGATTGCCATCGGAGTGGAGCGGGCCGCGCTGCCTGTTTGACTAGCACCCTGCCTGGGCTAAAAGTCGCTGGTCAGGCCCTTGACCTCCCAGTCGCCATAGCGGCCAGGCTCCTTGCCGCCGCGCCCGCCCATCTCCCTCGGCAGCGTGGCTTCCTGCTCGCGATATTTCTCCCGCCGGGCCTCGGCCTCGACCAAGGCGCGCCTGGCTGCCGGGGTCAGCGGCTTTTGCGGCGAGCCGTTAGCATGCGTTTGGCTGGTTTTGTCGATCATGCGATCTTCCGCTAGATTGAAACAGGCCCCGATTGAAACGGGAACCGCTGTTTCCCATCATATAGCGATGGGCCCACAAGGATCGACCCCTTTGTTGGGCCAGAACGGAGCAGACGATGAACACCCTTCGCACCGCCATGCTTTTGGCCGCAATGACGGCCCTGTTCATGGGTGTCGGCTATCTCATCGGCGGATCCGGCGGCATGATGATCGCGTTGCTGATCGCCGCCGGCACCAATTTGTTCAGCTATTGGAACGCCGACAAGATGGTGCTGTCGATGCACCGTGCGATCGAAGTCGACGAACGCAACGCGCCTGAATATTACGCCATCGTGAAGGGTCTCGCGCAACGTGCCGGCCTGCCGATGCCGAGAACCTATCTCATCGACAATCCGCAGCCCAATGCCTTCGCCACCGGCCGCAATCCGCAAAATGCCGCTGTCGCCGCCAGCACCGGCCTGCTCGAGCGGCTATCGCATGAAGAAGTCGCGGCGGTGATGGCACACGAGCTCGCCCATGTGCAGCACCGCGATACGCTGACCATGACGATCGTCGCCACCTTTGCCGGCGCAATTTCGATGCTCGGCAATTTCGCCTTCTTTTTCGGCGGCAACCGCGACAATAACAATTCCTTTGGCATCGTCGGCGTGCTGGTGGCGATGATAGTCGCGCCCCTGGCCGCCATGATCGTGCAGATGGCGGTGAGCCGCACCCGCGAATATGAGGCCGACCGGCGCGGTGCCGAAATCTGTGGACACCCGCTGTGGCTCGCCTCGGCACTTGACAAGATCGCGCGGGGCGCCGAACGCATCCGCAACCCGGATGCCGAGCGCAATCCGGCAACCGCCCATCTCTTCATCATCAATCCTCTTTCCGGCGAGCGCATGGACAGTTTGTTTTCCACTCACCCGAGCACAGAAAACCGCATCGCCGCGTTGCAGAGGATGGCGAGCGAAATGGCCGGCGCACCCGAAGCGGCCGCGACGCCAAGGCCGGCGCCGGAAGGGACCGGGCAGCAGCCGTCTGGTCCGTGGGACAGGGCCGCGCGGCCCGAGAGGCCGGCTGAGCCGGCCAAGCCGAGACCCAATCCCTGGGGACGCAATCCGACCGGCCCCAAAGGTCCGTGGTCGTGAGTTCAGCGAAGCGCCGGCACGGAATTTCAGGCGATCGTGAACACAATTCGAGCGGCGGGGGCGGAGCCCGCCGCCCCCCCCGCCACGCCCCCCCCCGCCGGCGTTGCCCCGGTTTATACTTTAAGTTATTAACAACAACGAGCCCCCCCCACCACGCACCAGCTCGTCTGG